>JAZLHT010000079.1:0-6105 GCA_045616965.1 Candidatus Enterocola sp.
CCACTTTCTTACCACTCTCTATGTAGCCCTCTACAAGGTTTTCCATTCCATGGTCTTTCTTAGCGGAACGGATGTAAAGGAATGGCAATCCAAGTTCCTCAGCCACCAACGCTCCCATTGCTATGGCTCCTGTGGCAACACCTGCAATGGCCTCTGCATCGGGGTATTTTTCAAGAATAATACGAGCCAACTCTATTTTGATAATAGAGCGAACCTGCGGAAACGACAGGGTTTGACGGTTATCACAATAGATTGGTGATTTCCAACCCGATGCCCACGTGAAAGGCTTTTCCGGCTGCAACTTAACAGCCTTGATTTCAAGCAGCTTACCTGCTACAATTGATTCTACGGATTCCATAATTATTAATTGAAAATTGAAAATTGAAAGTTAAAAGTTAAAAGTTAAAGATCTCTCGCTTCGCTCGAGATGACGGGAATGTGCTCATTGTCCACTTTCCACTTTCAACTATTTATATATTCTCTCCATTTATCTATAAGATTCTGCATATCTTCAGGGATTGCAGAATCAAAATTCATGCGTTCATGGGTTTCAGGGTGTTCAAAGCCTAAAGTCTTGGCATGCAAGGCTTGCCTTGGACATATTTTAAAGCAATTCTCTACAAACTGACGGTACTTTGGGAATGTTGTTCCTCTTAAAATCTTGTCTCCACCATAGCGTTCATCAGAGAACAACGGATGACCTATGTGTTTGAAATGAGCCCTAATCTGATGTGTTCTGCCTGTCTCCAACCTGCATTCCACAAGCGATACATACCCAAAACTCTCCAACACTCTGTAATGTGTTACGGCATGTTTACCGTTCTCACTGCCCTCTGGAAACACTGTCATTGCAAGACGGTCCTTAGGGTCTCTGCCTATGTTCCCCACTATAGTTCCCTCTTTATCGGGTACTCCCCATACAAGTGCGTTATACAGACGGTTTGACGTTTTGTTAAAGAACTGCTCTGCAAGGAATGTCTTGGCATACGGCGTTTTTGCTATGACCAATAACCCCGATGTATCCTTATCTATCCTATGAACCAGCCCTAAACGGTCATCTCCTGCATCAAACGCCTCTCTCTCTCCAAAATGCCAAGCAAGTGCATTTAGCAATGTGCCTTCAAAGTTCCCATGCCCGGGGTGGACAACCATTCCGGCAGGTTTGTTTACCACAAGCAGCGAGTCATCTTCATACACAATGTCAAGCGGTATATCCTGCGGCACTATTGAGGTATCCTTAGGTGGATATGAGAACATAATAGCAACCACATCGCCCGGCTTAACCTTATATGATGATTTCTGCGGAACTCCGTTAACCTCAATGTTACCTGCATCGGCACTCATCTGCACACGATTACGGGAAGCACCTGTAATCCTGTCTGTAAGGAACTTATCAAGCCTTATCAGCGTCTGACCAGGGTCTGCCGTAAAACGGAAATGCTCATAGCGCTCATCGGACTCATCGTCCTGCATATAGTCAAATATCTCTTCTTCACTTATCATCGGGGGAATTATAATTCTTCTCCTTCAATAATCTCTCTATAAACCAATGAATCAATGGCTGCTTTAATTGAGTCTTTTTCTCCCTCTCCATTACCTACATATAGTTCAATGGCTGATTTGTCAGGTAATAATACGCCCTCTGAAATTTCCTCTCCGTTACAATACGTTCCAAGTATCAAATCCTTATAATCGCTTGGCTTATACGTAATTCTTTTTATTCTGAGACCCGATGCCTCTAATATGGTAATAGCCTGACGTAACGATATATCCTTTACGTTAGGCATAGGTATGGTACGGTCTGTATATGAATTTATTATAAGATATACCTTTCGTTCACTTTTCACTATACTGCCAGCCACAGGATCTTGCTCCACTATGAATCCCTTAGGTACGTCATTTGTATATACAGAATCTATGACACTATACAATAATTCCTTGCCCTCCAGTAGTTTAGCGGCACTCTCAACACGCATACCACATACGTCAGGTACACTTAAACGTCCGTTATGATTTGTGTACAAGCCAAGAAATATTGCTATAACCAAAACCAATAGAATCGAGGTTAGGATTATATATACTATATGCTTTAGTATGGGGTGTGTCTTTAAAAAAACAATTATTTTATTCATAATAGCAACAAAGTTACAAAAAAGTTAGCATATAGCGAGCAAAGTTACAAAAAAATACATTGAATCACTTAAAATGTATATGCGTATGCCAACGTTGAACTGAATCTGAATACATCTTCCGCATCAACTATCCACTGATACTGACCGATGGCGTTAAGCGTAAACCTATGATGTTTTTTCAGTGTGTACGATAATGATGTTCTTGCGTTTGCTATAGCACGCTGATATTGATTGTGCTCCAGACCAGCATTGGCGGATAGTGACGTTGTCCAATTAAGACTCTTCTTAATAAACAATGCTGTAAAGCCTATAGTAGGTCCAACATAATAACAACACTGTAAAAATCAGGAAAATTCCCTTTTTCATATTATTTAGCTTCAATTACGTTCTCTAATTCGTTAATACCTGCATTGTTCTTGCCACCATTAGAACTATTGTCTTAACCTATTCCTTAGACTCAACAACGTTAATATTAGGGGACAACACAATCTTTAAATCGGGATCCTTATTTATATATTTGGAATATACCTGCGGTGAGAGTATCAATTTGATTTCCTTTTGAGGTCCATGGTATCCCTGATACAAGTCTATATTATTTAAATTCGGACACTGACTCAAATCTATCTTAGCAGGCAAATCCCCACCTAACATTATATAGCGCATTTTTTTTGCGCTATCAATACTGAAGTCGGAAAAAGAAAAACTTGAAATCTGCAAGGTATCCAAATCCGGACTGGAAGGAATATTCATATCACATAATGGATTAAACCAATCAGATAAAATTTTCAATGTTTTATACTTTGTTTCTGTTGGAAAAATAACATTTAGTGAATCACAAGGATGTATTTCTCTTGTAGCGATTATTGTTAAAGAAGTTATATTAGCATTGAAACTAAAGTCTATAGATTCAGTTTTACACAAAGAAGACTGAGATGAAGGCACAACACTTGCATACACACTCTTCACATTTTTCAGCAGGAATGCATCCTCCTGATACCACTTGTCAACCTCCTCTATCCTTGACATCTCATAGTCTGACATGCAGCTGTCTCTGTTCAAATCAAAACCCTTCATTATATAATATGATTCCATTTTTGACGGCAGATAAGAGAATACCCGCAGTGTGTCTCTGTATATCTTGTCATTATCCTCCAGTGTGAGATAAACCAACGCCGAATCCCTTTTCTGAAGCGTTATCACACACTGATCCGTCACTGACAAAACGGACGGATTGCTAGATTGAAACTTTATACCTTTGGAAGCAGGATTTTTCACAATAATGTGATCTATATACACATTAATTTTTACCGGATTCAGAATCTTGCACTTTATTACTTTATGCTCAAACTCAACAGAGCTGTTGACTTTTGGGGGATTCGGTTTGGGTGTGTCCTCCTTCTTCTTCTCACACCCGCACAGCAGCACAGTACCTGCCACTAATAGAATAACTGCTCTTAAAATTGTTTTGCTCATTTCTGTTTTGTTTTTATGTTTTAAATTTGTTCAAATCATTATAAATGACAATATTTTGTCAGTTTCTCTGCGTAAGCAGTTATTATTTGGATGGTAATTGCGTTCTCTTATTATCTTGTTTCTCTTTGTATTTATAGTAGATATAAAATAGGATTTTTATGAGGAAAGGAGGAATGTATAATAGAAATTCAACTAATTCCATAGCATCTCTCATGTGAAGAAGCTCTACAATAAAATAAAATTCAACACAAGAAAAAATAACAATCCATAATACAAAATGTAATATCCTTTTTAAAACTACACACGATATATATTTTATTATAAGAATTGCAATGGCATATATAATCAAAACTTCACCATACCCAAATGCCATATAAATAACCAAAAGAAAAAAATCAAATTCAATTTTCCTATTGAAGTGATAAGCAGGATAATAAGTCAGGAATGCAAAAATATACAATAGAGATACCAACCATGATATTAATGCTACCAAAGTCAACCGCTTAATATTTATTTCATCCATATTACCCAATTTTAAGAATTATTGATTTTCCATCTTCTGATTTAGAGGAAATCATTTTTAAACCATAAGTATCTTTTATATATTTATCCAATAAATTTTGTTGTTCCTTTGAATCTTTATCAAAATTCGCAACTATAGTATAATAAAGGTATACTTTCCAATCTGATTTTTTCACATCTTCTTTCAAATACTTCACAGGTATAATAACTTGCTTTCCATGAGCATTTTCTGGATCTATATTTTCATTCAGGCACATAATTTCAAATGCGAAGATACCATCAAGTCTTGCGTCTTTCAAACCTTTATCTGATGCCCAGGTGACTATATTGTTTATCTTATCACAAACATCATTTTCATTTGTGCCGCTTATCTTTCCTATCTTGCTTAACAATTGATATAAATGATGGGTGTATAAAGAGAATAAATCCTTTCTTCTTATAATGGCATCAGGGTTTTCTCCAAATTTGCTATCATAACTATGACCTGATGTAAAAGAGCACCAACTATCAATTATTCCTTCTTGGTCAGAACCATACATCCTATAAGAATTTTGTCTCGCCTGTGTCAGATATTTTTTCAAATCTGAAACAATATCAGAATATTTATACTCATACTCTCCATATATTTTTTGCCAGTATGAATCAAAACCTGAATATGAAGTATATCTAAACTGATATGCCTTTTGTTTTTCAGATGATTCTAGACCTCCTTCAGAATCTGCCGTTAAGATTTTTCTTATTAGCATTTGAATAAACTTTTCACGAGGAATAGATGTTATATACCGTTTTTCCAAAATGATTTCATTCTGTTGAATTGTTATAATTTTACCATCCGACATTAATTGTTCGGTATTTGGTATTACAAAAGAGAAATTATTTTGTATGTATTTTTCAAATGCATCGATATAGTCTTGTAATGGAACATTATCAAAACCTTTTGAGTCATTGGAATTGTTTAAATGTGCATAGCAATCCCCAAATCTATGAAATAGATATGTCTGATTATCACCTGTCAGATAATGAGTAATTGCATACGCAGTTGCAGCTAATTCTGCCCCATGTTCACCTCCTGTAAGGGCATGATTCCGTTGCTGCAGGTTACCAATCAACCAGGTGATGTTTTCTTCCATATCTCCGGCATTTGTAACCTTCGTATCTGGTTCTTCCGCCCATCGTCCATATTGTTCTGCTGTTGCATAATCCATTCCCATCAACATTCCAAGATAGGTAAACAGATAATAGTGTCCGTCCGTTGTCCAATTAAGACTCTTCTTAATAAACAATGCTGTAAAGCCCATAGTAGGTCCAACATAATAACAACACTGTAAAAATCAGGAAAATTCTTTTTTTCATAATTCTCAATCACTAATCACATTCACTAATTCATTAATAACCCGCACAGTTTCTACTTCCATCAGGAATACCGTCTTAATCTATTCCGCAGACGCAACAACAGTCATATCAGGGGGCAAAACAATTTTTAAATCTGGGTCCTTATTTATATATTTGGAATATACCTGCGGTGAGAGTATCAGTTTGAATTTTTTTTGAGTACCTCGAATTGTTTGAAACAAGTCTATATTATTTAAATTCGGACACTGACTCAAATCTATCTTAGCAGGCAAATCCCCACCTAACATTATATAGCGCATTTTTTTTGCGTTTTTTATACTAAAGCAGGGGAATGTAAAACATGAAATCTGCAAGGTATCCAAATCCGGACTGGAAGGAATATTCATATCACATAATGGAGTATCCCAATTAGAGATAAGTTTTAATGTTTCATACTTTGTTTCTGATGGAAATATAACATTAAGTGTATCACAATAAAAAACGTCTTTTGTGAAAATTGTCAAAATAGTTATATTAGCATTGAAACTAAAGTCTATAGATTCAGTTTTACACAAAGAAGACTGAGATGAAGGCACAACACTTGCATACACACTCTTCACATTTTTCAGCAGGAATGCATCCTCCT
>JAZLHT010000080.1:0-4982 GCA_045616965.1 Candidatus Enterocola sp.
ATGCGCTTCTTCCCCATGCCGGAAATAATGTATGCAGTATCCGGGGGCGCTTTCATGTAGCCCGAGGTGAGAAGCAGCAGAATGATGATTGCCGCGGGAATAATGTAGATCAAATAATGCATGATTTGACCTGCTTATAAAATATAATCTTGAGCCTGAGATTTACAGTTTCAGAATGCTTGACAAGTTTGCTGAATACACTGCATCATCGGGTGTAAAGAACCACCCTATACACATTAAGATAGATACAGGTATGCACCGTTTGGGCTTTCTTGAGAGCGATATGCCACTGCTTGTAAAGAAACTAAAGGCGGCTACAGGAGTTAATGCAGTATCGGCATTCTCACACCTTGCTGCGGCAGAAGACTCTAATGAAGATAACTTCACCACCTCTCAGATAGAGAAGTTCACACGCTCCACAGATTATCTAAAGCAGAACCTTAACCCTAACATTATCAGGCATATACTTAACACATCGGGGGTACAAAGATTAAGCAACTATCAGTTTGAGATGGTAAGAATGGGCATAGGTCTATACGGTGTAGGGCTTAACGATAAATCAGACATACAGAATGTAGCCACTCTTAAAACCATAATCCTGCAAATAAAGGATATTCCAGCCGATGAGACTGTAGGCTACAACCGTCGTGGAGTGCTTAATCGCAAGTCACGTATTGCCGCCATTCCTATTGGTTACGCCGATGGGCTGAACCGTGCGTTTGGACGTGGCAACGGATATGCCCTTGTAAACGGCAAGCGAGCTCCGTTCATAGGCAATATATGTATGGATGTGTGTATGATAGACATCACAGACATAAACGGCGTAAATGAGGGAGACGAGGTTATTATATTCAACAATGACCTTACAATCTCTGAACTTGCCGCCAAGACCGGCACCATTCCATACGAAATCCTTACCAGCGTCTCCAAGCGTGTAAAGAGAGTCTATTTTACTGAATAGACATTACTTGGATAGCATAATCACTTTTGCAACCTTGTTATCCATACCAGGCATTGTACGCCCTACAGGAGCATTTATATACGTAGGGTCACATACCGTGTAACGCTTGCCATTTACCGTAAGATAATCTCCAGTCTGCAATTCAGGAATATTTACAGCGGTAGCCAAGTGACCGGGATAATAAAGCAAGACCACATCCAACCCTATTAAATCCCTTACCAAACGTGAGAACAGGATGGAACGGTCTTCACAGTCACAATATGGATAATATAGAGTTTCTGTAGCAAAAAACGCCCTGTCATACCCCCAAACCTTATCGTCATACTCATATACAAAAGCGGTCTGCACAAAATTAAGTAACTTATTAACGGCATCTCTGTTAGATTTACCGTTTATTGCACTCTTTAAAGCAGGATATAATTTATCCTTAACCAACGATTCCAACGGAGTGTTTGCGTATGCAATCCAAGTTGTGGTAGCATCATTATTTATATAACTTTGTGGATAATCATTGTAAAAATCAATTAAATTCTTGTTTACACATACAGCTGTCTGAACACCGTATGAAGATTTTAAATCTCTCATTGGAGTTTGATTCATTGCCAATTTTTGCTCCTTTGATATCTGTAATGAGAGTAATGACTCTCCCTCAAACGATGCGGAACTTATATTCAGTGATTTTTCATTACAATCTATAGGATAAAACCTTACACCGTCTAACGTATAGAATGGTGTGTTAAATACATTATAATCACTTGCATAAAGTACATACAGTTTAGTGGCAGAGTGTCCTAATCTGATTTTATAACCCGATTGAACAAGCAGATAACCCATCATAAACGTAGCCTCGTTAGTGTTACCATAATGTTTCTTGGTTATAGCCTTAATCATACTTAAATAAGCATAATCACATAACTGCAACTTACTACGTGTGTCTAACGCAGATTTAATGCAAACATCATATTTATCGTCCATAAGATATGCCCAACCATCTGCAAAATCATCATCTGTATTACCTTTCAGACGGAAATCATCATTTTTAGGGAAATCCATAGAGACTTTTGTTCCATAAAACATTATGGTCTCCGTATTTACAGGTTTTTCATCTTCTATAACAATAGGTACTACAGGCTGTGGCTGTGGTTGCGGAATTGGAATAACCACTATGTCATCATCAATTGGAATAGGTTTAGGTGTTGGTTGTGGTACTGGTGCCGGTGTTGGTGTCGGCTCCGGTTTCTTATCATCTTCAAAAATTACAGGAGGCACAGGCTTGTCCTCTTTAGGTTTTACTTGCGGTTTGGCATCAAATTTTTCCCATTTTTGACGTAGAAACTCTGCAAATTCAGCATTCTTCTTTTGTCTGAAACTTTCAAACTCTTTCTGTTTTTGAGTTTTAAAACTTCCAAACTCAGCATCTTTCCGCTTCTTATAGTCATCAAATGAGGTTTGAGCCACTACAGACCCTAGTACAACCGATGCAATTGAAACTGCGAATAAAAACTTTTTCATAATTATTGTTAAAATATTGGTTTGTTCATTAGATTTTCAGGAGCGTCAGCACATGGGTCCTGACGTTTGGTATTGGCTATAACAGATACACTCTCCTTTAGTTTAGGCACAAGTGCGTTAACACTTATACTACTGAGCCTGTCTCTAAGCAAATACAAGGCATACGTAAGAGAGCCACAGCGTATCTTAACGCACTCCTTATTGCTTTGGTAATACTGACATGCAGATATTGCCACCCAAGACTCCGATACAGGCTTCTGCATAGTCTTAAAATGTTCAGAACCATTCTGTGGCATCACAAAAATAGAGTTTGCACCCCTATATACAACAGTATCACTATAGGCTGCATCGGGGTTATACTCATTAACATCACAAGTAACGCCACCGCTATGACAAGCGTCTGACACTACAGTAAGTCTCCCTGTAGCACCTATTTTTTTACTTAATTTATGCAATATTATATTTATTTCATCATCTAACAAATGGTTCTCACCCTCATATACACCAGGCTGATAAGCCAATGCGGCATCGTATGGAACCCACGCCTCATCGTAGCCGCTGTCCTCATCGCCGTTAAGGTCTGTAACAAGTTGCCCATGCCCAGAATAGTGAACATACACATTATCACCCTTACGGCATGTGAATATCAAATTATTAAAGGCACTGACTATATTTTTCTTAGTAGCCTCAGCGTTTACAAGCGTAACCACGTCTGACTTGGCATAGCCGTTTGCCTCCAAAGTCTTAATAACATACTCCACATCCTTATCACCCGATATCCTGTTCCACCCCTTCTGTGCAGGATACTCCCCTATCCCTATAACCAAAGCCTTGTTTGCGGCACTCACAGCACCATAAACAATCCATACGCCAATCAATATAGAAAATATCCTTCTCATAAAACTAATTTCCTGTTAATGCCTAAAAAACACTAAAAAGTAAATAAAAACCAGTAACTCCTTTTAGGATTTTGGAATTACCGGAAATAAATTTTAATCATACAGTCCTTTACGATAACCTTATTTTTGCAAGCACCTCATCTGGAGTAAACTCTATCCTGAACATTCCAAACAGTTTCTTACCTGCATCCTTAAATGACGCACCTAATGAATACACATCAGAGTCCGCTATCAAGTATCTATCGTGAACCATACTCATTTGTTCCACTTCCACTGCCCCATATTGTGTATTGAACTTTTCCACTGCAAGTTTGAACTCATCATTATTATAGCTCCTGCCACTGGTATATAATGTTACAGAGACATTAGCATTACGTTTTGTAAGCATCTTAAGCACGCTTGAATCCATATAATTATCTATCAACACCAAGCGATTCTGTGCAGATGCTATTATATCCGTTATCAGTGCATACGCATCATACAGCTCCCCACTCATAAAAATACGTTCCACTGATGGGAGAGATTTATTTGAAAAACAATCCAACTGTTTCTCTACGTTGCGTATTCTTATCTCATGTTCAGATAAACGATGATTCATCTCACTATGCAGTGCCCTAATTTCAAAATCGTCGTTGCAATGTAATAATATTTGCTGCTTGATGACCGCATTTGCCCACTGACGGAATTTGATACCACGAGTAGTATTTACTCTAAAACCAACCGATATTATAGCATCAAGATTATAGTAATTAATACCTCGGCTGATTGACCTTCCACCTTCAATTTGAACTGTTCGGAATTTCCGAACAGTTGCCCTTTCTGAGAGTTCGCTACTCTCATAAATATTGCTCAAATGTTCACTGATATTTGACTTGCTACTGTCAAAAAGAAATGCAATCTGTTCTTGCGTAAGCCATACCGTTTCACTATCAACTCTCACTTCCAAATTCAACATCTCATCTGGCTGATACAGCACCACAGTACCCTCATTCCACGATTCTTCATAAACCGCTGGCAGTGGCGGCTCCTCAGAAAAGTCAATATCCACACTGCTTTTCATAAGTGTTTTCAGCACCTGAACGCCCGCCTCTGTAAAGGCAAAAGGAAGGTATTTCAGGTTGCCTCCTCTGCCACTGTTCAAGGTGCCAATTTGGTACCTTGAACACTCATCTCCTGTTAATTCAAAAGCAAATTCATCACCAGTAAAAAGTTCAGAATGTCTTTTTACTACACGTTTTAATTGTTTGGTCTCCACACCAAACACCGCAGCCAGGTCTCTGTCTAACAGAACCCGATGCCCACGGATTTCGTAAAATTTAAGATTTTTGTCCATATACGCATATTCATAAACTCTACCATAGAACCCAAGCGGATTCTACTTCCCAATCATGTAAGGCGAGTCATGATTTATGCGTCACCAAATATTGTGGCTGTCAACTAAGTGACACAATGGTGCAAAGATACAACTTTCACCCGATAATTCCAAAATTTCAAAGAACACGTAAACACGTAACACTCTATGACAACCTTATTTTTGCAAGCACCTCGTCTGGAGTGAACTCTATCTTGAACATTCCAAACAGTTTCTTACCTGCATCCTTAAACGAAGC
>JAZLHT010000081.1:0-4031 GCA_045616965.1 Candidatus Enterocola sp.
CCTTCATTGTTTTTTATATTTTGTACCTTTGCACTCGATTTAATTTTAAATGTTAAGGTATGATAAAAAAATTACTTTTTTTGGTAACATTTACCACATTGAACATTTTAAATGCATTTGCAAATTACAATTATGTAGCCAATACTAATGAGACCATAATTGTAACGTTAATATCTGACAAGATTGATTGGAACATTGATGTGCCTGTAACAGGGATAAATATGGAGGTAAAATCATACGCATTAATTCCTGATTTAGTAAAGAACCCATTGGTTGTCACAACAAGCAAAGGTGATGAAATTTATAATGATTTACCAGCCAACGATGTATATACAGAGGTAAACAAGTATTTCTCTCCCGCTACACTGATATCGGGTATAAAGTTTGAGGACAAGGCTACAGGTGCCACTCGTTTTTATAAGAATGTAAGTATAAGTATTGCTGAGACAACAGTAAATTTAGACAACACAGTGCTTAACACATATACCACCACATCATTTAAAGTTTTGTCCAACACAGAATTAACAACAGAGAATCTTATAATAAACGGTTGTGAGTATATGACATTGGAGTCTGTGGTAAGAGACGGAAAAACTAATGTATATACGGTTACCGTAGGATTTCTGCCTTTAGAGGTCAAGGATTATTCTGCACAAATTTATCTTGACCCAACACAAGTGATGGCAAAAATAAGCGGCAAGGGTATTCTTGCCTCTCCTACTAATGTAAGCGTACTGCCTAAATATGATAATGTTACCATTACATGGAGTAGCGTGTATGGTGCTACAAGTTATGAGGTTACAAATACAACTTTGGGTACAAGTAAAACTGTGACAGAGCCTCAAATAGTGTGGAACGGTCTTAATATGGGCACAGAATATAAATTCTCTGTTAAAGCTAAAGCAGGTGATTACACATCGCCAGGCACCATAGTATCAGCAACTACACTGGATATGCCCGCTGTTCAAGATTTTATGATTGACGGCGTATCCTACTATTTTGTAAATTTATCTTGGAGTCCTGTTTTATATGCTTGGGGATATAAGATATCTTGGTCTGATACAGAATATATTATAGTAGAAGGTGAAGATACTGTAAATGCCACCGTATCGGGACTGAAAAGCGGTACGGAATACACATTTACTATAGTTCCATTAGCATCTGAAATCGCTGAGGGGCAACATACGGCTACTGCAACCGCTACAACAAGAAAGGTGAATTGTGAACCTGAGACAGTTGATATTTTTATATTAAAACCAAATTTGCTTAATCTATACACAGATTCAAAAGAAATATCAACGGAGAAGAATGCACCTATACTTTCTTTCTCTTTCAAAAGAGACAAGGCATTGCTGGCGGCTACGACTATAACTGTTTATGAGCTAAGTGCAGCCAATGAATGGAAATCCGTATGGTCAACTCAAGAATCATCCGGCGATGCCAACATTAATTTATTTAACAGGAATACACGCAATATAAAAATTGAAGCAAAAGGTACAAAAGATGTTTCAATTACAAATATTGTAATAGAGCAAGGTGCGTACTTGGAGACTGACGCTAAAGGTTTGTCTTTTGATAATGTCACTATCGGAGAATCAAAACCACTGTCTTTTACAGTAGATTACTCTTCTATGAGTGATATTGTATATTCTGACTCAGATGTATTTACTGTTTCAGAGTCAGAGGTAGGTGCAGATAACTGCGGCTATGGTTCTCAAGAAGTTTACGTAACATTCACACCAACAGAGCAAGGCGAGGTATTCGGCATTATTTATTTAGGATTACAGGAAATAACGGTGTCCGGAATTGGTGATATTCCTACAAAAATATATGAGCCTGTTAAGGAAGCTGAACTCATAGATGTTAAATACTCTAACCTTATAGGCAAACAGCACAAAGGAAAAGCCAAAGGAGTGAACATTGTAAAGAGATTCTACTCTGACGGCACTGTTGAAACCGTTAAGGAGCTTCACTGATTTTTTCTTGCCAACAACTCTATTGTACGCAGTTGGTCTTTGTAAAAATTATTGGCATTGGTCTTTTCTATGCTAAGGGCGGCATCGGAGTTACCGTCCCAACGGCGGCAGAGATATAGGCTGCTGAATATACGCCCTATACGCCACTGACGGCTAATGCGTATTCCCATAGCGTAATCCTCTCCATAACTTGTATTAGGTAGTTGTAACTCTCTGAGGACAGGAGTGTAGAATGCACGTGGAGCACCCAATCCGTTAATTCTAAGGGCATTATTATGTCCGTTCTCATCTGTCCACTCCTTATGGTCTATAAGTCCCGGTGGCAGAATATTCATATTAAAGTCTGTAAGTGTATATGAGCCTACAAGCATTGCACATCTTTGCGAATAGAACTCATTTACAATCATTTGTAGTACATTCGCGTCTTGATATACATCATCACTATCAAGTTGTACGGCAAACTTACCACAATAGTCGCTGTTTACGCCGTAGTTCCAACAACCGCCGATACCAAGCTCGTCAGAATCCGGAATAAGATGCACCACTCTGCTGTCTGATTTTGCCAACTTATCAAGAATATCGCTTGTGCCATCTGTGGAATGGTTATCTATTACAATTACGTTAAACTTGAAATCAGCCTTTTGTGACAATACAGAATTTACCGCATCTGCCACAGTCTTTACCCTATTGCGTACAGGTATAATGACAGAAGCCTCCACAGCAAATTTTCCGTCAGACTCCTTAAAATCCATTAGTTTATGATTACCCGATGGGATATATGCCCCTATATTTTTAAGGTGCTCGGTAACCGCCTGTTCCATCTCTATCTGTACAGCACGATTCTTAGGGTCAACGTATGAAAACTGCTTCTCCTCAGATGATTTGGACTGAGACTCACATTGAGTGTAAAGAAACTCGGACAAATGGAAAATTCTGAACGAGGCGGAAATCTGAAGTCTCATTGAGTATAGAGCGGCAAACTTATAAGCACCTGTATTTACTTTTTTCAAAGCCTCAGCAGATACAAGAATCAGCGGACCGAAATCAAAATCATCACGCAAACTACCCTCCTGATACTCTATAGTAGGTATGTTTTCAGCGACCCCGTCTTTAAGATTTTTATAGTTACAATAAACTATGCCTGATCCCGTATTCTGAGCCACATACACCAAACGCTTTACTGCATTCTGCCCTAAAACTATATCTACAGGCTTGGTCTGTATAAGAGCGTACCCTTCTGTTGTGTTTTTAACAATATACTCCACTGATTCAGAAGAGCATACGGATGCAGGCAAGGCAAGGTTTCTGTCAATGCCGTCCAATGTCAAACCATTACAAGAAAATAAAGTTACCATATCTTATTTAAAATTACTTACAATCAAATGCATTACATCATTAACCATATCCTGTGTCTGTAATGCCTCTATAGGGAATCCTACCACAGCCCTATTCTCATAATACAATGCCGCCGGCAAGTGGTTGCCACTGTAGTACAACAATTTTTTTGAACCTCTGTATTTAGGGTCTATGGCATCTACATTCTGTAGAAAATACTTATCATGTGATGGTATCATCTGCAATGAGTATGATTTATTATCGGTAGCGGAAGACACTCTCCCATCGATAGAGGCAAATGGAGAACGTAACATATAACGGAATGTGTTTTCACCAAACGTTCCACCGTCACTTCCTATAAAGGCACCACTCAATATAACATTCCTGCCGGCTCTTGTATATTTAAGGATTGCACTCTGCAAGTTTGTTGGGAACAACTCAAAATTGGAATCATTACGTTGCAACCCCATAATTAAATCAAGTAGATAGTAAGAACTTGGAGGTGTTACAGAATTTACAAAAGATTTCTTGGAGCAGGAGACAAAAGAGACACCGCAATTCTTTAATGCCAATCCATGAACATACGGATAATCAAACGTATTACCTGCAATAACCTGAGTCTCATAGTTACCTAACGATGAGCCAAATCCTGAATAATCATTATTTATGAACGGAGCACTTCTGTCAAACTCTATTTGCGGACCTGTATATGCTATATCA
>JAZLHT010000082.1:0-4950 GCA_045616965.1 Candidatus Enterocola sp.
AAAAGTGTAAAGGATAGGGCAGGGGTTGAGATTATCCTTGCCTTTAAGGCTTTTTCACTTTGGAAGGCGTTTCCTATTATTAAGGAATATATTAAATGTTCTACGGCAAGTTCTCTTAATGAGGCACTGCTGGCAGTGGAGGAGATGGGCACTAAGGCACACACATTTGCTCCGGTCTATGATGAACGTGAGTTTGAGTACATTGCGGCGTGCAGCAGTCATATAACCTTTAATTCAATTTCTCAGTATGAGAGGTTCCGTAGCCGTACTAAAGGTATATCTTGCGGACTTAGGGTAAATCCTGAATTTTCTGTTGTGGAAACAGATTTGTATAATCCTTGCGTATCGGGTTCAAGATTGGGAATCAAGGCTTCTGCTTTAGGAGACTCCTTACCCGATGGGATAGATGGTCTGCATGTGCATTGTCTTTGTGAATCTTCCGCTTCTGATACGGCGGCGCTTCTTAATGCCATTGAGAATAAATTTGGCAAATTCTTACCTAAGATAAAGTGGCTCAATATAGGCGGCGGTCATCTTATGACAAGGCAAGGCTACGATATAGACCTGCTTATAAATTCTTTGAAAGCAATTAAGGAGAGATACCCAAATCTTACCGTCATTCTTGAACCAGGCAGTGCATTTGCTTGGCAGACAGGAGATTTGGTTGCAACCATTCAGGATATTGTTGAAAATGACGGAATTTCAACAGCAATGCTCAATGTATCTTTTGCATGCCACATGCCTGATTGTCTTGAAATGCCTTACAAACCGTCAATAGTTGGTGCTACAGACCCTGTTGAGGGTAAACCTACATACCGTATGGGTGGTAACAGTTGCCTTAGCGGTGATTATGTAGGCTCGTGGTCATTTGACAAACCTTTGCAGGTGGGGGATAGAGTGGTGTTAGAGGATATGATTCACTATACCACAGTAAAAACCACAATGTTTAACGGCGTGCAGCATCCATCAATAGGCATTGTACGCCCGGACGGACGTTTTGACCTTATAAAAACATTCAACTACCAGGACTATAAAAAGCGTATGAGCTAATTTTTTTATTTTTTTTGTAAAAAAATTTTGCAGATTACAAAAAAGGCACTAAATTTGCAGTCGCAAATGAGGATGGCGATTGCGTTTGGCATTTGTAGGTTAGTTTGACATTATGCGAAAATAGCTCAGTTGGTAGAGCACAACCTTGCCAAGGTTGGGGTCGCGGGTTCGAGTCCCGTTTTTCGCTCTTGAAATAATGAAGCATCCTTTTATCGGATGCTTTTTTTGTGGAACACCTTTTTATAATGCCCGAATGGCGGAATTGGTAGACGCGCTAGTTTCAGGGACTAGTGGCCGTAAGCCTGTGCAAGTTCGAGCCTTGTTTCGGGCACCCCAAAAATCCTCACGCATAGGTGGTGAAGTTGGTATACACGCTACTTTGAGGGGGTAGTGCCGGTTACGGCGTGTGAGTTCGAGTCTCATCCTATGCACAAGGGCTTCCTTGAAGCCCTTTTCTATGCATAGGGTGAAAACCTTGACCCTTGTTCCTTGACCCTTGACCCTATTATGAAGTTCTGTAGTTTTTCCAGCGGTAGTGACGGCAATTGTTATTATATAGGCACTGATACTTGTGGCATTCTTGTTGATGCTGGTATCAGCGTAAAGTCTATTAAGAAAGGGTTGGAGAAAATAGGAACGTCAATACAGAAAATCTACGCCGTTTTTGTAACTCATGACCACTATGACCACATAGCATCAGTGGGAACATTGGGAGAGGTTTATAACATACCTGTATATTCCACACAGGAGATTCTGAACGGGGTTAATCGTTGTTACAAGGTGACGGAAAAACTGTATGGTTGCCGTCACTATCAGAGTAAGGGAGAGACCATAGAGATAGGCGATATGCTTATTACCTCATTTCAGGTGTATCATGACTCAACAGACAGTGTGGGCTACTATATTGAGCAGAAAGGCTCCATAGAGAATAACATTGTGATAGCCACAGATTTGGGGTATATAAACAGTGAGGCTATACCGTTTATAATTAAGGCAAATAACATTGTTATAGAATCCAACTACGATGAGGAGATGTTGCTTAACGGTCCATACCCTTTGTTTCTGAAACAAAGGATTCTGAGTCAGAGCGGACACCTTGCAAATCATGTTACAGCCACATTTTTGGCAGAAAACTGTCAGGAACATTGGCGTAATGTTTTCCTGTGCCATCTTAGCAATAAGAACAACACCCCCGATTGTGTCACCGCTATGCTTCAACGCAAATTTGACGAGTGTCAAATCCCCGATGGGCAGCGTCCTAATTTCACAATTCTTCCAAGAACAAAAGCAATTGAATTGGTGGATTTATAAAAACTGTATATTTATACATTAAATTTGCATAATATATACCCTTTTTAACTAAATTTTAATAAAAAGGTTTATTATATGCAAAAAAAATTAGTAAATTTGCACCTTGTAAAAAATAAGGAATATGAGTGAAAAAGTAAAGATGTTAAGTCAGGTTGCCGTAAGGTTTTCAGGCGACTCTGGCGATGGTATGCAACTTGCGGGAAATATTTTTTCCACAATTTCCGCAACTGTAGGTAATGATATTTGTACTTTCCCTGATTATCCTGCCGATATACGTGCCCCGCAGGGCTCGCTTACCGGCGTATCGGGTTTCCAAGTACATATAGGTGCCGATAGGGTGCTTACCCCAGGTGATAAGTGTGATGTGCTTGTGGCAATGAACCCTGCCGCACTTAAAACACAATATAAATATTGTACACCACAAACTGTAATTATCATAGATTTAGATAGTTTTGGGGAGAGTGACCTGAAGAAGGCAATGTTCACTACAATGAATCCTTTTGAGGAGATGAACATTAAGAACGAGGTTATTTCCGCACCTATTTCAAGTATGTGCAAAGAGTCTCTTAAAGATTCAGGTCTTGATTTTAAGGCTGCAATGAGGTGCAAAAATATGTTTGCACTTGGTCTTGTATGCTGGTTGTTTGACCGCAAGCTATCACTTGCAGAAGATATGCTTAAAGAGAAATTTGCAAAGAAACCGGAGATTGCGGCTGCTAACATTAAGGTTCTTAATGACGGATACAATTACGGACACAATACCCACTCCAGCGTTACTACAACCTACAGGGTTGAGAGTACAAATAAAAAGGAGAAGGGCTTGTATATGGATATTAACGGTAACAAAGCCACATCTTACGGACTTATTGCCGCAGCAGAAAAGGCTGGCTTGAAACTTTATCTTGGCTCTTATCCTATCACCCCTGCAACAGATGTTCTGCATGAACTTGCAAAACACAAGTCTCTTGGCGTTGTTACGGTTCAGGCTGAAGATGAAATAGCAGGTTGTGCATCTGCGGTAGGTGCCGCATTTGCAGGTGCCCTTGCAGTTACATCAACATCGGGTCCTGGCGTTTGTCTTAAAAGTGAGGCTATGAACCTTGCCGTTATAACGGAACTTCCGCTTGTAATACTTGATGTTCAGCGTGGAGGCCCTTCTACGGGTCTTCCTACAAAGACAGAGCAAGGTGATTTACTGCAGGCACTTTATGGCAGAAGTGGTGAAAGCCCGATGCCTGTTGTTGCCGCCAAGTCTCCTACACACTGCTTTGATGCGGCGTTTGATGCTTGTAAGATAGCGGTAGAGCACATGACACCTGTAGTGCTGCTTACCGATGCTTTTATTGCTAATGGTTCTGCCGCATGGAAACTGCCTGATTTGGATAAGTATCCGGCAATAGTTCCACCATACGTAACACCCGATATGGCAGGCAAGTGGACACCATTCCAGCGTAATCCAAAGACAGGTGTAAGATATTGGGCATTGCCTGGTACAGAGGGCTTTATGCACCGCATTGGTGGTCTTGAAAAGAGCAATGAGACAGGTGCCATATCAACAGAACCTGAGAACCATAACCTAATGACCAAACTACGTGCTGAGAAGATAGCAAAAATTGTTGACTACATTCCACTACAGGAAGTTGAAGGAGACAAGGATGCAGATCTTTTGGTAGTAGGTTTCGGCGGTACTTACGGACACCTTAGCGATGCCGTAAACATAATGCGTTCTAACGGTAAGAAAGTGGCACACGCACACTTTGAATTTATAAACCCACTTCCTAAAAACACAGAGGAGATTTTACGTAAGTATAAGAAAGTGGTGGTTGCTGAACAGAATCTTGGTCAGTTTGCCTCTTACTTGCGTTCCAAGTTTGATGGGTTGAAACTATATCAGTTTAACGAGGTTAAAGGTCAGCCATTTAACACAAGCAGTCTGGTTGATGCCTTTACAAAAATTATGGAGGATTAAGAGATGGCAGATAAAGTATATACAGCACAGGATTATAAGTCAGGACAACCACGTTGGTGTCCTGGATGTGGAGACCACGCTTTTCTTGCCTCACTTCACAAGGCAATGGCAGAATTAGGTGTTGCCCCTCATAATATAGCCGTTATTTCAGGTATAGGTTGCTCAAGCCGTTTGCCATACTATATGAATACATACGGTATGCACACAATACATGGACGTGCCGCAGCCATATCTACAGGTGCAAAGGTTGTGAATCCTGACCTTACTATATGGCAGATTTCAGGCGATGGTGACGGACTTGCAATAGGCGGTAACCACTTTATTCATGCAGTACGCCGTAATATAGACTTAAATATGATATTGCTTAACAACCGTATCTATGGTCTAACAAAAGGTCAGTATTCACCTACAAGTGCAAGAGGTTTTGTAAGCAAATCATCTCCATACGGCACAGTAGAAGACCCATTCCGTCCGGCAGAACTATGTTTTGGTGCAAGAGGCAGATTTTTTGCCCGTTGTGCCGCCGTTGATGCGACAGGCTCAGTTCCTGTACTTGTAGCGGTAGCCAAACATAAAGGTGCAAGCGTGGTTGAGGTTCTTCAGAACTGCGTTATATTCAA
>JAZLHT010000083.1:0-3302 GCA_045616965.1 Candidatus Enterocola sp.
TGTAATTGCCACCACACTTGTTATTGCAGCGGTGTTTGTGCCTCTTACAATGCTTACAGGTATAGCGGGTATTATGTTTAAGGAACTTGGTTGGATTGTCACCATAGTTGTATGTACATCAACCGCCGTAGCTATAACCCTTACCCCTATGCTATGCTCCAAACTGCTTAAGGCAAAGAAAGTTACTGTGGTTGACGGCAAGTTGGTGGAGGATAATGTACAGGCAGGTTGGTATCAGAGGTATGTGGTGTCTTGGCTTGATAAGGTGGACCAATGGTATGCACGTGCATTAGGTGCATGTCTTAACCACAAGGCGCTTACCATATCAGTTGCCGTGGTGTTCTTTATTCTTTCAATATCTCCTTTTATAATAGGTTGGGTGGGAACGGACTTTATGCAGCAACAGGATAACGGTCGTCTTACAGTCAATATAGAGTTGCATCAGACAACACGTGTGGAGGAGGCTTCAGAATTAGCACGTACAATAGAGAAGAGGTTTATGGCACTTGCACCTGAGATTGAGCTTATAAGCACAACCACCGGTTCTGCAGATGATGCAGGTTTTGCCGCACTTATAAACAATACGTCAAACAACAAAATCAAGATGACCGTCAGATGCTCTAAGAAATATGAGCGTGAACGTTCTATCTTTGCAATAGCGGAGGAATTCCGTAAGGAGTTGCAGCGTTATCCTGAGATTGTAGATTACACATGTCAGATGTCAAGCGGTATGGGCGGTGGAGCATCTACGGTTAATGTAGAGATTTACGGCTATGACTTTGATGCCACTAACCGTTTCTCTCAAGAGGTTAAGCGTGCCATTGCAGAGAATTGTGAAGGAGCCCGTGATATTGATATAAGCCGTGAGGATGATCGTCCTGAACTTAAGATTGTAGTGGATAAAGAGAAGGCTGCACGTCTTGGACTTAACTCAGCCACAATATCTACATACGTAAGAAACAGGATCAACGGCTATACTGCCGGATTCCTTAAAGACGACGGCGATGAGTATAACATTCTTGTACGTTTGGAGGAGGATGACCGTAACTCAATATCCAAAATAGAGAACCTTACAATACCGACACCTACAGGCAAGTTTATAAAACTTAGTGAGATAGCGGAAGTGGTGGAGTATTTCCAACCACCGCAAATAGAGCGTAAGACGCGTCAGCGTGTTGTGACAGTGGCTGTCACCCCTTACGATATCTCTTTGGGTGAACTTGCAGCAAACATACAGGGTGTAGTAGCCAAATTAGACAAGCCGATGGGTATATCTGTACGTTATGCAGGTGATTATGAGGAGCAGCAGGAGTCATTCCAAGATATTGCAATGCTGTTTGCACTTATTGTAATTTTGGTTTATGTGGTTATGGCATCGCAGTTTGAGAGTTTCTCAAAACCGTTCATCATTATGTTTGCATCTGTTCCATTTGCATTATCGGGTACAGTGCTTGCATTGTGGATTACCCATACCACACTTGATATGATTGGTGCGTTAGGTATTGTAATGCTTGTGGGTATTGCCGTAAAGAACGGTATTGTGCTTGTGGATTACATTAACCTTATGCGTGAGCGTGGCTATGAGCTTAACGAGGCTATAAAAATATCAGGTGCGTCACGTCTGCGTCCTGTACTTATGACAGCGTTTACAACCTTACTTGGTATGGTTCCTATGGCTTTAAGTCAGGGTGAGGGTTCAGAGATGTGGAGACCGCTTGGTATAGTGGTTATAGGCGGTCTGCTTGTCTCTACGTTTGTAACTATGATGATTGTGCCTGTAATCTATGCCGCCATGTCAAAGCATGGAGAGCGTGACAAACAAGAGAAACGCAGAAAAGAGTACATATTTATGCAATTGGAGGTAAAGGAGTAAAGGAGTTGGGTCGCCACTTCGTGGCTAAGTTAAAAGTTAAGGAGTATAGGAGTTGAGTCGCCACTTCGTGGCTAAGTAAAGGAGTTGTAATACTCCAAAACTCCTGAACTCCTAAACTCCAAAACTCCTGAACTCCTAAACTCCTAAACTTTCAACTTTCAATTTTCAATTTTCAACTATGAAGTGTGTATTTATAATATTTAACCAAGCCAACACAGAGCGTGTTGAGTTTTTGCTTGATGAGCTTAAGATAAGTGGGTTCACATTTTTTGAGCAGGTGCAGGGTAGGGGAACAAACGGTGGGGAACCTCGCCGTGGCACCCACACTTGGCCAGAAATGAATTCCGCTGTAATGACAGTGGTGGAGGATAGCAAAGTGCCTGAACTTTTGCTTACAGTCCGCAAACTTGATGCACGTAACCCCGAGGTAGGAGTAAAGGCATTTGTTTGGAATATTGAGCAGATGGTATAGAAGGGACTGTTTCTAGGAACGATGGCAGAACCAAGTTTACTTGGGTTATGCCGAGTGACGACGAAACATGGTTACGGCGAAGCCGGAACAAAAGGGTCAAGGGTAAAATGTTAAAAAAATGTTAAGATTTTTTGAATTTTAACATAAAAAGTTATGAACATCTAATTTTTTTAACATTTCAAATGCTAATTGTAAAAATTTTTTAACTAATTTTGCAGTGTTTTTAATTGCCTTAAAGGCTAAAAATGCTGTGATATGAATTTATTTAGATTAAAAAAATCAAGTTTCTTTACGTTTTTAACATTTTTGTTAATTTCTGTTAATTGTTCTTTTGCCGCTAAATATCAGTTAGATAACGCTGGTTTTGAAAATTGGGGTTCTTCTTGGAATGGTAAACCACAACCTGATAATTGGCATCTTGCCAATGTTGAACAAGTTAATATGAAGTTTAATATTGGCGAAAGATCATCCAAAGCACATACCGGTAATTATTCCGTTCTATGTAAAGGTACGGAAGTGGGGGCTTTGGGTATTACTGCTGTCTCTCCATCGTGGGTTACGCTTGGTCACCCGTGGGCGTATCTTGAAGGTCTTAAGGTTGGTACCGCCACAGCAGGTACCGATGGTGGTATTCAATTTACTGCACGTCCTGATACTATGTCTGTTTGGGTTATTCGTGAAAGTGCGGGTAATGAGGATATGAATCTTCTTTATTATGCTTGGAAAGGAAAGTCAAAAGGTACACAATATAAGAATAAGAATAATGGATGTACCTCAACAACTCATTACGATGAAGAATCTGATATAAGGATAACAACTGATGCAAACTCTTGTAAAACCGATGTTAAAGCTGATCAAGTATGCGAGGGTTGGTTTAAAACAAAAAATGTATATAATGAGTGGACACAAATCAAGGTGCCAATCAAATACTACAATAATGAGATACCGGAAAAGATG
>JAZLHT010000084.1:0-2605 GCA_045616965.1 Candidatus Enterocola sp.
TGCAACTTCTGGGCTAAAATGCAGTTGGTTGAGATTATGGGTGAGGAGCCTGCAAGTGGTGTTGACCTTATAAAATACACATTCTCACAGTGGTATTATGCTCTAATTTATATAGTATGGCTGTTTGCATTGTGGTTCCACCTTACTCATGGTATATGGAGTTCAATGCAGACTCTTGGCTGGAGCAACAATATATGGCTGCCGCGTATTAAATGCATAAGCAATATAGTAGCAACACTGATTGTACTTATGTTTGCAGCAGTTGTAGTTTACTTCTTTGTTGCAGGAAACTGCTGCGGTGCAGCGGCTTGTGCAGCATAACTTATATGTGTAACAAATAAAAACATAACAATATGGCTACTAAAGAAGATATCACAAAGACAGCCGAACCAAAGGTTGAAGCTGTAAAAGAGGCCGCTCCAAAGGCAACTGCCAAAATTGAGGAGAAGATTGATGCAAAGATTCCTGAAGGTCCTCTTGCAGAGAAATGGAGTAATTACAAGGCTCACCAAAAACTTGTAAACCCTGCCAATAAGCGTAAACTTGATATAATTGTGGTAGGTACAGGTCTTGCAGGTGCATCTGCAGCCGCATCTCTTGCAGAGATGGGATTCAATGTACTTAACTTCTGTATTCAAGACTCACCACGTAGAGCACACTCTATTGCCGCTCAAGGTGGTATAAATGCCGCCAAAAACTATCAAAACGATGGAGACTCTGTTTACCGTCTGTTCTATGATACAATTAAAGGTGGTGACTATCGTGCACGTGAGGCTAACGTATATCGTTTGGCAGAGGTGTCTAACAACATTATAGACCAATGCGTTGCACAGGGTGTTCCTTTTGCACGCGAATACGGCGGTCTGCTTGACAACCGTTCATTTGGCGGTGC
Source organism: Candidatus Enterocola sp. (assembly GCA_045616965.1). Lineage (GTDB taxonomy): Bacteria > Bacteroidota > Bacteroidia > Bacteroidales > Paludibacteraceae > Enterocola. The sequence goes on from JAZLHT010000084.1 coordinate 893, forward strand.
ACAAGTATCTCGTACATTCTATGCCAAAGGTCAAACAGGTCAACAGCTTTTATTAGGTGCATACTCAGCACTTAGCCGTCAGATAGGTAAAGGCAAAGTTAAGATGTACTCACGCTATGAGATGCTTGACGTTGTAGTTATAGACGGCAGAGCAAGAGGTATTATAGCACGTAACCTTGTTACAGGCAGAATTGAGCGTTTCTTTGCCCATGCAGTTGTACTTGGTACAGGTGGTTACGGAAACACTTTCTTCCTATCCACCAACGCTATGGCATCTAACGGTTCAGCCGCTATGCAGATTTATAAGAAAGGCGCTTATTTTGCAAATCCTTGCTACGCACAGATTCACCCTACATGTATTCCTGTTCATGGAGCGTTCCAATCAAAACTTACCCTTATGTCAGAGTCATTGCGTAATGACGGACGTATTTGGGTACCTAAGAAACTTGAAGACGCTAAGGCACTTCAGGCAGGAAAACTTAAAGGACGCGATATTCCTGAAGAGGATAGAGACTACTATTTGGAGCGCCGCTACCCTGCTTTCGGTAACCTTGTTCCACGTGACGTTGCTTCACGTGCCGCTAAAGAGCGTTGCGATGCAGGATTTGGTGTAAATGCCACAGGTCTTGCCGTATTCCTTGATTTCTCTGATGCCATCAAGCGTCTTGGTAAGGATGTAGTGGCTCAGAAGTACGGCAACCTATTCCAAATGTATGAGAAGATAGTAGATGAGAATCCATACGAAGACCCGATGATGATATTCCCTGCCATTCACTACACGATGGGTGGGATTTGGGTTGACTATGAACTTATGACATCTATAAAAGGTCTGTTCTGTATAGGTGAGGCTAACTTCTCTGACCATGGTGCAAACCGTCTTGGAGCGTCAGCCCTTATGCAAGGTTTGGCAGACGGTTACTTTGTACTGCCATACACCATCCAAAACTACCTTGCAGACCAAATTACAGTACCACGTATGAGTACAGACCTTCCTGAATTTGAAGAGGCAGAGAAGGCAATTAAAGACAAAATTGCAAAACTTATGTCAATTCAAGGCACACGCTCTGTAGATAGCATACACCGTGAACTTGGTCTTGTTATGTGGGATTATGTAGGTATGGGACGTACCAAAGAGGGTCTTGAGACCGCCATCAAGAAAATTGATGAAATCCGTAAACTATTCTGGAGCAGTGTATATATTCCTGGTAAGGCAGATGACCTTAACGTTGAGCTTGAGAAAGCAATACGTTTGGCAGACTTTATAGAGATAGGTCAGCTTATGGCTCGTGACGCACTTATGCGTGAGGAGTCTTGCGGCGGACACTTCCGTGAGGAGTATCAGACACCTGAAGGCGAGGCATTACGTCAGGACGATAAATTCTCATTTGCATCTTGCTGGAAATATATGGGCGAGGGCAAAGAGCCTGTAATGCTTAAAGAGCCTCTCGATTATGAGTTTACAGAACGTAAGACACGTAACTACAAAAACTAAACCACCATGGATAAAACAATAAATATAACACTTAAAGTTTGGCGTCAAGCCGGTCCCAAAGCAAAAGGACACTTTGAGACATATAAACTAAATAACATCTCTACAGACAGTTCATTCCTTGAGATGTTAGATGTTCTTAATGAGCAGCTTATTTCTGAGAAGAAAGAGCCTGTAGTATTTGACCACGATTGTCGTGAAGGTATCTGCGGTATGTGCTCTCT
>JAZLHT010000085.1:0-8932 GCA_045616965.1 Candidatus Enterocola sp.
CTCTCTGTTGTGAATTTTGCTGACGGGGCTGAACCTGCCATTACGGGCATTTCTGACTCCATTCTAACTTGCTCCAATGCCGGAGCGGAATAAAATTTCTTCATAATTGATAATTGATAATTGATAATTGAAAATTGAAAGTTAATAATTATGTTAGTTAATCTCGTTATCTATATCGGTGATGCGGTGATGCGGTGATTCGATTTCATACATCACACATCATACATTATACATAAATCCTTGTTCCTTAGCCACGTTAGTGGCGTCCCCTTGTTCCTTGACCCTTACTTTTACAACGAAGTTATAAAAGTCTGATAATAAGCAAATTACCCCCCCCCGTTTACACGGGAGGGTAATTTCCACCTACCTTTATATGTAAGCAGTTTCCGGCTTCTATGTCTTGTCATTTTGCCTAATCAACTGGGAGCAAAATTACAAATTATTTTTTATTCTGCAAATTTTTTGACTATAATTATTTATTTCTATCACGAGTAACGATAGTGCAAACCGTCTTCAGCCCGCACTGCTCACATTTTGGATTGCGGGCTGTACATGTGTAGCGTCCATGTAGCAACAGCCAATGATGTGCTTTAGAAAGTATTGCAGCAGGAATGCGTTTTGTTAGGATTGCCTCTACCTTTTCTGGAGTGTTGGCGGTTTTAGGTACAAGTCCAAGCCTGTGCGATACTCTGAACACATGGGTATCTACAGGCATTGCAGGCTTTCCAAATGCAACAGCCATAACCACATTGGCGGTCTTACGCCCCACACCTGAAAGCGTAGTCAACTCCTCCATTGTAGATGGCACCACTCCGTTAAAATCAGAAACCAACTTTTTAGACAAACCCGATATATGTGCCGCCTTGCTGTTAGGATAAGATACACTGCCTACATAGTGCAGAATATCAGATTCAGTGGCTTTTGCCATAGCAAACACATCAGGATACGCGGCAAACAGTGCAGGGGTGACCATATTTACACGCTTGTCAGTACATTGGGCGGACAGCACCACTGCAACTATAAGTTCAAACGGATTCCTGAAATTGAGTTCGCTTGCCGCATCGGGCATAGAGGATTCAAAATATTGTAGTATGGAACATACATCATACATCATACATCATACATCATACATCATACATTTACTCCCATACGTTTTACGGCCTTGCCTTAACATACATAGAATCCACCTCTTCCGTTACATCAATCTCACCACCGTCTGCACCTATAAACTTGTATTGCAGATAAGAGAAATTCTGATTTGGAAGAATTTTAAGCCGGAATATATGTTTCAGGCACATCTTAGCTTTAAGAGACAAGAATCCTTGTTTTAAATAGGCATAAACGTAAGGGTGTACATACAGCAAAGCCCTTTTTACTTTCAGTACGTTGAAAACAAAATCAGCCTTGCGTTCAAGCACGTCTGTAAACAGTATGGATGAGTATATCTTTGATGAACCACCGCACACAGGACAATTCTCCATTGTATTTACGTATGTTACAGGTCTTACTCTCTGACGTGTAATCTGCATTAAGCCAAATTTTGTTATAGGCAATACGTTGTGTTTTGCCCTATCAGATTTGAGATCTTGAACCATACGCTCATAAACCTTATCGTTATGCTCCTGCTTGTGCATATCTATAAGGTCTATAATTACAATGCCCCCCATATCGCGTAACCGCAACTGATGAGCCACCTCATCTACAGCCATCATATTAACCTCAAACGCAGACTCCTCCTGCCCTGTACTATCCTTGTTCACACGTATTCCGCTATTCACGTCTATTACGTGCAATGCCTCTGTATGGTCAATAACCAAATAGGCTCCTTTGCTAAACGGCACAATCCTGCCAAACGATGATTTTATCTGCTTTGTTGCATTGTAAGTGTCAAACAAAGGCACTTGGTCATCATAGTACTGTACTATTCCCGATTTGGAAGGCTCTATTAACCCGATGTAAGACTTTATCTCCTCATATACATCTTTATCGTTTATGACAATACTCTCAAAATTCCTATTCAAATGATCTCTGAGAATAGCTTCAGCCCTATCAACCTCCTCCACTACAAGAAAAGGTGCGGAACCTCTATGCTTCTGCATGTTTTTCAATGCATCCTCCCAACGATCCACAAGTATATTCAACTCATTTTCAAGTTCATCCGCCTGTTTGTTTTCTGCAACCGTACGCACTATCGCTCCATAATTTTTAGGGCATGCGGATTTAACAATCTTTCTTAAACGGTTACGCTCTTTATTACTTACTATTTTCTGTGATACAGAAACCTTATTATAAAAAGGCATCAACACTACTGAACGACCTGCTAATGACACTTCTGCCGTTAGTCTTGGTCCCTTAGTGGAAATAGGCTCTTTGGTAACTTGAACAAGAACCTCCTGTCCTACCGTAAGATTATTGGATATAAGTCCTGTTTTAGGCAATTCACCCTCTTGCACAACTTTGCTCATAGATAGGTGCTTCCCTTTTACAATAACTTGATTCTTTACAAAACCATTTATTGTTTTAAAATTAAATCCTAAATCAAGATAATGCAAAAAACCTTCTTTTTCACACCCCACATCCACAAACGCCGCATTAAGCCCTGGTAAAAGTTTTTTAACTTTTGCCAAATATATGTCACCAACAGCACATGAAGACGAACGTTTCTCTTTATAATACTCCACCACAGTGGAATCCTCAAGAAGTGCTATGTTGATTTCATCATTTGTTACATCTAACAATAATTTGCTATCCATTATTTATGAATCAAATTAAAAAACAAAAGAACAAACAGCCATACAGCAGATGTTTGTTCTTTTTAAGACATTACGTCAAATACTATTTATGCTTATGACGATTCTTTCTAAGTCTTTTCTTACGCTTGTGAGTTGACATTTTATGTCTCTTTCTCTTTTTTCCGCTTGGCATATCCTTAAAGTATTAGATTATTATTATTTGCTGATTTTACCAACAAATGTCTTAGCCGGCTTGAATGCCGGTATCGAGTGTGCAGGTATATTGATTGTTGTGTTCTTAGATATGTTACGAGCAACCTTAGCAGCACGTTCTTTTACGATAAAGCTACCAAAGCCTCTCAAATATACATTCTCCTTAGCCTCTAAAGACGCCTTAACCTCTTCCATAAAAGACTCTAGAACTTTCAACACTGCTACTTTTTCTACACCTGTTTTGTTAGCAATTTCATTTACGATTTCCGCTTTTGTCATGACAGTAAATTTTAATATTGTTTATAATTATTTGTTTTTCTTACATTTGGACTGCAAATATAGTACATTATTCTTAAACTACATATATTTTTGCAAAAAAAATCGTAAAAATTCGTTTTTTTTTAATTTTCGGTAAAACAAAAATTAAAAACACTTGAATTTACCTGTAAGGATTCGTTTTTTGTTGGCGTAAATAAAGTTATAAATCACCACCTTACCCTTTTGTCCGTAATATACAAAACCTTTTGCATTCTCATCACATATATTTTCACAATTGGAATCAACAGTAGGCAAGTTTACAAACTCAAGGAATCCACCATTCAAATCCCGTAGCACAATAGTCACATTTTTGCATTTGGTTGTAAATTTCCAAGCACCGTCAACAGTACTTGTAATACAAGCGTCGCTTGCAGTTGGTTCCGTGGTAGGATCAAACTCATCCGGGATAAAAGTCACATCATATACACCAGAAGGAGTCCATTTTTTATTTACTATATCCTTTTGAGAATATACTTGAATTTGAAACCTCAACGGATTAAGTGAATCCTTTTGAATTTTAACAGATTGCTCCTCTTCTTGTTTGCTGTATGTAATTAGATCCTCATCCACAAAAGCGGCACCGAACGGCAATTTGTATGTGTATTCATACACATCGGGGGCAAATTCTTTCATCAACACTCCTTTGTAATATATACCATCAAGATTTATATTGTCAGATAATCTGATTGTAGTGTTGATTACATATTCTTTGGACTCTCCGCTCATAGATGTCACACGTATGACAATACATTCTCTTGTCTGTTGTATGATATTATCAACACGCTCATATTCATTGAATTTCTCAAATGAAATATCTTTTGCATAAGGTATTTTTGCAGAATCACTATATGCTTCTAACTCTATATTGTAATTTTCCACATCGGGATCAAATCCTTCCAGAGGCTCTCCAAATATCCAAATACCCTTCAATCTGTTCTCTTTATCTGGCATAACCACAAAATTTACAATATATTTGTTCATATCTCCGTTCTGGGCTGTGACATTAAGTATAGTTTGCCAACTTTCACCTTCCGCCACCACCTCTGTTGTTGTAGATACAGTTTCTGTTAACGGATCTGTCTCCAAATATTCCATTTTAGGAACCTCTGTTGTTCCATACGGCAATTCAACGGTATAGGAATAAATTTCAGGATTAAAACCTTCAATTGGTATTATCTCTCCCTTATATACGTATGATATCATATCAAGTGTTGACACATCACTATCTGCCACTCTGAATTTAATGACGTATTTGTGTGTGACTGCCTTGTTTTCAGATAATACTGTTATAACAGACGTACCGTTTACATCTTTTGTATATTCCGTTGTGATTGTCTGTTCCGCTTCTTCCGGCTCATATTCAATAGATGGCACCATTGTTGATCTGAACGGCAATTCAACTTCATAATTAAAGGTTTCCCTATCAAAAGTTGGAACCAACCGACGACCATCACCTATCGTTAGACTCTTTAAGAATGCGTTGTCTGACAGCGTGAGTTCAAATTTTACAGTATATATACTGGCGTCGCCATTTTGAGCAGTGACAATTACCTCCTGCTGCATTTGCTCTGCAGACATCTTATACTCAATGGATTGATAAGCATCGCCCGGCACACATTTTACTTTGGGCATTTCCTTAACACCCATCGGCAAAACAATGGTATAGTCAAATATCTCCTTATCAAACTGTTCTATGCTAGAGTCCCCTACCTTTAAGTCTTTTAATAAAGTATATGTTGATTTTTCCACTTCAAGTGAAACGTTATATACATTAATTGAAGATTTATCCTGAGACACAACTTCCAATGTCACAACACCTCCATCACGGACTTCAGATACGGTCTGGCCTTCATCACCTCTTATGTAATTTATATTCACATTGTGAATGTCCGAACCTATAGGTAACATCACATTATAATCTAATTTTTCTCTCTCAAAACCCTCAATGTACTCGTTATTTATTTTAATCATCTCCAAATGAGCGTCAGAATAGAGCTTCTTTACAAAATTTATAGAATATTCGGCTTGATTACCGCTCTCACCTGTAACATTCAACGTAATAGCGTCTTCAGTTTGGGTTATCTCAACCTTTTGACTCTCCAATCTTTTATCAAAAGAGACCTCAGGCATTTTATTATCACCCAATGCCTTTAAAATGTTGTATTTTTGTACATAAGGGTCAAAAACATCCATCTGATTGCCATCAAAATATATCATAGCCAAATCGGTGTCTGTTTTTTCTTTACTAAATAACACCCTATATACAGTCTTTTCTTGTGATATCTTGTATGTAACCGTAATCTCATATCCGTTTTCAATCTCTGACATCGACACTATTTGATTTACGTCTCCGGCAACAGCTTCCAGATCGGGCATTTTTATCATTTCAGACGGAAGCTCTACATTATATTCAAGTTTTTCAGGGCTGAACCCAGGTATAGTACTGCCATTAAGTTTGATGTCAGCCAAATAGGTACTTGCATTAGATCTGGTAATTTCAAGTGTATAACATGTAAATGACATATCCTCCGCATAACTCTTTATGTTTACAGTACGCACTCCGTCAATCTCCTCTCCGTATGAAATATCGTACATTTGATCTTCCACCTCGCCTGTAATCTCTATAGCAGGCAATCCGCTGTAAGTCTCATCTATTGTAGCAGTGGCTTGAGTGCCTGTAAGAGAGGCTTCAACTCCGTTTACCCTAATGGCCGTTATCTTGGAACTATACAAGAAATGAATATAATCCACATCAATGCGAGCCTTGTCCACAGCCGTAAGCCCGCTCCATATATTGCCATTGGGATTAATGGCTATATTCATCTTAGTAATTTGCTTACCATCAAGTTTCAATGGATGATTACTTACTTTGAAATCACTTGTCTCACTACTTATCATCAAATCATTGTTAATCTCTTTTGACCCTTCAAAGAATCGGAATGCGATTAAGGCACCACCACCATCCATATTCGGATAACTGTATCTGATTGACGCAGTTTCAGGGGTGTTGCGGAATGTTATACCGTCAGAGAACCCTACTTTGGACTGCGACGCCACTTTTATTGAGCAAGAAACTTTTCCAAGTGTCAGCACTGCGGGAAGAGGTCCCGCCAACACACACTGGTAATCATCTGACTTTACACCTACTATCTCATTGTCAGTATTGGAAATCTCATAACCTGCATAAGCGGTTCTGCTAAAGCAAACAATAGCAGCCGCCGCTGTCACTTCTTGTTTACCTACTACATCAGCAGGACAATTCCATCCTACAGGTTTTACAGCAGTGGAAACATCTGTGTATTTAGGTTTAGTCCACTGTGTAAAATCACAGTTTGGAATAGTATCCTCTTCATAATGAAAATATACATCGTATGTCAATCCTTTAAGATCATCCTTGTTAGGGGTCTCAAACCTTACGTGAGACGCCGTGTCAATTGTTTTTGAAGCGGTTGCTCCAACGGAAGTCACACTAGAGGGCGTATTTTTTACTTTTACTACGTATTTTTTCTTTAATGGTTTAAAATTTGAAATTGAAGTACCATCAACTTTAATATCAGACAGTGTATTATATTTTACCACTGGCTTTACAAAATGTACTACATATTTGCTTTTTGTCCTACCGTCTTCCGCTGTAATCTCAAACACAGCATCGCCATCCACTTTAGGTAGAGAAGATGTCATTACAGAGTAAGCATCAGACTTTACTACCTCTATCTCTGGTCTTTTATTTGCATTAAAATTAAGATTATAAGTATATTCATACACGTCAGGTGCAAATCCCGATATAGTAACACCGCCTACCTTTATATCTGACAACGTGCTTGTATTTCCACTTCTTACAAAATTAATGGTATAAGTGTTCGAATTTCCCGCCTCTGCGGTGACAGTTATAGTTGATATGCCATAAACAAACGGATTTGATATATGCACAAGTTGACTGTCGTCCCTGTCAACTGTTACAACATGTAACCCTTCGGCACCTTCACTCTCAATATAATTGTACTCAAATATTTCCGATGCGAATTCTGCAAGAGGTTCTCCGTCAATAAATATGTTTTTCAATGTGGCGTTATCACTCTTTTTTACGCTGAAATTAAGTGAGTAAACACTTACTTCACCACCCTCTGCTACCACTACAATCTCTGTAACACCATTTATACCGCCTTTATTTACCGATACACTCTCTTTTTCATCACCCTTTACATAAGATATTTCCGGCATTACTTTTATACCTACAGGCAAAATTACGTCATAGTTTAATACAGCAGGGTCAAAATTCTCAAGACTTACCCCATCAATTTTTATGTCTTTTAGTGAAGATATGTGTGATTGGACTATCTTTACCAATACATTATACTCATTTGTCGCTCCATTCTGAGCAACAACTTTAATTTTGGACACTTCACCCAGACTGGCTTTCTTTAGCTGAACTGTTTGATACTCATCCCCTTGCTCCCATGTGATTTCTGGAACATCAACAGTACCCTCAGGCAACTCAATTTTATAATCATACACATCAGGGGCAAAGTTGTCCACTGCAGCACCGTCGATATAAATATTTTTTAGAGTACAAACATCAGACTTAGTAACAGGAAATTGAATCCTGTATATCGTTGTATTGATTTTATTTTGAGCTTTTACGGTAATTTTTGTGGTACCGTCAAGGCCACCATACGCGACATCAACATCTTGAACACTCTCACCCTTGACGTACGATACTTTAGGCAACTCTTTTGTACCTACAGGCAATATATATGTATAATTCAAACTATCACATTTAAAGCCCTCTATTGTAGTTCCATCCACACTCAAATCCTGAAGATATGAATAATCTGAAAGAACCTCCTTATATATCAACTCATACGTTGTAGAAACAAGAGCACCAGGAGCGGATACTACAACATGAACCACAGAATCTCTTCCTGCCACCGTTTTTTGAACTGTTTTTATTTCAACACTTTGTTCTCCTTGAGGATATGCTGACTCGTATGTAACCTTAGGATTTTCCGTAGTACCCATAGGTATGTTTACAGGATACATAATTTTTACAGGAGAAAATCCCTTTACCGCCACTCCGTTAACAAAAATATTTTTTAATGTAGTATCAGATAATTTTTGAACTGCAAACGTTAGATTATATGTAACATTATAATCCGGATTCTCAGCATATACAGTGACCTTGGCTGTACCAGGTATTGTAAACGGCTCTATCTTAACCGTTTGCTTGTCATTCCCTTTTACAACTTCAATTTCAGGATTTTCTACAGTTCCGTATGGCAACTCAATGTTTGTGTAATTAAATTTCTTTTTATTAAAGCTTTCCAAAGGCTTTCCGTCTATCAAAATATTCTCGGGTTCAGGATTTGTATCCCTATGGGAAATAAAATGTATTGTATATATGGATAAGGAGCTACCATCCTCCGCATTAACAGTAATAACAGTAGGTGTTTCGTCACATATTCCGTTTTTGATTGATATTTCATTGCCACTTAACAAACGGTCGCTACGATAACATGTGACAGAAGGTACAGATACACCCTCATCCAATTCTATTGTATATTCATATACGTCTTTATTGAAATATACATAAGAGTTACCATTGATACGAATATCGTATATTTGAGACGAATATATCAACGATATATCATCAACATATAATCTACTGGAAG
>JAZLHT010000086.1:0-2002 GCA_045616965.1 Candidatus Enterocola sp.
CTGAGCGTCAGCGAAGAATCTCATAAGAATGTATGATGTATAATGTATGATGTATGAGGGTTAGTTGACAGTGGACAATGGACAGTTGACAGTGAGAGCAACCTCCTACTACGTCATGCTGAGTGAAGCGTAGCGTAACGAAGCATCTCACTTCCCGTCATTTTGAGCACGAAGTGCGAAAAATCTTTAAAAAAAATTTGCAGAACAAAAAATAATTCATACCTTTGACGCCGATATGAGTAGCAAATAATGACAAGACATAGAAGCCGGGAACGGCTTAAATATAAAGGTTGGTAGAAATTACCCTCCCCGAGTGCATCGGGGGGGGTAATTTGCTTATTATCAGAAACTTACGACGTAGTCGTAAGTGAGGGTCAAGGGTCAGGGGACAAGTACCCCTCCCACGTCATTCCGAACGAAGTGAAACGAAGGGAGGAATCTTTACTTAATGTATGATGTATAGATGTATGATGTATGAGCGTAGCGAAGAATCTCCCTCCCGTCATTCCGAGCGTAGCGAAGAATCTTTACAGAAAATGCGATTAACTAACATATTTATTAACCAATTAAACCAAAATTTTTAAACAATGAAGAAAAACAATTATTCCGCACCTAAGATGGTGCAAGTTAAAGTTGAGGCAGAGATGCCCGTAATGGCTGGTTCAGGGTCAACGTCAAATTTCACAACTGAGCCCGTTGAATGGCTGTAGTATTAACCTTTAAAAAACAAGAAAAGAGATGAAAAAACTAAGTTTTATGGCTATGTCAGCACTATTGGTGCTTGGCGTGGCATCTTGCAAAAAGAATTCAGACGTACAGAACCCTGAGAGCAAGGAGGGTATGGTAAAGACAGTGTTCAGTGCCGTGTCAAATGAGAGCAAAGAGAAGACCTCAATAAGCGGCTCTGACATTCTATGGTCAACAGGCGACCAAGTTAAAATCTATGCAGGTACATCAACAGAAGGCAATGACTTCACCCTTACAGATGGTGCTGGCAAAACATCGGCAACATTTGAGGGTTGGATATCGGCGACAGCCACAGCCCCTTACTATGCGGTGTATCCGTCAACATCGGCAAAGGGCATAGATGGGAGTAGTATAACATACAGCATACCTGCAGAGCAGGCGTATGAAGAGAACTCATTTGCTACAAAGACAGTTCCAATGGTTGCGTACAGTGAGGCGGACAAGTCACTTGCGTTCAAGAACCAAACAGCGTTCATTAAACTGCAACTGACAGGTGCGGGAACAATAGCGTCAATGACATTAGAGTCTGCCTCAAACAGCATCTGCGGAACATTCAGCGTAAGCAAGACAGACCCTACAGCCGCATCAGAGGCAGTGTCTGGAACAAAGAAGATAACCGTAACCGGCATCAGTGGCACAGCACTTGATGCTACAACGCCAAAGAACGTTATAATAGCGTTAGCACCTGCTAATTTTGCTGCAGATGACCTCACACTGTCAATGACTGCAAGTGACGGCAGGGCATTCTCAACCAAGATAGGAGACTTCAACATAGAACGCTCACAAGGCAAGGCTGTTGCAGTTAATGTGGAGTTTGAGACAGCACTTCCAAAAGATGCCTGCGGGAATGAGTACAACACTGTAACAATAGGGGAGCAGGTATGGCTTAAGGAGAATATGCGTTGTAGCAAGTATGATACTCAGTCTGAGGCATACAACGCCTCTTGGCTTACCAACAATACTGTTCCAACATCAGAGAACTACACATCCACCCCATACTACACCGATGCCTCAGACAAGAGCAAGTGGGATAGCGATAGCAAAACAGAATATGGGGTAAATCTCACTGACTCTCAAATTGCCAAGTTAGGTTACTTGTACAATTGGGCAGCCACTGTGGGTGTTGCAGACGGTCAGAAACAGACAACCGCATTCAGCGGCAACCGCCAGGGAATCTGCCCAAACGGATGGCACGTTCCATCAGAAGCGGAGTGGCAGACACTTCGAGACTATATAGAAAAGACAGACGGGAAAG
>JAZLHT010000087.1:0-43543 GCA_045616965.1 Candidatus Enterocola sp.
GTACCTTATACTCACGCTTCTTGGACAGAATATGAGGGTTGAGGTTCCGTTTGCCGTAGGCAGGACAGACGCCATACTTGAGACCACAAACACAATCTATATAATAGAGTACAAGATTGATAAGTCAGCAGATGTTGCACTACAGCAGATAGACGATATGCACTACGCAGACCCATACCTTGCAGACCCACGCCGCAAGTTAAAGGTTGGCATAAACTTCACCACGGAATCACGCACAATAGAGAGCTGGAAGACTGTAGAAGTTAAATGTTCTCCATCATAATCCTACCTATAGCGGCATTATCGTGAAGCATTTTTATTAACTCTGTTGCTGCACGTTTTTTATATGTGTTTTTAAGATAGTGAATGCACCCGTTCATTACACGCTTGATGCCATCAATGGGTACGGCTGTAAGTGATGGACATAGGTGTACCGCTAAAGTGGATAGTATAGATACCATGTTAGTGTTTGCCAATGCCTTTAGAATGATGTCAATATCGTTTGCCTCAACACATACATTAAGGTGGCTGGTATCCACATCCACAAATCTTTCAAACGCTTTTCTTGATTGAAGTCCGCTGCCAGGCAATATAACCTTGCATTTTCCTAAATCATCAAGAGTAAGTTTCTCTTTTTTTGCAAGCGGATTGTTTTTGTTCATCACTGCACCTAACTCACATGTGAATAACAGTTCTGATTCCACATCTTCATATTTGACAGCCGGTTTAAAAGCCAGAATCAAATCTAATTTATGCTCTAAAAGCATATCATATAACTCCGATGCTGTGCCATAGTGGATATTAAGTTTCACTTGAGGATATTTACGTACATATATATCAAGCGTTTTTATTATCAGTTCACTAAAAGAGTGTGTTACCCCAATGTAAAGTGTACCTGAAACTTCTTTTGTAAGTTCTTTCATTTTTGTCTTACATTCCGCCGATGTTTCTACAGTTTTTTGCACTAAAGGCAATAACTCCTTACCTGCATCAGTAAGTTCCACGCTGTGTGATGTTCTGTAAAACAGCGATGTGCCCACTTCTGCCTCAAGTTGCTTTATTTGCTGCGATAGAGTACCCTGTGTAATAAAAAGTTTTGATGCCGCTTCAGAGAAATTAAGTGTCTCCGCAAGGGTTAAAAAATAATTTAACTGCCTTAATTCCATAATGTTAGTTGCTATGTGCCTGCAAATATAGTTATTATTATTGATAAAATCAATAATTAACATTGAAAAATATTATTAAAATCAATAGTAAACGTTATTGAGGGTATTCTATATTTGCAATGTCAAGACATCGGGGTCTTGAGTTAAAATAAAACTAACCCATTAAAATTTTAAGTTATGAAAAAGAAATTTTATTACTGCAAACGTTGCGGCAACGTTGTTGTAAAACAAGTGGACAGTGGAGTTGACATGGTTTGCTGTGGAGAGAAAATGCAAGAGTTAGTGCCTAACACTATTGAAGGGGCGGGAGAAAAACATCTGCCCGTAGTTGAAAAACTTGAAAATGGAGGCATCAGAGTGACCATAGGTGCAGAGCCTCACCCTATGACACCGGAACACAAAATCCTATTTATCTACTTGCAGACAGAGAATGGAGGTAAGGTAAGATATCTGGATCATGCTAAGACCGCCACTGCCGATTTTTGTGGATGCGATGACAAGTTAGTGGCAGTTTATGAGTACTGCAATCTGCACGGATTGTGGAAAACTGAAATTAAGTAGTGCAAAAAATCAAGTTAAACCATTTAAATTTAAATTATTATGATTACCAAGAATTTACAAAATGCAATCAACAGCCAAATCAATGCTGAATTGTGGTCAGCTTATCTATATCTTGCAATGTCTCTTGATGCAGAGCGCAAGGCGTTAAAAGGAATCTCAAACTGGTTTTGGGTACAGTGGTTGGAAGAACAAGACCATGCCAGAATATTCCAAAAGTATTTAAGTGAGCGTGATGCCCAAGTGATATTGGAGCCAATTAAGGGCGTTCCAACTGAGTGGAATACTCCAATCCAGATGTTCAAGGAGACATTAAAACATGAGCAGGAGGTTACCGCTATGATAAATCATATTGTTAAGTTGGCAAGAGAGCAGGGAGATAATGAAACATTAAGCCGTTTGCAATGGTTCATTGATGAACAGATAGAAGAGGAGGCTAACGCAAGGGATATATTAGCCACATTAGAACTATTGGCAGACAGTGGAAGCGGAATGTATATGTTTGACAGGGAACTTGCTGAACGCAAGTATCAAAAAGCCACGCCTCTGTTGGAAAAATAAACGGCTTTTGCTATCTTTGCACACTATATGGCAGATAGTAAGCAAAAATCAAACCTGCTGACCATACTTAAGATAATTATTATGGTTGGAGCATACGGGTACTTGACGTATTCACTGATTACGTTCAAGTACTACGATGTTTTAATATCGTCATTCAAACTTAACATAGGCGAAAAATGGTTGTTTTTTATAGTTGCACTATTGCTTATGCCTATAAATTGGGGATTGGAGAGTGCCAAATGGTTTACCATTGTACGTCAAATCCAACCTTATAAATATTTTGTGGCGTATAAATCTGTACTGATGGGATTGGTATCAGGGTTTTTCACTCCAAACAGGATATGTGACCCTATAGGTAGGGTGCTGACTTTAGAGCCTGAAAACAGAGGCGGTGGAATTTTACTGTCTTTTTTAGGTTCTCTTGCACAGTCTTTTGCCACATGTCTGTTTCTTTTGATAGCGGTTACATTTGTTCCGGATTTGCCGTTCTTATCCGGAGACGAGGATTTTGAGACGCTACGATTATGCTCTGTAGTGTTTGCTTTGATAATTTCAACGCTTTATATTACATTGCCGCTATATGCCCCAAGGATAAGGGTAACCAAATACCCTAAAGTTAGTAAAATGATTCAAGCGGTATCCTCCATAAAATATAAGGCGTTGTCAGTGATAAGTGTGGAATCCATAGTAAGATATGCTGTATATTGCATTCAATATTTTTTAATGTTGAAATTTATGGGAGTGGAAATAACTGTGGCAAGTGCTTTCATTCTGATTCCGATAAATTATTTTTTAGTATCTGTTACACCGTCTTACTCATTTTCAGAGATAGGGATACGAGGCTCATACGCCATGCTTTTGTTTGGTGGTATGGAGCAAATTACTGAAGACCCTGTTTCTGCCATAAACGCAATGGCGGCCTCTATGGCGGCAGTCACCATTTGGGTGGTAAATTATATTATACCGATGCTTGTAGGTTCATGGTTTCTGGCTACGGAGAAGCGTTATGTTAAAGAGGGAACAGTACAAACGCCGCTACATCCCACAGAGAATGAGAAATAACCAATGCCGTAAGCCATTGAGGTTTAAAACGATATATAAGCCCCCAAAATCCTCCGGCAACCATTGCAGCCATAACAAGCATAAAGTTAAATGACCATATATGTACTAAAGTGTAGATTGCCACAGTAATGATAAATGCGGCATCGGGATTGTATATATCGTTCAGTCTTGATTGAACAAAACCACGCCAGAACAGCTCTTCTGCAGGACCAATCAGAAATAAAAGGGTAAATCCTATAATCCAATTCTCAGATTCAGATTTAAGAGTATAAATAGCGTCCACTTCAGGGCGTGCAAAATCAAACATCAACTGAGATACCTTATCACCTATATAGAACACGCACCACAAGATAAACGCAATAACTATTCCTAAAAGTATGTTTTTAGCGGTGAAATGGATGCTTTTTAACCAACTGCCGTCAAAGATTATACTTAAAGATATAAGTACGATGGCAGATATTGACATACAGCTCCAAAATGGCAGATATGGAGATGTCCATGGCGAAAACATTATAAACCACAGTACGGCTGCAACAGCCATAGATATGAATATCTTGGATTTCAGTGTCATATCAAAGCACTTATTAGTAATCCTAAGCAGAATAACACCCCAAAAGAGAGTTGCAGTTTTGCCTGTTGTTGGTCTAACGTTGCAATAGGCAGGTCAGAGTTTACTGGTGCTGAAACC
Organism: Candidatus Enterocola sp.; assembly: GCA_045616965.1. Lineage (GTDB taxonomy): Bacteria > Bacteroidota > Bacteroidia > Bacteroidales > Paludibacteraceae > Enterocola. Next base: position 4,036 of record JAZLHT010000087.1, read on the forward strand.
ATAGTTTTACCTAACTTTATGGCAAGAGGCAGAGTGATATAAGGCAGTAGGGTCAGGTATGGAATAATCCCCAAAATAGAATATACGGCTATCAGCAGAACTGGAACCGATATTTCAACTACATATAGCCATTGAGCCACCCTTCCACCTAAAAAATGGTTCATTGTATGAATCCCGGCCGCCTTGTCGGTGCATATATCCCGCGTATTATTTGCGTGAAGAATGGCGACAGTTTGCAATCCGTACGGAAGGCATATATAGAGAACCTGCCAATGCAGTTGGTTTGTGAGCAGGAGTCCCATGCCAAGAGCCGGTAACATTGCAAATAATATAAGAATGTCCAAATCACCCATAGCATGATATTTAAGCCAAAAATAAATCACCGTCAAAAGAGCCCCTATTCCTCCAAACCAAAGCAAATTCCAGTTGCCGGTCATAAATGTTATTATCAGACCTAGTATAGTACCTGCAAATATCAGGCTCCAACCATACAATTTAATCTCTTTAGGGGTGAATTTCCCCGATTTCATGGAGAGAACTCCGTTATAGTCGTTACGGCTGTCCACTCCGTAGATATGGTCTGCGTAGTCTCCAAGCAGATTGCCTGCCGCATGAAAAAGGAGAATCATAGGGAAACAGAGCCATGCCGCATTCCAGTCAGGATTGATTGTACATAGTTTCATATCGGGTTGTAAAAACCAATAAAAATATGCCATAGGGGCTAAAATACCAATAGTTGATGCACTGAAAGACCATGGTCTGGTGGCAATAATCCAATCTTTAAAAGTTCGTTTCTCCATAATTTTTTACAAATTTAGGTGCAAATTTACTAAAATTTCATAACTTTGCAGTTATATATATTCAATAAACTAAATTATGAGTTCAATTGCGATAGTAGGCGGCGGCAATATGGGTGGAGCCATAGCACGTGCCTTGACACAAAACAGTGTCATTACAAAAGTTAAAGTGAGCGATATCAACGAGGATACATTACGCTCATTACAGAATTTCAATAATGGCATTGATGTTACTACGTCCAATAAAGAGAGTGTAAAAGGGGCTGATATAGTGTTATTGGCAGTCAAGCCATGGTTGGCTGAGGCTGTAATTGCCGAGATTAAGGATTCAATGGACTATGGTAAGCAGATTTTTATGTCAATAGTTGCAGGCGTCCCATTTGAGAAACTGACGGCGGCATTAAGTAAGGGGAACTCTTTGCCTCCTATTTTCCGTATGATACCTAATACTGCAGTAGATGTTTTGCAGAGTGTTCTCACAATAGCACCATATATCAATGCAGGTCATGCTCAAATGAAACTTATAGAGCAGATATTTAGTGAGACGGGTAAAGTGTTCTTTGTTCAGGAGAAGGACCTCAATGCCTTTATGGCACTTTCAAGTTGTGGTATTGCATACGCGTTCCGTTACATAAGGGCGGCAGTTGAAGGTGCGGTGGAGATGGGTATCTATCCAAATATTGCCAAGCAGGTTGTAACTCAGACTTTGCGTGGCGCCATAGATCTGATAGACACCAATGATTCTCATCCGGAAGCAGAGATAGATAAAGTAACCACACCTGGAGGTATAACCATAAAGGGACTTAATGAGATGGAGGCAAACGGTTTCACCAATTCTGTAATTAAAGGTCTTAAAGCGAGCCTCATAAAATAAAATGACAAAAGGAGATAGAGGGCATTTTGCCACAAAGTTTGGTGTTCTCATGGCTACAGTAGGTTCTGCCGTAGGCTTGGGTAACATTTGGCGTTTCCCATATCAGATGGGAATGAATGGAGGTGCCGCTTTCCTTATTGTTTATATAATGGCGGTTTTATTTATGGGAATACCCGCTATGGTGGCTGAATTTATAATCGGGAGGGAGTCTCATAAAAACACCGTAGATGCTTTTGCTACAGTAGCCCCAGGCACGCATTGGAATCTCTTAGGTTATCTTGGGGTGTTTACCGGAGGTGTGATAAACTGTTATTACTGCGTAGTGGCGGGTTGGACTCTCTATTATCTCTATCTTTCCGTATCAAATTCACTTGTAGGTTATTCTTCGGAGCAATATAACGCTGTTTTTAATAATTTTGTAGTTAACCCGTATATTCCCGTACTGTTTCTTATAATGGTAATTATAGTTACAGGAGCCATAATATCCAGAGGGGTGCAAAACGGCATAGAGAGGATATCAAAGATAATGATGCCTATGCTGTTTATCATTCTTATTATTCTTGGGGTGAATTCCTGTATGATGCCAAATGCGTTCCAAGGTTTGAAGTTCATGTTTGTTTATGATGCATCAAAACTTACATTTAATGGTGCTATGGGAGCCATAGGGCAGGCTTTTTATTCTTTAAGTCTTGGTATGGGGTGTCTGATAACCTACTCCTCTTATTTTAAAGACAATGTAAATTTGCCTAAAACTGCATCACAAATTGCCATAGTGGATTTGTTAGTTGCGGTTCTTTCAGGGGTTATGATATTCCCTGCACTGTTTTCCATAGGTATGCAACCCGATGAGGGAGCAGGGTTGGTGTTTAAGGTTTTGCCAAGCGTATTCTCTCAAATGGAACTGGGAACGGTGTGGGCTGTGATGTTTTACGTATTGTTGTTTATAGCGGCCCTTACATCGTTTATATCACTGTATGAGGTTATTATTTCATTTGTGGTGGAGAAATTCAATATAACAAGAGTCAAGGCGTGTGTAATAATGTCTGTGTTTTTTGCGGTGATGGGAACTATTAGTTCATTGTCATTTGGCGTGTTATCTGATTTTACAATATTAGGTAAAACTATATTTGATGTTTTTGATTACTTGTCCACTACGATATTGTTGCCGTTTGGAGGGATTTTTACATCGCTGTTTGTAGGGTGGCGGTTAGATAGGAAGGTGATAAACACACAACTCAATATAAATTCACCGATTAAGTTTAAATTAATAAAAGTATATATATTTTTTCTCCGTTTTATAATACCTATAGCAATTTCCAGTATGTTTATTTTTAGCGTAATTGGTTAGTTGCAGGTTGCTTATTCATCATCACTGATGCCCTAAAATTATTATTATGGGCATAAAGGATTATTTCTTTTTCACAAAGGAAGAGAGACAGGGGGTTATTACGCTCCTTGTGTTAGTAACGGTCGTTATTGGTGTAAAAATTTTTGTAGCGGCAATAAGTGGACCAAGTAAAAATGCTGAATTGAAAATAGAATGTTCAAGTACAGCAAATGCACAAACCACAAACGCAAGTAGTTACAGAAAATATGTAAAAAAGGAGATAGATGTGTTAGAACTTAATAGTGCCGATACACTTCAATTACAAGAACTTAGAGGCATTGGTCCCGCTTTTGCACGCCGCATTGTGGCGTATAGAGAAAAATTAGGAGGCTATTATGCAAAAGAGCAGTTGATGGAGGTGTACGGGTTCTCTGCAGAACTTTATGAAAAGGTAAAGAACCAGGTAAAAGTAAATCCATCTCTAATAAAAAAGATAGATGTGAATGCCTACGACATCGGGTATTTGAAAAGGCATCCGTATATATCGTACTATGAGGCCAAGGCGATAGTGGATTTCCGCAATTCTAAAAAGAGCCGCCATATTGATTCAATAGATGAGCTAAAGGATATTCCGGATTTAAAACAGAATTTTGAAATTATAAGAATTTATACCACGGTATTGGATAAATAAATTTTATTTGAGCTCAATTTGAATCCTTCGGTTAAGGTGATTGTCTGTTTTGGATATAGGTTTGGAAGATCCGTAACCTACGGTGGTGATGCGGGACGAGTCTATGCCGTGTGATATAAGATATGAGGCTACGCTTTCAGCACGTGCCTTTGAAAGATCCATATTATGCTCAAAAGTGCCCGTTTCATCGGTATGTCCGCCTATTGTTACAGAATAGGAGGCATGAACCTTAAGATACTCGACAAACGAGTCCAAATAAGGATAAGAGTCCATTGTCAGATTGCTTTTATCTGTATCAAAATAGATATTCTCTAATATAAAATCGTAGCCTTTGCCTTCAAATTTTGATTCAATATGATGTTCAGAAGGCAAGGTGATACGTACAATTCGTTTGTTTTCCCAAAATTCACCATCTGCCAAACGGTTGCAAGACATATATCCGTTTTCGCCAGTCACATCTACAACAAATCCAAACTCATCTCTGTGTGTATTGACAGGATATCCCATATTTTGTGCTTTTTGCCACTTGCCGTTTTCATCGCGTTTGCTGTAAAACACATCAAGACCTCCCATCCCGTCCCAACCGTCCGACGAAAAATAGAGAATGTTATTGTAGGGGTTTATAAACGGAGAAATTTCGTCATATTCAGTATTTATCTCAGAACCAAGGCGTTGCACATTTGTAAAATTGACGCTACCGTCTTTATTGTATGATACGGAACAAGTGTAAATATCCTTGTCAGTGCTGTTTGTGTGTGTTTTTTTTGATTTGTTTACATCAACAGCACTAAAATACAGAGTGCTTTTGTCCGCACTGATACTTGGGGTGCTTTGCCAGCTGAATTTGTTCAAATCTCCGCCTCCACGTATGGGTGTGCTCCAACTGCCGTTTTTGTTAATTGAGTAATAAATGTCGCAACCGCCGCTTCCGGTATGGTTACAAGCTGTAAAAAACATGTATTTGCCGTCAGCTGTTATGCAGCAGGCGCCCTCGTTCTCATTACTTCTTATCTTCCCTTGTAAGGGGTGTACAGGAAGCCATCCTTTATCAGAATTGTTGCTGTAAAAAATATCTTCCTGAATCTCATTGCTTTGTGGTTGAACGGTACTTTTCCCCACCACTACTGTGGTGTAAAACCTTTTCCTGTCATTGTCAATAAACGGCCAAATATTGTCGTAGGGAGTATTGATGCTATCCCCCATGTACTCAATCTTAACATTGGATGGATGTTCTGTAATGTATTTTGCCGTATTGCAGTTTCCGATAGCTTTTTTTACTCGTTTTGTCTGTTTTAAAGAGTGCAGAAGTTCAAGACTTTCGTCGTAACGGTCAGCGTCAAACAATGCAATAGACAGAAGATATGTTATAAGGTCGGGATTGTCCATTTTTTTTACAGACATACCCTTTCTAAGCATTTCAATCCGCTTGTCAGTAAGATCATAATCCTTATAATTGGCGTCAAGAATCTCATACCATCTGCTCTCTTTTTTATTTCTTGCCACCTGTTTTTCCATCATTGTTATAATGTCTATAGTCCCTTCAGCCATTACGCATAACGGAAGAAGTATCATAATAGCGATAATGTAATGTTGTTTCATCATAAAGGTTTATTTGCCACGGAGACTATTTGTTCACGGATTTTCTCTACCTGAAATATAAAGTCTTCATGATCTAATGAGGAGAACTCTATTGGGGGCAATATAGTTATTTTGAGAGGTCCTGGAATTGGGTAGAATCTTGTTTTAGGCATAACTTTGAAGCCACCTTGAAGGCATACAGGAATAATAGGCAGATCCATATTTTGAGCAATCTCAAAAGCGCCGCGCTTAAATTTTCCAATCAATCCGTCCGGAGTTCTGGTGCCTTCAGGGAATATCACCAAACTTGTGCCGCCTTTAAAGACATCTTTAGCTTCTTGCAATGTCTTGAATGCCTCTCTCCCCTTTTTGCGGTTAATAAACAGGAATCCTGCAGATTTGCACGCCCACCCTATAAAAGGAATGTTTTCCAATTCCTTTTTCATTATCCATTTAAAATCCACCCCGATGTATCCGTAAATTACAAATACATCGTAAATGCTTGTGTGGTTTGATGCAAAAATATAAGACTGACCCTTTTGGATGTTTTCTCTGCCTTCAACAGTCACGGGGCAGAACGACAGAAAACACAAAATCCTTGACCAAATCATTCCCGGATAGTAATCACAAACCTTATTACAGCCTATGGAGCAGCCTATTATGGTTACCAAAGTAAGCAATATTGTTATAGACACAAAAACAGGTACAAGAATGAATAAAAAGTATGCAAGCCAAAATATTTTAATAGTAGGATTCATTTTATCTTGTAAGATGGTACAAATTTAGTAAATTTTTATTTATTTTTGCATATAATATACCAGATTATGTCATTAAAAGAGCAAACTACATTAAAACAACAGCAAAAACTGTCACCTTCTCAGATTTTGGTGGCGAATTTGCTGGAATCTCCCCTTCTTGAGCTTGAAAATAGAATCAAGACAGAAGTAGAGGAGAATCCTGCTCTTGAGGAGATTTCACCTCAGAAAAACCCGCTTGATGACACAACAGGTAATGAACGTACAGAAGATTTTTATAAGGATGGCAGTGATGATGGTAGCGATGATTCAGAGATAAATGTAAATAATTATGAAACATACGATGACGTGGATGATTTTGATACTTCGTATGTATATGGAGGCGGCTCTGATTTGCCTACAGATTATAATCCTGCATACGCAGATGACCAAAGTTTTACAGAATATTTATCGTCACAGCTTGCCCCAATGGCTGAAAGTCGGCTTCAACGCCAATTAGGTGAGTTTATAATAGGCTCGCTTGATGATGAGGGATACTTAAAAGCCGATATAGCAAAACTTACGGATTCCATTAACATACATTATTCTTTAGGAGTGGCAGAGGCTGATTTGTATGAGGCACTGCTTTTAGTTCAAAAACTTGAACCGGCGGGTGTGGGAGCCAGAACTTTGAGAGAGTGTCTGAGACTGCAAGCGGAGAGGGCGATGACAGAGAATGATGGTGATAATGCTGTTGCACAGGTTGCCGTTGATGTATTAGATGAATTTTTTGACGATTTTACCGCTAAAAAATACTCTTATATCCAGAAAAAGTTAAGAGTTGATGATAATCTTTTTAATGAGGCGGTGGAATTTATAAAAAAACTGAATCCACACCCTTGTAACGCTTTTACAGAGGCAAGGTATATGAAGGCACATGATGCCGTCACTCCTGATTTTTATTATGACAGTGAATCAGATATACTGACTCTTAATAACGGGAATATCCCAAAATTGAGTGTCAGCAAAGAGTATGACAAAATGCTCCGAACATATAACGATAAGGAGATCTCCGCTTTTGTAAAACAGAAAATAGACAGTGCCAATCAGTTAATTGAGGCAATAGAGCAGCGAGGTCAGATCCTTAGCCGCGTAATGACCGCCATTATAAAGGCACAAAAAGAGTTCTTTATGCATGGTGATGATTCTTATTTAAAGCCCCTCACTATGCAGAATATTGCAGATTTGGCAGGGTGTGACGTCTCCACTGTGTCAAGAGCGGCAAATAAAAAATATGTTGAAACAGATTTCGGACTGTTCAGTCTCCGTCATTTTTTCTCTGAAGGAATAGCCACAGATACCGGAGAAGAGATTTCAAACAAAGAAATAAAGTCTATAATCCGCTCTCTTATAGAGAGTGAGGACAAAAACAATCCGTTTACAGATGATGCCTTGTGTGACATCCTAAATAAAAAGGGATTTAGAATAGCACGCCGTACTGTAGCCAAATACAGAGAGGCGTTAAAGTTCCCTACCGCCCGGCTTAGAAGAGTTTGAAGGCATACAACTTATTGAAATTGTTTTAGCGTTCCCATTATCATCAACCACAGTAATCAAATGTCTTCCCTTTGATGGTTTAATTGCCATATTGTGTATGTTTTGCGTAGAACCCAGATACTCGTCGTCAAGATGCCAATATAGAGTTACATCGGGTTTAATATGAGTGGCTTGACAAACAACAGACTGCACTTCACCTTTAAAATCTTTTGGCAAAAAGATGATGGCTCTGTCGGTAGGATATATAATGTCTATTGGTGAAATAGAATAATTTTCGCAACCTGGCAAGTAGGGAGGCAGAGTTTTGTAGTTTGTATGAACCTGTCGGTAAAAGTACTCTTGAGCAGGAGATAATACAAACCAAGACTCAGTTACAATATCATTTACATCATAACACGAACTGTTCACCCTGTATGCTCTATCCTTGGACAAATGCACCTGTTTATGATAGGGGCACACTTTTGTATTTATTCCATTACCAGGGATAGGTATTGTGTCAACCTCTGTACAATAGATTCCAGCCTTATATCCCGATGTTCTGCAAACAGCTTCATCAGCCATGTCTGAATAGGGAGGGTCAAACCAGCCGCTTGAGGGCAACCTGGAAAAGACCTGAAAAAGTATAGGAGCGGCATATCCCACACCTGTAATACCTGCACGCCCCTCTCCTGTAGCGTTTCCCACCCATACCCCTACAACATAATCAGGAGTAACTCCTACAGCCCAGGCGTCTTTTCCTCCATAGCTGGTGCCTGTTTTCCAAGCAATGCGTTTCATGCTGTTAAATTGTTGCCAATCCGCCTCCTCTTCAGGACGGTTCAGATTACTCATAGCCTCCAGCATATAGTAAATGCCAGCCTTTGAAATACCTGAAACTCCAGAACTCCCAAACACCAGAACTCCTAAACTTAATTTTCTGTACAACCCGCAAATTTCCAATAATTTGGCTTCGGCACCGCCGAGAACGAGCGAAGCCCCATAATGGTCGGCGTTCTTGTTCATTGTGGTTATTCCGAGAGAGCGTAAGAGTGAGAGAAAACGCTCAATGCCATACTCTTTAAGCATACGTACCAACGGAACATTAAGAGAACGTATAATAGCCTCGTTTGCAGGCACTACACCGCTGAAAGTCTTGTTAAAATTCTGTGGCGAAAAGCCGTTCATATACAGCGGAGTGTCTGTTATAAGTGTTTTTGGAAGTATAATGCCCTCTGACAGCATAGCGGCATACAGAATAGGTTTAAGAATGCTCCCCGTGCTGCGTTGAGAGTTTATAATATCCACGTTATTGCAGAAACGCTCATCGGCCTTGTAGGAGGCGTTCCCGACATATGCCTTAATATCACCGCTTGTAACTTCCTGAACCAATATGGCTATGTTATGCACATTGTTTTTAGCGGTATATTCCATAGCATAGTGGTTTGCAAGGTTTTGAAGCAGGTTTTGCAAGTTTGGGTTCAATGTTGTTTTGATTGCCTCTCCTCTATGTGTTTTTAACATAGTGGATGCAAGATGCGATGCTATTGAAGGCAGAGGTTCGGGTTTATCAGGCAATGGTTCCGCCAGTGCCAAACTATAATCGTCACTGTCTATATAACCACGATTGTACAGCTTTTTAAGAAGCGAGTTTCTCTTATTAAGCAGCAAATCTCTATTTTTTGAGATATGAATCAGTGAAGGAGCGTTAGGCAGAACTGCAAGCATTGAGGCTTCAGCCCAAGTAAGGTTTTCTGACGGTCTGCCAAAATACCTCCAAGACGCCGCTTCCAGACCAACTACATTGCCGCCCATAGGAGCGTGCGATGCATACATAGTCAAAATTTCATCTTTTGAATACAATAACTCTATGTAAACAGCTCTGTTAAGCTCAATAAACTTACGCCAGTATGTGCGTTCCTTTTTTCCCGATGAAATGCGTGATAATTGCATTGTAATAGTACTACCGCCCCTTACTATGAAACCTTTTTTGTGATTTGCGACGGCAGCCTTTGCCATAGATACCGGATTTACGCCTAAGTGATAATAAAACCATCTGTCTTCATAATTTATGACGGCTGTTTTAAATTTGTCGGAAATTGAATCAGAAGGTGGAAACCTCCATTGTCCGTCAGAGGCTATATGTGCGTTCATCAATGTCCCGTCAGAGGCGTAAAGCAGTGTGCTGTACTCACTGCTGAAAAGCATCTTAGGAGTTGAAATCCACATTATTACAAACCATAAGCCAAACAGTATGATTATGCAAGTGCAAATTTTTAAGTATTTGGTATGTTTTTCCAAAAGAATTGATTATTTTTGCAAATATACAAAATTAAGAAGTAATATGAAGAAAACGTCCCTGTCGGCACTAATATTTTTGTCGGTGATTTTTATTCTTACATCGTGTAGTGATAGTGCGGAACAGAAATTCCATCCTAATGTTCAATCATTCACATCGGGTGATGTGTCTAGATTCGCACCTGTTTCTTTCTCTCTTACAGAAGAAATTCCTGCCGAAAAGCAAATTCAGAAATATTTAAAGGACAACATAAAGATAAGCCCGAGCTGTGATGTCAAATTTTCAGTAACAGACAATTATATAGTCACTATACAGCCTGAAAGAGAATTCAAGCGTGATACAGAATATAGTGTAAAGGTAAATATGGCGGCGTTTATTGACGGACTTGAGGGAGATTTGAAAGAGTTTGTATTTAAATTCAAGACTCTGCCGCTATTGTGCACTGGGGATTTCGGCGATTTGACAGTCAATAACACTGATGATGAAACCTATGATTTATCATTCACATTAATAACGGCCGACAAAGAGTGTGACACCGACGCTGAGGCTTTGGTTCATTTTTCAGAGAGTCCTGGTATTGAGTGGAGCCATAGTGCTACAGGTCGCATGCATACGGCGTTAATTAAAGGGATCAGACCTGCAATGGAAGACCGCAGTCTTAACTGCAAAATTAAGAATACAGGTGACAACCCGTCAAAAGTACGCAAAACAATACCTAATGCAAATGATTTTGATGTTTACGACATAGTAGTAAAAGGTGGTGCGGAACGTTGCGTAAATATCTTTTTCACAAAGAATCTTGATGCAGGGCAGGATATTACGGGGCTTGCCTATATAGATGGCAACACAAACGAAAGAATGCTGGCAGATGGCAATTGCATAAAGATTTTTTATGATGAAAAAATAAAGGGGGAGGTCAATATATTTGTAAACAAGGGAATAAGAAGTTCAAAAGGGCTTGTATATGATACGAATTCTGTTTTTCAAAAATTTATAAACAATGACGCTAAACCTAAAATAAGTTTTGTGTCGCAGGGATCCATACTTCCAATGTCCTCTGACCTTACTTTGCAGTTCCGTAGCGTATATATGCGTGGGGTTGTAGTTAGAATCATAGAAGTGCCTGCTATGAATATGGGTCAGTTTTTGCAAGCCTCTAATTTGGATTCTGACGGAGAGATACGCCGTGTAGGCAGACTTATAGGGCAAAAAGTTGTTTTTCTTGATGAGAACCCGATGTTGGATTTAACTGTGCCCCATATATTTTCTTTAGATCTAACCAAATTGTTCAGTATGAATTCGGGCAGTTTGTATCGCATAGAGTTAAGCGGATATTCAAAACTTAACGCATATCCCGGGGCGGAATCACTCACTGCTTCTAAATCGGAGATAAAAGCTTATTTTGCACAGCATTTTGCAGAAGAGAGACTTGGGCTTGACGGCAGTGGATATTACTACTATTTCAGTAACGGAGACCACTATAATTGGAAAGAGTACGAAGACCCTGCAACAGAATCTTTTTATGAGGAAATGAAAGTGGCTAAAAATCTGTATGCAACAAATCTCGGCATAATAGCCAAATGCGGAGCAGAGAACAATATAAAGTTTTGGATCAGTGATATAATTGACACTAAAGGCAAATCGAATGTGCAGATAAGTGTATATGATTATCGCCACTATTTATTGGCGGAGGGCAAGACAAACGGAGACGGATATGCCGAACTTACATATAATGACGGTCTTCCTTATTATGCTGTGGCAAAAAGCGGTGATGATATATCCTATCTTAGGTTAGATGACGGCAATAGCTTGTCTATGAGCGAGTTTGATACAGAAGGACAGAAACTTCAAAAAGGTATAAGCGGCTTTATTTACGGAGATCGCGGTGTGTGGCGACCGGGAGACACTCTGCATATCGGTTTTATGATTGGCGACAAGGCGGTTACATTGCCCAAAGAGCATCCGGTAACGCTTGAACTTAAAAATCCATTGGGGCAAGTATATGTCAGACGTACCGTTTCAAACGGTGAAATGGGCATTTTTACATTTAACGTACCATTATCCCCCGATGTACCCACGGGGGCGTGGAGTGCAAAAATAACCATAGGCGGAGCGTCATTCACTAAGATACTCAGAGTTGAAACCGTAATGCCTAACCGCTTAAAAATAGCAATTGATTTAGGTGACGGAATGCTTAAAAAGGGCTGTATTCAAAACGGCAAATTGCATGTGGAGTGGCTTAATGGAGCGGTTGCCCGCAATCTTAAGTACGATGTTCAGACTATATTTACCAAATCAACCGCCGAGTTTAGAGGTTTTAAAGATTACACATTTGAAAACAAAAGCATACAATTCCAAAAAGAGGAAAGTGCGTTGCTAACCGGAATAACTGATGAAAACGGAAATTCCACCGTAAAATTGGCTTTTGACGGAGGTTCTGCCCCAAGTATGCTTAATGCTGTAATAACTACCAAGGTTTATGAGCCGTCGGGTCAGCCCTCTATAGACATTGAGAGCAAAAAATACTCTCCATACAGTTCTTACGTAGGTATCTGCACAAATCAAAATGGTAAGGAATTTCTTGAAACAGATAAGCCTCATATCTTAAAGTTTGCAATTGTAACCCCTGAAGGTACACCTTTAGCAAATAAGAACATTGATGTCAAAATATACAAAGTGGACTGGTATTGGTGGTGGAGTTCAGACGACTCTTATTTGGCTGATTTTGCCTCGGACTCATATTATAAACCGATGTTGGTTAAAAGTTTAACAACTGACAAGGACGGCAAAGCATTGTTTGATTTCACTTGTAAGAAAAATGACTGGGGTGCGTACTATATTTATGCTTATAATAGGGAATCCGGTCACACAGCTTCTAAAATGGCATATTTTGATTGGTATGGGAATCCGGAAAAATATGGGAAATCCGATGCCGCTACCAAGTTGAGTTTTATGCCTGATAAGAGTGGATACAAGGTGGGTGATGTTATAAAAATATCCATTCCATCGGTAAAAGGGGCTAAGGCTCTTGTGTCCGTAGAGAATGGAAGTCATGTAATTTCAACAGATATATACAAGTGTACAGAAACTCACACAAACATTCAAATTCCTGTCACTTCAGAAATGACTCCTAATGTGTATATCCACATTACACTTTTGCAACCGTATTCATCTATAGCAAACGATATGCCTATAAGGCTTTACGGAGTTGTATCAGTTGATGTAAATGACCCTGACAGCCGTCTGTATCCTGTGATAACTGCAAAATCGGAGGTTTTGCCCAATAAGGATTTCTTAGTAAAGGTTGGAGAGAAAAATGGCAAGGAGATGGCTTACACAATAGCCGTAGTAGATGAAGGGCTTTTAGATTTAACTCATTTTAAAACTCCCGACCCATGGAAACATTTCAATGCAAGGGAGGCATTGGGTGTGCGCACATGGGACGCTTACAATTTAGTGATTGGGGCATACGGAGGCAAGATAGAGCAATTGTTCAGCATAGGCGGTGATGATGAGTCAAACACTGCCGCAGGTTCAAAGTCACTGATAAACAGATTTACTCCTGTAGCTAAGTTTGCAGGTCCGTACCATTTAAAGGAAGGTAGTGTAAACACCCACAAATTCCATATGCCAAATTATAACGGAAAAGTTAGGGTTATGATTGTTTCAGGTAACGGTGGTGCGTATGGGAATGCAGAAAAAAGCATCTCTGTGCGTCAGCCTGTTATGGTGCTGGGTACATTGCCAAGGGTTATAGGTGTGGGTGACGTTATTTCTGTGCCTGTCACTGTTTTTGCCACTAAAGAGAATGTAGGCAGTGTCAAAGTTAAGATTTCGTGCTCAAATAAATTCTCAATAATAGGTAGTAGTGAGACTACACTCGATTTTAAGAAAATAGAGGATAAATCAATTGATTTTTCTATTAAAGCGGGTGACATTGCGGGACCTGGTATTGTAACCATAACCGCTAAATCAGGTAATTGCGAAGCAGAATATAAAACGGAGCTTAATGTTCGTTCCATCTCTAATGAAAAGGCCGAATTTCAAAAAATAGCGATAGATGCAGGCAAGGAGTGGAAAGGTAACGTCAAATCTTTTGGTATGCTTGGAACCAATACGCTGGAGGTGGAGTTATCGGGTACAACACCTATGAATCTAAGAGGACGTATGGATTACCTTACAAGTTATCCTCACGGTAGTATAGTGCAACTTATCTCAAAGGCTTTCCCTCAAATATATTTGCCAAAATTGATTTCCCTTGATGAAACCGAGAAAAAAATTGCGTCAGACGCAGTTTCTCAGACACTTTCAAAATTGTCTGCATATCAGTTGTATGATGGTAGTCTTGCCTATTGGCAGGGTGCAAACACAACTAATGCCTGGGGTACGGTTTATGCCTTTCACTTTATAGTAGAGGCTGAGAATGCAGGCTATAATGTGCCTTATTCTGTTAAAGAGAACCTGATAAAATATATATCAAGTATCGTAAAAACTTGGAAACCTATTCAAAACGCAACGCAGGCAGTAATAGAAGAAGATGTTACGACGCAGGCGTACCGCCTATATGTACTTGCCCTTAACGGTAATTATGATTTGGGTGCTCTTAACAGACTTAAAGCGGAAAATGGAACTCCGCTCTCAAGATGTATGATGGCGGGGGCGTATGCTTTGGCAGGTAAAAGAGATGTTGTGGATTTAGTGACATCTACAAATCTATTGTTTGACAATGCCTTGCGTCTTCAAGTTTTGTGTATTATTGATAAAGAGACTGAAGCAAACAAATTGTATAATATGATAGCGTCAGAGTTGGCGTCTAATAAATGGTTAAGCACTCGTGACGTGGCCATGGCTTTGATATCTGTAGCTTATTATCAGGGAAAATATGGAAAGCCGACTCCCGCCATCGGTACTGTAACTTATAGTGAAAACAGCATTCAATTTAATTCCAACATAGCGGTTACCAAAACATTGTATAGCAATGTTGATGATTTTGGCATGGTGACAATTAAGAATTCGGGAACGCAGACATTGTATGTTAATATAACAAACAAAGGTGTGGTAGGCGACACAAATATCGAACAGGAATCCAATGGAATAGGTCTTGCTGTAAGTTATACAGACAGTGAGTTCCGCCCTGTAAACGTAAGGGATATGTCTCAAGGGACAAATTTCACAGCCACTGTCACCATTAAGAATGTGTCCGCATCCGATATATCCAATATGGCACTTACCCATATTGTGCCGGCAGGTTGGGAAATTATTAGTGTATCGGGTGACGAATTATCTCACTATGAGATACATGATGACAGAGTATTATCTTATGTAGATATGTTACCTGTTGGCAAGCAAGTTGTAATTTCTATAAGGTTGAACGCTGCTTACAAGGGGCAATATGCGCTGCCTGCTATAAAATGCTGTGCAATGTACGATGCCTCTGTTAACGCTAATACAGCTTCCGGCAGTTGTTCCGTAAAGTAAAAATTAGATGAATACGCATTTGTCATTTGTCTATTCCGTATAAAAATATACGCAATTTTTGCAATTTGAAAAATAATGTCTATCTTTGCGGTGTCGTAGTTATTATTATGCGGCAAAACAAGAAATGAAGTATCTCTTGAGTTGTAGGGTCCTTTAGGGGGATTCTATTGTTTTTTGTTATAAATTTATTTTTTTATATTATGGCAGAAGTTGTTTATATGACCCAAGCGGGTTACAAGAAACTGATGGATGAAATTGCTCAGTTAGAGAGTGTTGAACGCCCAAAAATATCACGTCAGATTGCAGAGGCACGTGATAAGGGGGATTTATCTGAGAATGCGGAGTATGATGCCGCTCGTGAGGCTCAAGGTTTGCTTGAACTTAAAATATCTCAATTGAAGGCTACGGTATCAAATGTACGTATTATTGATGAATCCCAACTTAAAGCGGATGAAGTTCAGATATTAAGTAAGGTTACAATCAAGAATACTAAAAATGGTCAGCAGATGACATATACATTAGTATCTGAGGCTGAGGCAAACTTAAGGGAGGGCAAGATGAGTGTAGGTACACCTATTGCAAAAGCATTGATAGGCAAACATAAAGGTGACAAGGTTCAGGTTTCCGCACCATCAGGAACCATAGAGTTTGAAATTGTAGAGATTAGTTTCTAAAACACTGGTAATATGACTATATTTTCAAAAATTGTAGCGGGTGAGATACCCTGCTATAAAATAGCGGAGACTGATAAGTTCTTCGCTTTTCTTGACATTAACCCTCTTCAAAAGGGGCATACTCTTGTAATACCTAAGCAAGAGGTTGATTATATTTTTGACCTCAGCGATGAGGATTTGGCTGGTTTACAGATTTTTGCCAAAATTGTGGCTGGTGCTATAAAGCGTGCTTTTCCTTGTAAAAAAGTGGCTCAGGTGGTGCTTGGTCTTGAAGTTCCTCATACCCATATACACCTTATCCCTATGCAGTGTGAGAAGGATGTGAATTTTGAAAAGGAGAAACTTCAACTTACTAAGGATGAGTTTGAAGAGATAGCATGTAAAATCAGAAGGGAGTTAAAAAGTTAAGATGTAATGGGGGGATATGTATGATGTATAAATGTATGATGTATGAGAACATTTAAATATGCAAAAGACCTTGGAGACCTGAATTTGGCTCTTAAAGAAGCTTTTGAGGTAAAAAACAACCCATATAAGTGGGATACAATGGGCAAGAACAAGACCTTGCTTATGGTTTTCTTCAATTCAAGTCTGCGTACACGTTTGAGCACACAAAAGGCTGGCATGAACTTAGGTATGAACACCATTGTGCTTGATGTAAATGCAGGTGCTTGGAAACTTGAAACTGAGCGTGGCGTTATTATGGACGGTGATAAGCCGGAGCATTTGCTTGAGGCCATTCCTGTCATGGGCTGTTATTGTGACCTGATAGGAGTCCGCTCTTTTGCACGTTTTGAGAGCAAGGAGTTTGACTACAATGAGGTTATTCTGGAGCAATTCATAAAATACTCAGGCAAACCCGTATTTAGCATGGAGTCTGCCACCTGCCACCCACTACAAGCATTTGCAGACCTTATTACCATAGAGGAATACAAAGAAAAAAAACGCCCTAAAGTTGTTATGACTTGGGCTCCGCATCCAAGGGCACTTCCACAGGCTGTGCCTAACTCATTTGCTGACTTTATGAATGAGGCTGATGTTGATTTTGTAATAACTCACCCTAAAGGTTATGAATTGTGTCCCGATTTTGTACGTGGTGCAAAAATAGAGTATGACCAGCGCAAGGCATTTGAGGGGGCTGATTTCATTTACGCAAAGAATTGGTCTGCGTATGGTGACGGTGTATATGGTCAAATCTTGAGCAAGGATATGGACTGGACGGTTGATACAGAGAAGATGAAACTTACAAATAACGCTTTCTTTATGCACTGTCTGCCTGTACGCCGTAATATGATTGTAACGGACGATGTTATTGAAAGTGAGCGCAGTATTGTTATACCTGAAGCCGCAAACAGAGTTGTGTCTGCACAGACGGTAATAAAACGGTTTTTAGTAAAGGAGTGAAAAGTTAAGGAGTTGGATGTCTCCTAAACTCCTAAACTCCTAAACTATAAATAATGAGATTATTTATCGAAACATACGGGTGTCAAATGAACTTTGCTGACAGTGAGGTTGTGGCAGCCATTATGCAAACTGCTGATTATGACATTACTGATAATATATTGGAGGCGGATGCTATCTTCATAAACACATGCTCCATTCGTGACCACGCCGAGAAAAAGGCGTTATCGCGGTTGGAATACTTCCAATCTCTTAAAAAGAAAAAAAAGCATCTTGTAGTAGGGGTGCTTGGCTGTATGGCGGAGAGGCTCAAAGAGGAACTGTTAAATAATAGGGTTGTGGATTTAGTTGTCGGACCTGATGCATATATGGACCTTCCTAATCTAGTGGCACAAGTAGCATCGGGGAATAAGGCTATAAATGTAGAACCTTCTCTCACTGAAACTTACAAAGATGTAATTCCTAAACGCATTGCCCCTGGAATATCTGGTTTTGTGTCCATTATGCGTGGATGCAATAATTTCTGTTCTTACTGCATTGTGCCGTACACACGTGGAAGAGAGCGTAGCCGTGAATATTCCAGCATACTAAATGAGGTTGCTGATTTAAAGAATCGTGGATATAAGGAAGTCACTCTTTTGGGTCAGAATGTCAATTCATACAATTACGAAGGCCTTACATTTCCTATGCTTCTTGATAGGTTGGCTACAGATGTAACTGATATACGTATTCGTTTCACCACTTCGCATCCTAAAGATATGAGCGAGGATACAATTAAGGTTATTGCGAAACATCATAATCTGTGTAAACATATTCATCTGCCTGTGCAGAGCGGCAGCAACAGAATACTTGGGCTTATGAACCGTAAGTACACACGAGAGTGGTATTTGGATAAGATTGCCTTGATACGCAAGCATATACCAGAATGTGGAATAACTACAGATATGTTTACAGGATTCCATAGCGAGACAGAGGAGGACCATCAGCAGACGCTAAGTCTTATGCGTGAGGTTGGATTTGACAACGCTTTCATGTTCAAATATTCAGAGAGAGAGGGTACATACGCAAGCCGTAATCTCAAAGATGACGTGCCGGAGAATATAAAGTTACGCAGATTACAGGAAGCTATTGACTTACAGTTGAAATTGTCGTTAGAAAGTAATAAAAGGGATATAGGTAATGTTTTTGAGGTGCTGGTCGAAGGTCGCTCCAAACGTTCAGCGGAGCAAATGTATGGGCGAACATCACAGAATAAAGTTGTTTTGTTTCCAAAAGGGAGTGTAAAGGTTGGAGATTTTGTTAAAGTGGAGATAAAAAATGTCACTCCAGCAACACTTTTTGGTGAAATTGTAAAAAATTGTTAATAATTTTTTGTAAAAAATAAATTATTTATTAACTTTGTCGCCTAATAGCATTAAGTGGCTATTGTTCTGTTTAATAGAAAATCAAAAAATCATAAATTATGAAGAAGATTATTACTCTGATGGTTACTACTTTTTTTGCTGTCTCTGTGTTTGCTGCAGAAGAAAAAATTTCTAATAAGGCAGATGAATCAGGTGCGGTTAATGTGACTACTAATGCGGAGGGCAAGATTCTACATCCGTTTAAAGACTACTCTCACTGGTCTTTAGTTGTAAATGGCGGTCTTTCTCAGTTTGACGGTGATGCCAAGCAGAGGTACAACCAATTACTGTCAAGTTCACACATTCTGTGGACTGTAGGTATAGAGGCTGAGTACTCTTTTAACCCTGCTTGGGGTCTTATCTTGGGTTTTCAATACAATCCATATCAAGGGTACACCAGCTCTAAAGAATATGGTAAAAATTATTTCCGTGGTAATATGTACACCATCCAACTTATGGGTTCTTTGAACGTGCTTAACTTGTTTGCCCAATATAGGAAGAGTGCAAAATGGGCGTGGTACATAAACGGCGGTCTTGGTTTTACATTCTATGACAGCAAGACGCAGCGCGACGGTGATGAAAAACAAGTTACTGAATATCAACCTAAGGATATTAAGTCAGGTAGGGCGATGTCTTTCCCTATAGGTACGCAGGTTGAGTACAATATTACAAACTGTTTTGCACTTGGTATCAACGCTTACTATAGATTCAGCAACAAGGATAATTATGAAGGTGAGCACTATACAAAAGGTACAATGAACGATGGTTTATTCTACGCAACTATCAGTGCACGCGTAAAGTTCTTGGAGAAGAGCAGGGAAGGCGGTCACATGCGTAACATCACCATGTATGAGTTTAACAAAATGCAAAGTGGCTCAGATGCCAATTATCAAGACCAGATTGATTCTCTTAAACGTCGTGTTAAGGCTATAGAGGATACTCTTGAACATAATGTTTTTGTACGTCTTGACACACTTGAACATTATCACGCCACTACTCCTGATGAGGATGGTGATAGTGTACCTGACTTCCGTGACCGTGAACCTAACACACCAAAGGGTTCTTTTGTAAACTATTGGGGAGAGAGTATGCCTAGAATGTCAGAATCTGGAAACGGAGGTTGTTGTGATGAAATTGCCGCCCTTAGAAGGGAACTTGGAATGGGTATAGATTATGATATGTCGGTATATTTTGATTTTGATAAATATAATTTGACAGCCAAAGCTAAGAAAAACGTTGAACTGGCCGCAAAGAAATTGCAGGAAAATCCAAATTACAAGGTTGAGCTTCGTGGCTACTGTGACTTCCCTGGTAAAGCGGACTACAACATAAAATTAAGTAATAATCGTGTGGAGACTGTCAAGAACGAGCTTGTCAATAAGTACGGCATAGATCCTGCCAGAATTTCAATGACTGGTAAGGGAAAGATGGAGAATCCACCTAAGAAGGAGGATAAGAACCGTCGTTGTGACTTCTATTTCTATGAATAACACCTGTAATGTTAATAACATTTTAACGCCTCTGTCTTAAAAGCGGGGGCGTTTTTTTTTGTATATGAGCATATTTATAGTATATTTGCGTTATGAATGAGTGTAAGAGCATAAAAACCCTCTATTTTAAGGATACCTCTTTTGCATCCCTTATGAAGAGTCGCGTATATAATGTGCTTTTGGTTGCAAGTAAGTATGATGCTTTTATGCTTGAAGAGGACGGGCGTATTGATGAGCAACTTTTTAATGAATATACTGCTCTTAATCTAAGATATCCGCCACGCTTTACACTTGCATCTACAATAGATGAGGCAAGGGAGTTTTTTGAGACACGCATATTTGAGATGATAATAGTTATGCCCACAGGTGATAGCAGTGAGGTTTTTGAGTGGGCAAAAGAGTGTAAAGTTCAGAATATACATGTTCCGATAATATTGTTGACGCCTTTTCAAAAAGAGGTGTTCAGAAAAGTTTTTAATGGCAAAGACTTTTCTGGAATTGATTATGTATTCTATTGGTTTGGGGAGACCGATTTGCTTTTAGCGATTGTCAAGTTGGTAGAGGATAAGATGAACGTAGATGAGGATATAGCGTCTGTTGGTGTTCAAGCCATTCTTTTTGTAGAGGATTCGCCTCAGTTCTACTCTGTTATCCTTCCATATCTCTATAAATACGTATTTGTACAGTCTCGCTCATTCATGACAGAAGCGCTTAATGACCATGAACAGATGTTACGTATGCGTGGCAGACCAAAGATTCTGCTTGCCAGAAACTATGAAGAGGCATTAGAAATGTATGACAAATACTCAAAGAATCTTTTAGGCATAGTGACAGATGTAAGGTTTCCTAAGGATGGAATGATAAACGAAAATGCTGGAATTGACCTGTGCAGATATGTCAGGTCAAAGGATGTATTTTTACCAATAATTGTAGAATCCACAGAATTGAATAATCAATCCAAGGCAGATTCTCTTCGTGCCAGATTCTTAGATAAGGGGTCTGAAACCCTCCATTTGCAATTAAAAGATGCTGTAACAGACAATTTCGGTTTTGGCGATTTTAAGTTTTTAGATCCTGATACCAAGGAATTAGTTGCTGTTGCAAGAAATCTTAAGGAGTTGCAGGATCAGATGTTTACTATTCCTGCAAAGTCTCTCTATTATCATTTGTCGCATAATCATATGTCCAGATGGCTCTATTCCAGAGCCATGTTCCCATTGGCAGAGTTTATAAGAGACTTACGTATTGCGTCAATAAAGGAAGTTGATGATATGCGACAAATAATCTTTGATGCAATAATTCAATATCGTAAAATCAAGAATAAGGGCGTTGTGGCGGTCTTTATGAGTGACAGATATGACACATATTCCAATTTTGCCCGCATTGGAGACGGCTCTTTAGGAGGGAAAGGACGTGGACTTGCATTTCTTGATGTTGTCTCTAAACGCAATCCTGAATTTTTTGATTTTGAGACCACGCAGATAATTGTCCCCAAAACAGTGGTGATTTGTACAGATAAATTTGATGAGTTTATGGAGAAGAACAAGCTATATGACGTGGCATTGGATGAATCTTTTTCAGATGAAGATATACTCAATCATTTTCTATCGGCAAAGCTTCCAAAATCATTAATTGACGATATAGATGCATATTTGGGAGCTATTGAAGAAGGGACACCTATTGCGGTTCGTTCATCAAGTTTATTAGAAGATGCTCATTATCAGCCTTTTGCTGGCGTATATGCAACATATATGGTGCCAAACCTTAAAGGTAACAGAACGTCCACACTTAAAATGATAAGTGAGGCAATTAAGGCAGTGTATGCTTCAGTTTACTATCAGGCAAGCAAATCTTATATGACAGCTACTAAAAATGTCATTAGCAGAGAGAAAATGGCAGTGGTACTCCAGGAGGTATGCGGAACCGAGCATAATGGTAGGTATTATCCGTCATTCTCAGGCGTTGCACGTTCGCTTAACTACTATCCGATAGGGGATGAGAAGAGTGAAGAAGGAGTTGTAAACGTAGCATTGGGACTTGGAAAGTATATAGTGGATGGAGGTCAAACTCTTAGATTTTCTCCAAAACATAGTAAGAATATATTACAAACCAGCACACTAGAGTTTGCCTTATCAGAGACTCAAATATATTTCAATGCTCTAGACACCTCTAAATCCTTCTTTACGCCTAAGGTGGATGACGGATTCAATTTATTAAGACTAAAAGTGAATGAAGCGGAGACTGATGGAACCTTAAGATATATAGCATCTACGTTTGATCCGTATGACCAGATTATTAGAGACGGAATTTATGAAGGCGGCAGAAGGGTAATAACTTTTGCCAATATTCTTGAACATGAGGTATTCCCATTAGCAGAGATAATGGAGAAGGTTCTTAAAGTAGGAGAGCGGGAGATGGGTCGTCCGGTAGAGATAGAATTTGCCGTGAACCTTGATTATGAGCACAATGTTGATAACAAATTTTACCTGTTACAGATAAGACCTATAGTTGATACTAATAAATCAATAGATGAGGATTTATCTAAGATACCTGATAAAGATGTATTTATACATAGTGACAGTGTACTTGGGAATGGTATAGTGAATGATATATGTGATGTTGTTTATGTAAAGGAAAATATGTTCTCTCCATCAAACAATCAATTGATAGCATACGATATAGATGCGGTTAATAGGACTATTGCATCAGAAGGCCGTCAGTATATTTTATTGGGACCAGGGCGTTGGGGAAGCAGCGACACTTGGTTGGGTATCCCTGTAAAGTGGCCTAATATTGCGGCGGCAAGTGCTATAATTGAAGCAGGAGGTGCATCGTATCATATAGACCCAAGTCAAGGCACGCACTTTTTCCAGAATCTGACATCGTGTGGAAGTACATATTTTACAATAGACGGAGAATCCGGTTATTGTGATTATGATTTTCTTGCAAAAGGAACTATAATTAAAGAAACAAAATATATTTGCCATATCCGTTTTGATCACCCACTTGTAATAAAAGTAGATGGTAAAAAAGGGATGGGCGTGATAATGAAATAAAAAACAATATGGGAAAATTAGGAGATTTTTTTAAGAGATTTATACCTAAATATAAGAAATCAGTGGTTGGCGTCTTCGTTTTTAACCTACTATCTACTGTGTTGAGCTTATTTTCGTTTGCTATGATAGTCCCTATTTTAGAAATCCTATTTGGGATAGCACAGCCGGTTACCGAGGTGCCCGTTATGGGACAGGATTTGTTTGTGTATGGAAAAAACTACCTGTACTATTATGTAACAGGTTTTGTAGAAGAATACGGTCAAGTATCTACTTTGGTTATTCTTTCACTTGTGTTTTTGTGTATGACATTTCTCAAAGTAATAACATACTATATAAGCACAATGTTTCTTGCTTATATGCACACAGGGGTTACAAGAGACCTTAGAAATTGCATATTAGATAAAGTGCTGACACTGCCTATAGGTTTTTTTTCAGAAGAGCGCAAAGGAGACATTATGTCAAGGATGAGTGTGGATATAGCGGACATAGAGTCTTCTATTATGTTGTCTCTTGAATTGTTGGTCAAGAATCCAATAGCGATAGTTGTGTACCTTGTAGTACTTATTGCTGTAAGTTGGCAGATGAGTTTGTTTGTACTTATAATGCTGCCAGTGGCAGGATTTGTTATGGGTGTTGTAGGCAAAAATCTAAAAAAGGATTCGGTTGATGTGGGAGTACAGCAGGGTGTTTTGACTTCACAAATAGAGGAGATGCTTGGTGGTATGCGTATAATCAAGGCATTTAACGCGGAAAATAAAATAGGGGAGCGTTTTCATTGCCAAACGGAAATTATTCGTGACGCTTTGCTCAAGGTTATACGTCGTCAATATCTTGCTCACCCAATGAGCGAATTTATAGGAACAGCAATCATATCTATTGTGGTTTGTTTTGGTGGTTGGCTCATAATAGGTGCTCATACGGGTCTCGAGGCTTCTGTATTCATTTATTACCTACTAATATTTTATAGCCTAATAAATCCGATTAAGGAATTGTCGCGTTGTGTTTACGGTGTGCGTCGTGGTATGGGCTCTCTTGAACGTATAGATAAGCTTATGTCAGCGGAAAACCCGATAACATGTCCTGATATACCCGAACATATCCCTGAATTTAAGGATAAGATAGAATATAGACATGTAAGTTTCAGATATCAGACAGATTGGGTATTGCGTGATATTAATCTTACTATAAAGAAAGGTATGACAGTTGCTCTGGTGGGGGCATCGGGAGGAGGAAAATCCACAATAGTGGATTTATTACCTCGTTTTTGGGATGTAAACGAGGGGGAAATTTTGATAGATGGCATAAATATTAAGAACGTGCCGCGCGAAGAGATTAGAGAATTGATGGGAAATGTAAATCAGGAGGCTATTTTGTTTAATGACACATTTTTTAACAACATAGCTTTTGGTGTTGAAAATGCCACAATGGAAGAGGTGGTAGCGGCGGCTAAAATAGCTAATGCCCACGACTTTATTTCTGCTACAAAAGAAGGTTATCAAAGCAACATAGGTGATAGAGGTTGCAAACTTTCAGGAGGTCAGCGTCAGCGTATCAGTATTGCTAGAGCAATACTTAAGAATCCTCCTATCCTTATTTTAGATGAGGCAACATCGGCACTTGATACGGAATCTGAAAAATTAGTTCAAGAAGCTCTTGAAAACTTAATGAGAAATCGTACAACAATAGTAATAGCACATCGTCTTTCCACTATTCAGAACGCAGATGAGATATGTGTCCTGGAAGGCGGACAGATTGTAGAGCGAGGCACTCACAAAGAACTTATAGCTCTTGATGGAGCTTACAAAAAATTACAGGATGCACAAAAACTCAAATAAGTGAAAAACAAGGAACACAACATAGTAATAGTGGCGGTATTGTATAGTTTAGGTATTCAGTGCATATCGATATTATTCAGCTGTCTTATCAGATTGATATTTCTTTTGTATCAACTGTCAAACAGTGAGGTTACATTTGATTTACAATATGTATTGCAATCTTTTTCTGTGGGGTGCAGATTTGACAATATGATTGTTTCTTACATATCTATGTTGCCAATACTCATTGTTACAATTGCATCGTTGTTTAATGTGCATCCAAAAAAATTCAGCAAATTCATAGAGATATGGTTCGGTATAATATTTGGATTGATTATTTTATTGTCAGTCTCTGACATCAGATATTATATATTTTTTGAGCATCATCTTGTTAAAGACGCTTTTGCGTGGTTTGTATTCCCCAAAAGTACATTTGGAATGCTGTTTGGCGACCTTGTAAATCTGTTGTTTTTATTAGTGGCTGCGACGCTTATAGCGATGTATATATTGGCCATAGTGTTTTATGGTAAAAAAATAGCTTCACTCAAAATGAAACCTATAAAAAACAGGTCCTATATCTTTGGCATTATCGGATTGATTGTTTTTTATGGGTTGTTTGCAATAGGTCTCAGAGGTTCTTTGAACTTAATGCCGTTAAATATTAACAATGCCTATTTTTGCCCTGTAAAACTCTATAATCAACTGTCAATAAATCCAATATTCAATCTTGAAAAAAGTTTTGAATATAACAAAGAGGAAATTGACTTTAATAAAATGGATATGAGTGAGGCTATTGTTTGTGTCTCAAACGAATTAAATTTGCAAAAACAATCGGAGGATGTTCCTGTTATTTTTAGAAACGTTGATTTCGCGGATTCAATAAATAAAATGAACGTTGTGATAGTTTTTATGGAATCCATGAAGTCAGAAAACCTTACTTTATCATACAAGGGTAAACCGTTAACCCCTTTCTTAAAGCAGTTTAAGGATACATGCTCATACACGTTTTCTGGATTTTATTCTGCAGGCAACCACACAAACAATGGAATTGTAGCGACATTATATGGTTACACACCCGATTTTTCAGTCCCCATTATGCAGTCGCCTTCAGAACTATATACAGGTCTGCCATATTATTTGCAACAGAATGGATATGAAAACATTTTTTTCAATTCCGGAGAACCAGGTTTTGACAATGTTATGGAGTTTATGTATGATAATAGTTTTAGTAAGGTATATTCAGGTTATGATATGGATGCTGAATTTCTTAGTTTTTGGGGCGTGTCAGACTCGGCTTTATTTGATTTCAGTCTGAAGATGTTAAAAAATCAGAAAAGTCCGTTTTTAGCTTCCATACTTACAGTTACAAATCACACGCCATATCCTAAGATGCCAGGATATGAAGACAGAGGTGAGGATGATGAGGAAAGGGATATTGCGTACGCAGATAAATGTCTTGAGAGATTTATGGTTTCTGCACGAAATGAGAGTTGGTACGATAATACATTATTTGTTTTGATAAGTGATCATGGGGTACATGGTAAAAATCCTATTCCGTATGATCAGTCTATGACCAACAATAGTACGGAGTGTTATATATATAGCTCTAAATTTAAGGGACACACTGTATTACATATAGGCTCGCAAATAGATATTTTTCCCACTATAATGGGAATACTAAAAATTTCATACTTAAATAACACATTAGGGATAGATTTGATGTCAGAAAAAAGGAGATATGCTTTTTATGTGACAGACACTCATCTATGTTGTTCTGACAATGAATATTTTTATTGTTTGAACATCGATTCAGATAATGATTACATATATAGGATTGGAGATCCAACAGATTTGTCAAGCGTTATGCCTGAAAAAAAAGAGGATATGAGGCAATATGCGATCTCTATGTTTACGGTATCACAGTATGGTTTAAGACATAAATGGATGTCACCAGAGAAATAATATGAAAAAAATAGCGGTAATAACAATGGCTCGCAATGACAATTTCTTCCTTGAGAAATGGATTGCGTATTACGGAGTTCAGATAGGTTATGAAAATTTATACATATATTTGGACGGAAAGGATCAGGATCCGCCTAAGGATATATCGGGTAAAGTGAATATAATTTTTTGTGATAAATTGCCAGGTTTGGTGGCAGAAATGGAGAAGGCTCGTCTTTCATTCCTTTCAGACAAGGCTGCGGAACACCTAAAAACATACGATGTAGTTATAGGATGTGATGCTGATGAGTTTTTGGTGGTTGATCCCAATCTTAATAAAACGTTATTGCAATATTTGTCAGAGATTAAGATAAACACTACTGTCTCTGGTTTGGGATTTGATATGGGACAAAGATTGGGAGAAGAAATAGAATATGACCCTGAAAAAGGATTTCTTGAGCAGAGACATTACGGAATTATGGAACCTGATTATACAAAGCCACTTGTTATAACCAAACCAGTAAGATGGGGAGTCGGATTCCATAGAATAAGAGGTCATAACTACCACATTGATAGTAATTTATATCTATTCCATTTTGGATGTTTTGACTTGCGTATGCTTGAGGATAAGTTTAAATCCAAAGATACGGACGCTCTTAAACTCGAAAAGCATTTAAGATTTAGACGTAAGACAATAGATAAAGTGTCTAATGCTAAGAGACCTAAGGACGGAGAGAAATTTATACCAGTTGCACGCTTTATTCAGCGTTTGTTCCGAGCCCCATATCATTGGAACCGCCCTTCAATGTTAGGACAAGAGGTTGTAGTTCGTGTTCCTGATAAGTTTAATAATGTAGTGTAATATATTGTTTAACCAATTCACCAATAATGAAAAACATAGCTGTAATAACAATGGCACGTAATGATGAGAACTTTCTTAATAAATGGGTCTCATATTACGGCAGAGAATTTGGAGAGGAAAATCTCTTCATTTACCTTGATGGTGAAGATCAGAGTGTGCCTGCAAAGGCTGGAAATTCTAATGTAATCAAAGTCCCAAAAATAGGGGGCAAGGTAGTAAAAGCGGAGAAGGCAAGGTTGTTATATCTGTCACAACGTGCGGCTGAATTGCTTATAAACGGATATGACGTGGTTGTAGGTTGCGATGCTGACGAGTTCTTGATAATTGACCCCAAAGTAAAGACAAGCCTTAAAGAATATTTGAGTAATGTTGAATTTGACACTTGTCTTAGTGCATTGGGCATTGACATGGGACAACATCTAAATGAAGAGGGTGTTATTGATTGGGATAAGCCTTTCTTACAGCAACGCAGTTACGCTCTTGTATGCTCACGTTACACTAAACCGGTAATAGTTAACAGAGCGTGTCAGTGGGGGGCAGGTTTCCATAGGGTAAAAGGTCATAATTTTCATATTGATAAAAATCTATACCTGCTTCATTTTGGCAGTTTTGACATTAAAATGATAGAAGACAGATTTAAGGATAAGGACCGTATGAGTGCTGGTTGGGGTAAACATATAGCTCGCCGTGCCAAGACCATCTATATGGTAACAGACAACAAACCCAAAACCGGAGATATGTATTTGCGGTTGGCACGCTGGCATCAATCGTATATCCGACACATTTATTCTTGGAATAAACCTTCTATGGGATTATGGAAACTTATAATTAAAATACCCGATAGATTTAAAACAATTTTATAATTCATTATTCCAAGTGTTTTGGATAATGATTGATACAAACGTATCATGACAGTAAAATGCATATAATATTTACAATAAAGAACATTAATGGGTTTGCCGGGACAGAACGGGTGACATCTATCATAACAAATGCTCTTGTAAAAAAAGGGCATCAAGTTGGCATTATAAGTTTCATTGGTGAAGGGGGTACTCCGTTTTATCACATTGATTCCAGCATAAAACTATTTTATATCGCACCTCCAAAAGATAAACATCTTTTCCCGTATAGAGATATACGTCGTATTCGCAAAATAAGAAAAATATTACTTTTGGAGAATCCTGACATTGTTGTTTTTGTGGATTCCGGTCACGCTATTGTAAATATTTCCGCTGCCAGAGGATTCCCTTTTATAACATGGGAACAGATAAATGTTTCTACTTGCAAAAAGATAAAAAGAAGAATTTCACGTGCCCTTGTCGCTAAATATTCCAGGGCAATAGTCAGCCTTACTGATGAAGATGCCGCTGCATATATTTCTAAATTCAATGCATTATTGTCTGTATGCATACCCAATCCCATTACTATACAGGGGAATTACAAAAGTAGTTTAAAATCAAAAAGAGTTATTGCTATTGGCAGATTTTCTAAAGAAAAGGGTTTGGACATGTTGTTAAGGGCATGGTCACTAATTAAAGAAAAGGATGGATGGATATTAAGGTTAGTTGGAGACGGACCAATGAAAAGGAATCTTTGTTCTCTGGTCAATGAGTTAGGCATAGATGATACGGTAGAAATTAAGCCACCTACAAAAGATGTTATAAGCGAATATTTAAATTCTTCAATATGTGTTTCCAGCTCAAAATACGAAGGTTTTGGTCTTGTTTTGCTTGAAGCTATGACTTTGGGGCTTCCAGTAATAAGTTTTGATTGCAGCGGTCCTAAATTTATAATTGAAGACGGAGTTTCGGGAATACTTGTCACGTCAGGCGATATTGATGAATATGCGGCTGCACTTTCTTCTTTAATAAAAGACCCAATAAATTTAAAGAGGTTATCTGTGGGAGCAATTGAAAATTCAAAAAAATACGGGTTAGATTATATTATTCCACAGTGGGAATCTCTTTTTTCTCAAGTGGTATCTGGTCAGATGAAAAGAGACCTATTATAGTAAGAAAAGGGAAAACGCCTACATAAACATATAGTGGCATATCAATCATTGATATTAGTAGAAATTCTATTAAAAAGCATAAAAGGATGTTCTTATGTTTTTTAATTGCGTAACAAAAAAGCACTACATACAAAGCAAGTGAAATAGAAACCCCGATAATTCCACTTTGCATAAAGTCTCCAATAAATTGATTATGCGGGTGGTAACTTAAATGTTGAGTTTGAGGGTATCCTAGATCATTAGCAATATCCTGTGAACTGAAAATGTTATTCATACCCCCTAAACCTACACCAAACATAGGACGGTTTTTAATGGAATAGACCGCCGTATAAAGCAATTGCGATCTTATGGGGTCTGAAAAAAATTTCAACACGTCATCTTTTTTTGTAAATGCGACGAAAGTTAATAGTATAATAAACAAGCTTGCCAATGTGGCAAATATGAATTTGTTCCTAAAGGTTTTGACAAGCAATATGCTCATTGTTATTATAATCCAATTAATCAAACCTATGCGGCCTTGTGTTATTACTATTAACAACAGACACAGCATAGAGTAACAAGCAGATTCTATATAGTGTATTTTATCTGATCCAATATGTTTATTGCACATAGTCAGTCCAATTGCATTGGCTAATATCAATGGAATGATTACAAATGTGGGATGTGTGTATTTTGACCAATTGAAAATTATATCATAAGCATTTTGCCCTGCAATAGGTGCCTTTTGTATTTTTATCCAATCAGTGAGGTTGATATTTAATGCGTTACTTTCATATAACCACAAAATCAGGCTTATGACAATGAATAGAAATGATGTCCTAAAAAAGACAATGGAAATAGTCCTTAAGGATGATACAGACAGTCGTATGCATGCAAATATCAGTGGAAATAACAAAAATAATGAATATGTTCGTAATGAATGCAATCCTACTACTTTATCAACACTCCATGAGAAACTGATAAAATTCCAAATCGCATATACAACAATTATCCACCACCACTTCTGTTTAATGCAAAAATAGTGATTGTAAATTGCGTACAGTACACTAATTATACTAAAGGCAATGGATGATTGCGTTCTTATGTGGATGCCAAAAAAATTAGATGTAAGAATTACAGCCAAACCAGCCACAATAATTTTGTCATCCCATCTTAGAATTTTAAATGTTGGTGTAAAAGCCAAGAACAAAATGGGTAATAAACAAAATGTGTATGGAATTAGAATTTGCAGAATCATTTCATTCAGACATCAATTCTTGCGTAAGTTGCATTTGCTTCAATAAATTCACGGCGAGGTGCCACATCATCGCCCATAAGCATAGAGAACACATGGTCTGCCGCAGCGGCATTCTCAATGGTTATTTGGCGTAACATACGGTTCTCTTTACTCATAGTTGTGTCACGCAGTTGAACATCCGACATCTCACCAAGACCTTTGTATCGTTGCACATGAATGGCATCTTCCTTACCTCCGCTGTATTTGTCAATGAATGCACGTCGTTGCTGTTCAGTCCAGCAGTACTCCTCTATCTTGCCTTTTGAGCATTTGTATAGAGGGGGAGTTGCAAGATATACATGACCACCCTCTATTAGCTCCTTCATATAACGGAAGAAGAAGGTGAGGATAAGGGTTGCAATGTGGCTGCCGTCAACATCGGCATCGGTCATAATGATTACCTTATGGTAACGGAGTTTCTCCATATTAAGTGCTTTGGAGTCATCTTCAGTACCTATTGATACACCTAATGCTGTGTATATATTTTTAATCTCTTCGCTTTCAAAAGCCTTGTGCTGCATAGCCTTCTCTACGTTCAGAATCTTACCTCTAAGTGGTAGAATGGCTTGTGTCCTACGGTCTCTGCCCTGTTTTGCTGTACCACCTGCAGAATCTCCCTCCACTAAAAACAATTCACATTCTGTAGGGTCCTTAGATGAGCAGTCTGCAAGTTTGCCCGGCAGACCTCCGCCAAGAGGAGATTGGCGTTGTACAATCTCTCTTGCCTTACGTGCCGCATGACGTGCAGTGGCGGCAAGAATAACCTTATCAACAATGGTTTTTGCCTCACGTGGCTGCTCCTCTAAATAGTTTGTAAGTGCTTCACTTACAGCCATATCTACTGGACCCATCACCTCATTGTTGCCAAGTTTTGTTTTGGTCTGTCCTTCAAATTGAGGTTCTGCCACCTTTATTGAGATTACAGCAGTAAGACCTTCACGGAAATCGTCGCCGTTAAGTTCTATCTTAGCCTTTTCAAGTTTTTCAAGCATCTTGTTGTCTTCTGCATACTTTTTAAGGGTACGGGTAAGACCACGGCGGAAACCTGCAAGGTGTGTACCACCTTCAATTGTATTAATGTTATTTACGTATGAATGTATGTTTTCATTGAATGTGGTGTTGTAGGTCATTGCAATGTCAACAGGGGTATCATACTTGTCTGTAGTAATGTGAATTACATCAGGAAGCAGTTTCTCACGAGACTCATCAATATATAGAACAAACTCTTCAAGTCCGTTTTCTGAGTGGAAAGAGTCTGATTTAAAGTTTCCGTTCTCATCTTTGAAACGCTTGTCTGTAAGGGTAAGTGTTATACCTGCGTTAAGGAATGACAGCTCGCGCAAACGGTTTGCAAGTGTCTCATAGTTATATTCAGTAACGGTAAATATAGAACCATCCGGCTTAAATGTTACCATTGTGCCAGTGTCGTTTGCATCGCCAATGACAGTAACAGGACATGTAGGCTTACCTTTTGAATATTCCTGCATGTGAATTTTGCCTTCTCTGTGAACTTCTGCCCTAAGATATGTGGAAAGGGCGTTAACGCAACTTACACCTACACCATGTAGTCCACCCGATACCTTGTAACTGCCTTTATCAAACTTGCCACCTGCGTGAAGTACGGTCATAACCACTTCAAGTGCTGACCTGCCCTCTTTCTTGTGAATATCAACAGGGATACCACGTCCATTATCTCTTACGGTTATGGAGTTATCCTCATTTATTGTTACATCCACATGTGTGCAATAACCCGCAAGTGCCTCATCTATAGAGTTATCCACCACCTCATAAACCAAGTGGTGCAATCCCCTTACGCTTATGTCTCCGATATACATTGCAGGACGCATGCGTACTGCTTCCAATCCCTCCAGCACGGTAATGCTGCTGGCTCCATAATTGTTCTGTTCCGTCATAATATATGTTATGTTTTTAACTATGCAAATATACAAAAAAAAATAGGAAATAATCATATTATTTCCTATTTTTATGTATGATGTATGAGGAGTGTTAGCGACAAAAGGCTTTAGCCCAAAGGAATGTGATTGTGTTATGGAATAATGATGTCTTCATCATTATCTATGTATCCGCCTTGCAGAGCCTGTTTTTCTTTTCTGCGAAGGTAATACACAACTCCGAATTTTTTTGATTCTTCTTGCATTGCGGCTGTACCTAACTCTTTAAATTTGGACTCTATTTGGTTCCATAATTCAAGAATAAGGGAATCTGCGTTTTCACGTATCTTCTTTATTGATTCAAGTGCCCTGTCTGAGTTTTTTTGTCCTATTTTTTTTAGTTGGCAAGCATCTTTGAAAATTTCATAATTAACCCTCACTTTTGCTATTGCAGGATTGTAAATAGGGGCTCCTCCATTCATAATGCGCTCGTTCTCACCGTCAATAATGTTTTTTCCCCATTCCAGAATCAATGCTTCAGTGCTTAAATCGGGTACAGAATAGTTGTTAGGTAGTAATTTGTACAGTAACTTTTTTTCAGGTTTTATCTCGTTCCTTATGCAGCTGAGATTCAATACTTGAATAAAGTGTGAAATGTACATTTTGGCTGTCTTTACCAAACTTTGATATTTTTTGTTTTTGGCTGTTTGTGTGGTGTTTTGTAATTTGAAATCTTCTATAGCGTGCTCATATTGAGGTATGAGTGCGTTGATTTCATGAATTGTTTTAGGTTGAAATGGTGCGTTTGTACCTAATAACTCATACTGTTTGCTTGCCGTTTGCATGGCTTTAAGCCGTGCGGCATCTGTGTTAGGAAGTCTTCTGTATGGCATAGTATTAAGGTAGGTTCTATTTATTAGTATGTATATTTTCTTACTTATTTGGTCTGTTCTGTTTATTGTTCCGGTCTATTTTGGCTTTGTTTTTGTATATTGCTTATATTCATTCGGTTACGTAGTACGCACTACGTTCCCTCATTCATACAAGTAATCTCCTAAAAACAAATCTCAAACCAGTCTCGGACTAATAAATAGAACCTACCTTAAGCGAATGGGCTTTAATCGGTTATTGGTTTGAAACCATTCGGTGCAAATGTACAATAAAATATTTTAATTAACAAATTATTTTTTTCTATTTAGCATATCATTTGCAAATGATATTAGCATATTATGCTTATTATCAGATAGTTGTAATTTTTTTATACATTGCACAGCCTTGTCTTTCAATATTAGGCATCTATCTTCGCAAAGATTATTTATACCTAATTCCTTGTAGATTGTTATAACTCCATCTATCTTTTCTTGATTGTTGATATTATTGTCAGAAGACAGAAGGTAGTTGAGATTGTCAAGTGTTTTATCGTGAGCCAGCTCTTTTGCTGTAATAAGCAAGAATGTCTTTTTACCGCACAATATGTCGCCACCAATCTTTTTCCCAAATATGGCTGAGTCACCAAATGAGTCCAAGTAGTCATCACGCAATTGGAATCCTAACCCGATATTTATTCCATAATCATATAGTAATTGTGCTTGCGTATCAGTAGCTCCACCCAATATAGCTCCTATTTTAAGACTTGCGGCAAGCAGTACAGCCGTTTTAAGTCGTATCATCTCCATATATTCTTCTATTGAGACATCGTTGCGTGACTCAAATTCCATATCATATTGTTGCCCTTTACATACCTCATCTGCCGTCTTGGTAAATGTTTCAAGTACATCGTGGAATTTAGGACTCTTAATGCCTGACAATATGTGATATGCCTCTACAAGCATTGCATCTCCGCTTAATATTGCTGTATTCTCATTCCAACGCTTGTGAACGGTTGGATATCCTCTGCGGGTGTCAGCCTTGTCCATAACGTCATCATGTAGAAGTGTGAAGTTATGGAACACCTCTAATGCAAGTCCTGCTGTAGCGGCATCTTTAAGGTCGTCAGAGAACAGGTTGCACGCCATAAGCGTAAGACAGGGTCTGATTCTCTTTCCGCCCAATGACAGTACATATTCGATAGGCTCATATAATCCGTTTGGCTCTCTTTTCCAAGCAATGTTTCTAATAGCCTCTTCAATTATTTGTAAGTACCTTTCCATTTATAAAATCCAATCAGTTAACTTTCAATTTTCAACTTTCAACTTTCAACTTTCAATTCATTCTCTATTATGTCTGTCATAACATCCTTAATATCAAGTCCTGCGGCTTTGACTTGCTGTGGCACAAAACTTGTGGCCGTCATACCGGGAGTAGTGTTGGCTTCAAGAATATGAGGAACACCATCTTCGGTAATAATGTAATCTATGCGAACAATACCTTTGCAACCTAGTATGTCATAATACCTTGCAGTTTTTTCTTTCACTTCTCTTGTCAGTTCCGGACTTATACGGGCGGGTGTAATCTCTTTGACCTGACCATTATATTTAGCATTATAGTCAAAAAACTCATTAGAAGACACAACCTCTGTTATAGGGAATACAACAGTCTTGCTTTTAGTTTTGTACATTCCGCATGTAATTTCAGTACCTTTTAGGAATGATTCTATAATAACTTCATCACCTTCTTTAAATGCACGCTCAATTGCAGGCATAAGTTGGCTTGTCTCCTTAACTTTGGTGACTCCGAAACTGCTGCCACCAACATTTGACTTTACAAACATAGGTAATCCTAATTGTGCTTCAATGTCAGATGGATTAACTTTATCTCCGTTACGTAGGAGTAATGATTTTGCTATTTTTGCACCAAACGCCTCCAAGTATCTGTTGCACACAAACTTATTAAACGATATTGAGGCGGCAAGCGGTCCGCAGCAAGAGTATTTAAGTCCTATAAGTTCAAAATAACCTTGCAGAATGCCATTCTCACCAGGAGTGCCATGAATTGTTATATATGCAAAGTCAAAAGTGTGTCTCACACCTTTGCCATCAGTGTAGCTGAAATTGTTCTTGTCAATGACAAATTTATCATTTTCAGATGGTTTTGCATACCATTCTGTTTTAGTGATGACTACAATGGTAGTGTTGAATTTTTCAGCGTCAATGAACGATTTGATTCCTGCCGCACTGCGGAGCGATACCTCATACTCCGATGAATAACCGCCGCAAACTACGGCAATGTTTTTTTTGTTTTCCATTTTATATTTTCTTAGAAAGTAAAAGCAAATTAAGCATATAACGGTGGAAATCACTGCACCTGTAACAGTCCAAGCGTCAATAGGCATCTTATCTATGTCAACATTTTGAATGTCTGTAAGTTCAGGGTAGTTTACGGTTGCCCATAGTACTATTATTGCCAGAAGGTTATTAAGAGAGTGGGCTATAGCATTAACCCAAACAGAACCTGTATATGCCAAAATGTAGCCCAATACAGCACCTAATACCATTCTTGGAATAAATCCCATAAATTGGAAATGAATAAAACTGAACAGTGCAGCCGTAATCCAAATGGCGGCGTGTGTGGATTTGGTTATTTCTCTGAAAACGTTTTGCAGCAGTCCTCTAAACAGCACCTCTTCACAAATTCCGGGAAGTATAGCCATTACAATTATTGCAATAAGCAGTGTTTCAAGGTTTTTACCTGTAACCATAAGGTTAGTGACCTCTTCCGCCAATTTTTCCAATTTCTCTATTGAATGCTGAATTTTAGCAAGGCTTTCAGGTAGAGTGATTGATTCATTAAGTTGGGTTGTGAGACTGACGAAGGGGAGAATTGCAAGTAGTGCAAAACAACTTATAATTACAATTTTCCATGGAACACCTGCGGTACCGCCCATCGGGGTGTCCATATTTAAATATGAAAACGGTTTGTCATTTATAAAACAGGCGGCAAGAATGGCTCCGCCAAAAAAAACAAAAATAGAACTTAAAGCCTGAGTAGTAAGCAGATAGGATGGTGATGCGGTGTCCGCTCCAGACAATCTGTTAAACAGATACTCCACTACACTCCATAGGCACAGTAGAAAAACAGGAGTCAAAATGCTAATCAGCAATTTGGTCCAAGGTGACTTTGTATGGAAGTTCAGGAACATTAAGCGTATAGTTTGCCCCTAACATAAGAGGCATATTGTTATTATCTATATGACCCGATGAGAAATTAAGTGCTACAGGGAATCTGCATCCCTTAACGGCATTTGCAATTATGCCGTAAGCCCCATCAGGGAATGAGTCATCAACATCACAGAGGGTGAATTGCCCTACTACCAAACCTTTTATTTTATTAAATACCCCTCCCAATCTAAGATTTTGCATCATGCGGTCTATATGGTAAAGGCGTTCACCTACATCTTCAATAAAAAGGATGGCACCATCGTAGTTAAGGTCAAATTTGGTTCCACGCAATGCGTATATCATACTTAGATTACCGCCAATAAGTTTTCCCGTAACCTTCCCCTTTCTATTACGCTCCATATTCTTAAAAGAGTAGTGTAAAGTTTTTCCCTCCAGGCATTTTTTTAGTTCCCATACGGCGGGGCTGTCACACTCTGTTGCAATATGCTTAGCCATAGGTGCGTGTAGAGATTTAAGCCCTAAATTGCCTAAAGCGTTGTGAATGGCTGTTATATCACTGAATCCCACAATAAGCCTATCAGTCCCAATCAGTGGAGAGAAATCTATCTTATCAATAATTCTGCTCAGCCCGTAGCCACCTCTTGCACAGAGAATAATGTTAACGGTGGGATTGTTTATGGCTTGTTGTAAATCGGCGATGCGTTTCTTATCGGTAGCGGAGAATCTGCCATATTTACTCATAGCGTTAGGTGACACAGAAACATTATATCCCCACTGTGTGAGCACGGCAGCAGCCCCTTTAATATATTCAGGGTCTATAGCACCGGAAGGTGATACTATGGTGATATTTTTGTTTTTAGTCATAGTTCATCGATTCCCTTTTGGCGACATTACCACCAAAGGTATTATCATTTCTTCTAAAGATATACCACCATGTTGAAAAGTATCTTTGTAATACTGAACGTAGTAGTTATAATTATTAGGATATGCCATAAAATTCTGATTGTCAGCAAAAATATAAGTACTGCTAAGATTAGGGCAAGGCAATCCAACTGTCTCCGGTTTTTGAATTGCAAACGCCTCTTTCTTATCGTATGCCAGATTTTTGCCTACCTTATAACGCAGATTCACGTTAGTGTTCTTATCACCAACCACTTTCAGGGCATTTTTAACTCTAATGGAGCCATGGTCTGTTGTAAGAATCACCTTTACATTCTGTTCCGCCAACATTCTAAACAGAGTTGATATTGAAGAGTGCTTGAACCACGATTGAACCAAAGAACGGTATGCCGCCTCATCAGGTGCAAGTTCTCTGAAAAGTTTCACTTCTGTACGTGCATGTGACAGCATGTCCACAAAATTAAATACTACAACATTGAGGTCGTTGCTCATTAGGGACTTCAGTGTCTCATTGTATTTATCTCCAGCCTGATTTGTGTTTATCTTATTGTAGGAGAATGTATAATGTTTGCGAAAACGTTCTATCTGTGTTTTTATCAGAGCCTCTTCGTTTAAGTTTTTCCCTTCGTCTTCTTCTTCATCAACCCACAGGTTCGGGTACATTTTGCGAATCTGTGACGGCATTAATCCTGAAAATATGGCATTCCTTGAATATTGTGTGGCTGTAGGTAGAATACTGAAAAATGAGCCGTCCTCATCAAAATTGAATAAAGAGCTTATCTCCTTTTGGATTACACGCCATTGGTCCAACCTTAGATTATCTATTAAAATAAAAAAAACCTTTTCCCCTTTGTCAAGCAGTGGAAACACTTTGGTTTTGAATATATCGGGACTAAGTATTGGATGTTTCCCCGATGTAAGCCAATTCTCATAATTCTTGCGTATGTATTTGCAGAATTGGCTGTCTGCCTCCGTTTTTTGTGTCTGCAACACCTCATCCATTCCGCCCTCTGTCTCCTCTAGTCTCATTTCCCAGAAAATAAGGTCATTATAGACTTTTTGCCAATCCTCAGCGTTAAATGTTTCATTTATACGCATACCTAATTTCATAAATTCAGATTGGTATGATGAGGTGGTTTTTTCTGTTATAATTTCTTGTGCATGAACCACTTTCTTAATTGACATAAGAATTTGGTTAGGGTTTACAGGCTTTATAAGGTAGTCTGAAATCTGTTGCCCGATAGCCTGCTCCATAATGTTTTCCTCCTCACTTTTTGTAATCATTACCACAGGCAATGCCGGTTGAGCCTTTTTAATTGCAAGTAGGGTTTCAAGACCGCTGAGACCAGGCATGTCCTCATCTAAAAAAACAACGTCAAAATGCTTACTCTGACATATTTCTATGGCATCTGTACCGCT
>JAZLHT010000088.1:0-5927 GCA_045616965.1 Candidatus Enterocola sp.
ATAGACATATAACAACTTGTGACAGATTTCATGTGCAAGGACTGCTAAACACAATGATGGACTATTTCGATAGTCAGAGCTGATATTTATAAATACTTCTTTTTTGTTATTTAGGTTTATATTACCGCCTACATGGTTATTTAAACGTCAAATGTAACTAATGTTGTATAACCATATAAACCAATAAACTCCATCATTTTTTTTGCTTCATTCTGTATAGTAATAACGTCAAATGAGAGAAAATTAATATCAGGCTGATATAAAGGGTATGCCCTTTTAGGTAGTTTAGCCTCAATATCAATTAGGTGTTCTCTTATTTGTTGCTTAGTGATAGGAATACTCATTGGTCTTTTATTGAATGTGAGTTTATATTATTTTCTTTGGTTATACTATTTACGGTAGTTTGTTTGATTATCTCACTTTACAATGAAGATAACATCAGCCAAACTGCTATATTTTTTCCCTTTAAAACAAAAATCTATCCTTTTCAACGATTCGTTGGTGAATGTGTTCAAATAAGAATCGATAGCAGGTTTAATTTGTTCAAAAGCACGTTTCATTTTCCAGGATTGCGATAAGTCAGAAGAATCAACCAAAACGACAAATAAACGATTTTCGGCCCCAAATCGCATTTCGCCTTGATTTGCGTATAACCATGTCATCAAGTCGTTTTTATTATTTTGAGCGTCTATAATAACGTCTTTTCTTTTATTCCTCAATTCAAACAATATATCGTCATACCCAGATGCACTTATCTTTTCTGAAATTATTGCCACTGATTCAGAACGGCTCAACTCAATTCCGTTTTCCTTTGCTCGTTGTTTTAACCATGTTAGCTCACTCTTCCCATTCAATTTTGCTTTCAATTTATCGTTCATATATTGATTAGGGAAAAACGTGACTTTCAAATCAACAGGGATGTCATTGATAAAGAAATCAACGCTCTTTATTTCACCAACTGCAGAAATAACTTTTGAGTGATGTTTGAATATTGATTCAATCAGATATGAAGTCCAATTGTTATACCAACTTGTACGTACATAGTTCCATGCGTTGGCTTGAATTTCGGTTTGTTTGTTCTGTAAATCATTGTATTTGCTGATAACCTTTACATACCTACTTACAAGATGTTTATCAAGAGAGTTATTTTGGTCGCCACCCCATTCGTATGTATCAATATTGTATAAATCAGATTTGAGTGTTTCCTCATCTACGCCCATTTCTATATACCACTCGTGGTTTATGTTACGTAAATAATCGTCGAGTAAATTCAATGCCTTATCAATATCAGTTTCCAATATTGAAAACAATTCTTTGTTTTGGTCTGTAATCTTTGTTGCATTTAATTGAATATTGTTTTCCTTAAGGAATTTTGACATAGGAAGCCTCTTTGAAATTGCTTTTACCTTTAGCCATAATAAAGCCTCTTTGTTATTATTGAATGCAAATAGATTTTGATTGCGAAACTCTTTATCCCATTTCTCAAAATTGATGTTATTCATAGATTTTTGATTTTATTTTGTACATATTAAAAGGATTTCACTGCTGCCTGCAACACTGCCTTTCCCTCCTCTTGAATTACTATAGGTCTTGTATTCAACCCTAACATTTCTAAAAGGTTTTATCAAATCAACCATAGTATCAATAGACGGATAACTCCGATTGTTGTAACTTAATATCCAATTTGGAATAAAGTCAGACAATTCAAATAGCTTTTTGAATGAAGAAATAATATCTCCTTTTTTATCAAATCCACTATATCGCTGTGGCTCATATCTTTTAATGCCATTTACAAACTGCTTGTCGCGCCAATACTCTGTATAAGTTTCCAACAAATGATAGAATCCTTGGTAATCAGCATGACTATCACAATATGGTGGGTCATAATAAACTAAATCTATATTACTTAATTGTGGTAATAAATCAAGAATATTCTCATTATAACTTATATTGTCTTGTCCATTGTCAAAAATGGCATTATTGTACTGTGGTAATATATCCAAAAACAGGTCTTTGATAGGACGAATCAAACTTCTATTACGTTTTACACGTTCTGGATTATTAGCATAGATTAGTGCTTGAGTATGTCCAAAATGACCCATCGTAATTTTTCTGGTTAAACTACGATTCATGGTAGCAAAAGCCAACGCTTGTTTATATTTGTTTTTCAAGCGAGGAATATTAGCACGAAAATTATCAATGAACTCAGCATCGTCTTTTTGAAAGAAAATCCCAGTAAACACATCTTCCATTAAGGTGTATTTTGATTTATTGGGTGACTTCTCAAATAAAATATTAATATCGTAATTGTCTAATTGTTCATCTGAGTTTTCAATGAGAGCAGTTCCTATTTGATTGTTGAAATTTAAAAAATCGTTTGAAATTGTTTTGTACCCAAGTTGTTTGAAATAGAAACTCACGGACTGAGAACCTGCAAATGCATCTAACGCGGTATTTACATTGTCTGGCAGATATTGTGCAATCCAAGGTAAAAAATTTATTTTTGCTCCCAAATATTGAGGTTCAGGGAACTTGTAGTTAAAATATCTGTACTCTTCAAACAGGACGTTGCTTAACATTTTTTATTTCAATTGTTTGTATGCGTGACATTTCTGTAAGGTTTATGCAAATATACGAAATATCTTTAATTTTATAATAGGATTTCTTGTTAACTTTTCAACATTAGCGAATAGGTACGGTACTATCAATAGAAGAAGATTCTCCAATCGTAATTGGAAAAATCTATATCCAATTCATTTTATGCATTGTTAAACTTACTTCAATGCCTCGTGTTTACATTTTTTCATCAAATAACTTAGTCGTTCATCATTATTTATTTCTTCTTCAGAAAGTGTAACCGCACCAACCAATTCAGACAAATCTATTTGTCTTGCAGGTCTATTAAGGGCATAAGGTGCCGAATTTGCTCTAAAATAAGGCATACATGGTTCAGCAGCCATATATTGACGGGTAACGTCTTTTGTTGCTAAACTAAAAGGAATACATTGGTTATTAACCACTTGTGATAAAAATAATCTGATGGCGGAAGTCAAGTCCATACCAATTGATGAAAGCACATCTTCCGCTTCTTTTTTAAGAGTGGCATCCACTCTGGTTTGAATCATTGCTGTTTTGCCCATATCTGTATAGTTTTGTATTGCAAATATAATACAAATTTATCAAATGGCAAAATAATTGGGCAATTTTTTGTGTGTACATCATAGAGAATGTAGTAGAACTACATTCTCCGCGAAGCGTAGGGGACTGTTTGGAGTAGCGAGAGCAGAGCCAAGTTTACTTGGACTATGCCGAGCCACGACAAACATGTTCTGCGAAGCAGAAAATGGGGATATGCCCCACTAGAAAAGGAATTATACGCAACGCGTAAGGAGAACTACGTTCTCCACGTGTTGTGTATGTGGGAACATGTCCACTGGTTGGACCGCTTCTATCTTGTAGTTAACGCATAGGTCTGCAAGGTCGCGGGCTTGGGTGGCAGGATTGCAACTTACATATACAATGCGTTTGGGTGCGGCATTGAGAATGGTTTTTATAACATCGGCATGCATACCGGCACGTGGTGGGTCAGTGATGATGACATCGGGTCTGCCATGAGAAGCAATGAATTCATCTGTAAGAATATCCTTCATATCACCGGCATAGAATAGGGTGTTGTTCAAACCATTGAACTCTGCATTTATTTTGGCATCCTCTATGGCTTCCGGAACATACTCAATGCCAATAACTTGCTTGCACTTGCCTGCTATAAAGTTTGCAATGGTGCCTGTGCCTGTATAGAGGTCATAAACAAGCTCATCCTTGTTAAGGTTTGCAAACTCACGAACTACGCTGTATAGACGATACGCCTGACGGCTGTTTGTTTGGTAAAATGATTTGGGCCCAATCTTGAAACGGAGATTCTCCATAGTCTCAATAATGTGGTCCTTACCCTTGAATACCTTAATGTCCTGGTCAAACAGGGTATCGTTGGCTTTGCCGTTAATTACATAGAGCAGCGATGTGATTTGTGGAAACTTATCTGCAAGGAATTGCAACAACGGCTTAATTTGTTCTGAATTTTCATAGAAAGCCACGATTACCATAACCTCACCTGTGGTGGCTGAAATGCGGACAATAAGATTACGCATAAGTCCGTTTTGGTTACGTAAGTCAAAGTATGTAAGATTGTTATCTTGGCAATACTTATGTACTGCATTACGTATTTCATCAGATAGGGAATCTTGCAGGTAGCAATTTTCTATATGCAGAACCTTGTCAAACATTCCCGGAATGTGGAAGCCTAAGGCATTGTGAGGTTTCTTTTCATCGGGTAGGTTCATCTGCTCAAATGTAAGCCACGCTTTATTGGAGAATGTATATTCCAACTTGTTACGGTAGCGTTCTGTGTTTTCAGAGCCAAGTGTCTCCGCCACTTCCGGTAACTTCAAATGACCAATACGAGTAAGATTATCAATTACTTGCTGGCGTTTGTAGGCAATTTGCTCAGAGTAGGGAAGTTGCTGCCATTTGCAACCGCCACACACTCCAAAGTGAGAGCAGAAAGGCTCACATCTTTTATCAGAATACTTTTTGAATGCAACAACCCTCCCTTCACCATAGTTCTTTTTCTTTTTGGTCAGTTGTATATCAACAACATCACCAGGAACAACGTATGGTACAAAAACAACCATATCACCAACGCGTGCAAGGGCTTTACCTTCTGCCGCCACGTCAGTGATAAGGACGTTCTCCAATATAGGAAGGGGCTTTTTCATATAGGGTCAAGGGTCAAGGAACAAGGGTCAAGGGGTGGGAGTCTTTACTTGTCCCTTTTTCCTTGTACCTTGTCCCTAATCAAATCTCACGTTAGTGAGATTTGATTAAATAGCTCTCAGAAATACTCTCATTAAGATTACACTTTATAATGCTGTCTGCAAGAAGACCTGCGGCACTAATAACCTTTATTTTATCGCTCTGCTTGCGTAGAGGAATAGAATCT
Organism: Candidatus Enterocola sp.; assembly: GCA_045616965.1. Lineage (GTDB taxonomy): Bacteria > Bacteroidota > Bacteroidia > Bacteroidales > Paludibacteraceae > Enterocola. The sequence continues at coordinate 5,000 of JAZLHT010000088.1, forward strand.
GTGAAGAATATCTCTGTAAGTTTAGAGTTGTTTATACGCTCTGTAGCAGGGTCTGAAAGAACTGCGTGAGGTGCAAATGCACGTACAGAGAGTGCTCCGTTCTCAATAAACAGGTCAGCAGCCTTGGTAATGGTACCTGCTGTATCAACCATATCGTCAAGAATAATAACATTCTTACCTTCTACATCACCAATAACCTTCATTTCTGAAACCACATTGGCTTTAGCACGCTGCTTGTGGCAAAGTACAAGGTCTGTACCCAAGTATTTTGCATAACTTGCGGCACGTTTTGAGCCACCCACATCGGGTGATGCCATAACCATATTCTCCAATTTCATAGATTGGATATATGGCAGGAATATAGATGAAGAGTAGAGGTGGTCAACAGGAACATCAAAGAAACCTTGAATCTGGTCTGCGTGTAGGTCCATAGTGATTACACGGTCAATGCCGGCAACACTAAGAAGGTCTGCAATAAGTTTAGCACCTATTGATACACGTGGTTTGTCCTTTCGGTCCTGACGAGCCCAACCAAAGTAGGGTATTACAGGAACTATTCTGCTTGCGGATGCACGCTTTGCAGCGTCAATCATAAGCAGTAACTCAAGCAGGTTATCTGCATTAGGGAATGTGGATTGTATAAGATATACCTCACAACCACGTATTGATTCCTCGTATGATACAACAAACTCGCCATCAGCGAAATATTGGATATTCATTTCACCAAGTGGGCAACCTATGTGTTTGCAGATTTGCTCTGCCATGTAACGGGACTTAGTACCCGAAAAAACTTTAAATGGAGCTATTTGTGACATAATAATTGAAAGTTAACTGTTACTAGGAACGAGAGCAGAACTAAGTTTACTTAAGTTATGCCGAAGTGCAGCCGATATTGCAGGTACTGAAATAAAAATAAATGCTGATTTAT
>JAZLHT010000089.1:0-2140 GCA_045616965.1 Candidatus Enterocola sp.
TAACCATCACCCGCAAAGGCAAGGAGAAATGTAACGCTGATGAATACCCACAGGTTAAGATTGGCAACCAGATATGGATGGCGGAGAACTACCGCTGCTCAAAGTATGACACCGAGTCTGAAGCGTACAACGCTGGAATGCTAACTGTTCCAATGATAGAAAAGAACAAGGAATATTCAAACGAAGATCTGATGTCCGCCTATTTTGCAGATGCCTCAGATAAAACATTATGGAATCAAACAGATGATAAAATAAAACAACTAACCAACAGTGAAGTGGAAAAATTCGGTTATTTATACAACTGGTCCGCCACTATGGGTATGACAACCGATGAGGCTGCTAACGCAAACGGTCCATTTCACAACCGTCAGGGTATATGCCCCAATGGGTGGCACGTGCCAAATGAATCAGATTGGAACCGTTTGTTCTCATACCAGTACTTCCCTACCTCCAGTTTAATCCCAACTCACTTGAAGTCAGAAACAGGTTGGGCAAAGATGTATGATGGAACTGATGGCAATGGTATTAACGATACAAGATTCTCTATATTACCTGCCGGTTCGGTTGATGGAAATAAGACGAATCGTAATGTCGGTTACTCTGCCTGGTTTTGGACTTCAGATACAAAATCGAGCAACAGTGCAAAATACATGGAGTTTGAGAGTGGTACTTACATACTGAAAGAATCAAATAGAAAAACATCGGCATATTCTGTCCGTTGTCTGAAGAATGAAGAGACACTAAATGTTTCCCCATCGGCAAAAACAGTGGAGACTGAAGGCGGTAGTTTTGACGCAAAAGTGACATCAAATGTATGCTGGACTGCACGGAGTTACAAAGAGTGGGCTACGCTGTCTGTTGCAAACGGATGTGGTGACCAGACCGTCAAAATTCAAGTGGAAGAGAATGAGACAACAATGACAGACCAAGCCGCAATAATTTTCAGAACAGAAGGTGGTACAAAAACAGATACTGTAACCATCACCCGCAAAGGCAAGGAGAAGTGCAACGCTGATGAATACCCTCAGGTTAAGATAGGCAACCACATATGGATGGCGGAGAATTACCGCTGCTCAAAGTATGACACCGAGTCTGAAGCGTACAAGGCTGGAATAAAAACAGTGTCGACGACATCAGAAAGTGTTGTTTACACCCCATACTACGTTGATGCCACAAACAAGAGTTTATGGCAGGAATACACCTACGATTTTAATTACAATAATAATAACCTTACCGATGACCTAATCGCAAAATTCGGTTACATGTATAACTGGGCTGCTGCGGTAGGAATAGCCGATGGAGAAAAACAAACTGAAGAATTTATAGGCAATCGTCAAGGTATCTGCCCCAATGGTTGGCATGTCCCAAGTGTTGACGAGTGGGAAACATTAAGAAACTTCATAGAGACAACCGATGGCAAAGGTTCTGGTACTGCTGGCAAGCACTTAAAATCCACCAATGGCTGGGATGATGGTGGTAATGGCACCGACACTTATGGATTTGCGGCACTGCCTGTAAACACAAATAAATGTGTCAGTTTTACCTGGTTCTGGACTACATCACAAACTCATAATCAACTAAGTGCAGATTACGTTGTAGTAGAATCAGAACGAGAACGCAGTGACTTAATATTTGACTGGTATATAGGTCCTGGCAACAAATACGTACGTTCTGTCCGCTGCCTGAAGAATGAGGAGGTTCCGGCAGAAGATTCTGACGTGGTCTCAGGACCGGTGATTGCCAATGTAAACAGCGGAGCGTCCGTTCCGTGCAAAGACGTAGTAATCAACGCCAAGGTGACAAGCACCTGCAAGTTGAAGGAGGTCACGCTCCATTACAAGGATTCAAAATCAGAAGGCGGATACCAGTCCGTGCTTATGAATGGGACCGACGATGACGGATACACGGGAAAGATTGATGCCGATGCCACGGTAAACGGAACAGTCAGCTACTACATAGACGCCACTGATACAAACGGGCGTCACGGCTTATACGGTGACAGTTCGTCACCTGAGCATATTGACGTAAACCAGACCGCCACCCTCTCCACATCGGGGTCTATGACAATAGAGATAGGCAGTGGAATGACAACTGACTGCAAACCAATGGATGACGGAACAAGGTACAGAGCCTACTTCAA
>JAZLHT010000090.1:0-1296 GCA_045616965.1 Candidatus Enterocola sp.
TAAAGGTAGAACACCTCGTCGGTAAGGGCGTTGTCGGCGTTTGATGTTGATGTGGTCTTCTGCAGACGCTCAAAGTCATACTCGTATTTTATCACGCCCGTAGGAGTGGTGCGTTCAAGCACCTGACCCTGAGGGGTGTACTTCATTGTAACAGTGCCTGCGTCGGGGCTTGCGTATGTGGTCACGTTGCCAGCCTTGTCATACCTCATACCCCGATGTCACATTTATCTGATCTCCACAGTCTTCCAACTCTCTATGGTGCGTGATTCCGTGGAGAAGTTTATGCCCACCTTTAGCTTGCGACGTGTGTCTGCAAGGTAAGGGTCTGCGTAGTGTTGGTCATCTATCTGTTTAAGTGCGACATCTGCTGACTGGTCCACCTTGTACTCTATTATGTAGATTGTGTTTGTGGTCTCAAGTATGGCGTCTGTCCTGCCTACGGCAAACGGGACCTCAACCCTCATATTCTGTCCAAGAAGAGTCAGTATAAGGTACATTATTGTCTGAAACGCAGGCTCTGTCTTGTTCTCATAGTAGTACGGAATGGCGGCTATGTACGCCTTTATCTCTGTAAGTGCGGTGTCTATGTCATCAGCGTATAGTGCCTGAACCACACGCACAAGCATTCTGTTGCTCTCGTCATCGGATATGTTTGACACCATAGGCAGGAAAGATTGCAGGAACCCCTCTTTTACCTCCTTGTTAGGGAATCCTAATGTGAATAGTCTGGTAATGGTGTCAGCTTTCTTTATTGTAAGGTAGCCACTCTGGTAAAGCATTGGGAGTGCAGACACAGCAACCTCTGGTGACACGTTGAACTCATTTTCTCCAGCAACCCTGCCCTCTATATTTTGCAATTCCGTCTTATACTTGCGCATTTCACCAAACAGGAACGTAGGTGTACCTGAACTGTACCAATACTGACCTATATCCCTTGCACTGAAGGCGTTTATAAGACTGAATGGGTTGAACACATCTGTCATTACTCCGTCATCGCCTTTTGAAAAATGGTAGCCGTCATAGTTCTCTGTAAGTTTTGCAACCGCATCCTCAAAACTGATTTTCTGCTTGTCTGCAAGTGCCTGAATATCAGGCTTGCACAGTGTGAGCAGTTCTTCTTTTGTTATGCCGCACAGTCCGTCATAATCGGGCAGCATACTTATGTTGGTGAGGTTGTTTATCTCAGAGAATATGCTCAGTTGTGAGAACTTGGTTATGCCCGTTATGAAACCGAAACGCAGCATTGCGTCACATATCTTTATAGGTCCGTAGAAGTTGCGGAGCATATCCCTTAAT
>JAZLHT010000091.1:0-2132 GCA_045616965.1 Candidatus Enterocola sp.
GTCACTATAGTTACCATATAGACTTTTACCAACTGGTATATTTTTTAACCTTTTTTGCATTTCAGGACTTGTATTTGAAAATATATGATTAATGTCTTTGTTTTCAGGCATTTTTAAATACTTGTTTAATGCTTCTCCCACAGTCTTATAATTCTTCTCATCATATATTGGTTTTGGATGATAATTTTTTACGCCTAATCGATTACCTATGAAAATTACTCTTCTACGCAACTGTGGTACACCATAATCAACACTATTTAACACTTTATATGCAACTTCATAGCCAGCACTATTTAATAGTTCAACAATCGCTACTAAAGTTCTACCACCGTCATGATTTACTAACCCTTTAACATTTTCAAATATAAAGTACGGAATATCTTTGTGCTGCAAGATATTCTTTAAGTGATATATTATTTGGCCTCTTTCATCTTCAAAACCTGCCCTTTTGCCCACTATGGAAAACGTCTGACAAGGAAAGCCCGCTATCAAAACATCACTTTCGGGAGTCTGTTCATAATCAAGTACCGTTAAATCACCCAAATTACGATTATCATTATAAAATACTTGATATGTGTAATCTGAATCAGGATTGATTTCGCTATGTGCAACACATGTCAAACCTAATAATTCAAGACCTAATCTACCTGCACCTATACCTGAACAAAAATCTATAAATTTTAATGACATACTCTTAACCCTCTGAACCCAATCTTATCACAAACAAATCTGTTTAACTTCATCCTCTGACATCCGACAAATTGCCCGGACATCCAAATCATACAAAGCCACCAAATCGGCTGATAATCCGCTTACTTGATAACCTTTCATTGCAAGTAAATTTCTCAAACACCATATATGCTTAATTGCGTTCGGTTTTGGGAATTTCTCATTTAATGGCAGGCGGTCGTAAGCCTCTCTCTCGGCTCTTTCCTTTGCCTTGCGTTCTTCTTCGGCTCTTTCATATTCCACACGTTTACGTTTTTTCTCGTCAATTTCTGCCTGTTCCTGCCAGTATTCAATTTTAATTTCCCGGCGGAGAGACCCCCAATACCTTTTAACGTTGCGAATATCTTTTTTGTTTTTGATAATATCAGGGATTTCATCAAGGTCAAATTGATGAGTTTCAGAGGAAACAGGCATGGCAGTCCTGCTCATATCCTTTGACGTTTCCCCCTTAACCCCCTTTAAATCTGAATTATTAGAAAAAACAGCAACCTCATCATGTTGTTGTTCTAACTTATTATGGTTTGATTTCATGCATGAAAGTATCATCTTGATACCTTTGTTAGTATCACCGTGATACATTGAAAGTATCTTTTGAGTAAGGACATAGCAATTTGCATTAGTGCCATTATGTCGCTTTGATTTCATTATACAATTTGTTTTCAGCAGCTCCGCTATGGCTCTCTTAACTGATATAGCACTAATTCCGACATTATCAGCTATTGTATTGACCTTTGGGTATATCACTCCACCATTGTAGCAACTTGCCAAATACAACAGCACAAGCCCGGTTGCATTGTTTAGTTTTAGTTCAGCCAGTCCGCCTCTTAATAATGCCGTTGTTAGTTGATAGCCATTAACTTTTGTAACAGCTTCTGCATTTGTCTTAAATTCTCTTGTAGCCTGCATTTATCAATTCTCCCCTAATTTAAAGCATGTCAAACTTGACCTATGGCGGAGAACCTGCTACACTTTAATTGTTGATTTTAAATGTTGCTTTTGTTGGTTACACCGCAAAGGCATTTTTTATTTGTATTCAATTTACCCCATGTTATACGGTCATGCTATACCTTGTCAAATTTGCCCTTTTATTGAAAATCTGTTAGAATTGTATCAATAGTAATACAAATACAATTCCATATTGCAAATGATAATGCGAGGGTGCAAAAATGAGTAAAGAAGAAGATTTGCAAGGTACATTGATGACCGCAAATGATGTAGCTAATTTACTACACGGTAATTATAGGACAGTTAGGAAGATACTTGAAGATTTAAGGATTACAGGTGATATTAAAGAGGGTACGCTCATTAGAGCGAATAGAACCACTATTGCATATTACCTAAACAATACTACAATCAAAAGTATTAACAGCACTTTAAAGGGTATAAAAGCAGGCAAGCGAACA
>JAZLHT010000092.1:0-3330 GCA_045616965.1 Candidatus Enterocola sp.
CCTGCCTCTTTCTGCTTGCCGAAGTCAAGGGCTGAGCCTGTGCCTTCAAGTGAGGTTGATGTTGCAACACCATCTTTGTATAGTGTGTACGTAAAGCCTGTCTCTGAACCGTCAAGTTCTACATTTACACCTTCTCCGTCCGCACAGTATGAACCGCCGCCTGTCACCTCAAAGGTGCTCTTAGGAGCAACTGACTTGTCTTCCACTTTTATTGCCACACTCTCTGTTGACACACATCCGTTTTCGTCCTTCACTTTTGCCTGTACGTCTGCTGACTGAAGACCCGTATATTTTGACTGACCACTGTATGTGGCGCCTCCGTCTATTGAATAGGTGTAAACTCCGCTACCGCCCTCTGCGGTTATTGTATAAGCTCCATTAAACGGTGCTATACACTGGGTATTGTCTGTAACATCTGTTTTGCCTGCTATTGGCAGCTCATAAACAGATACTTCAACAGAACCTGTCATCATGGCTGAACATGCTGTTGTGGTGTTCTCCGCCTTGACTGTATAGGTACCAGCTTCTGTTTGCTTGCCGAAGTCAAGGGCTGAACCTGTACCGGCAAGTGAAGATATTTCTGTTTCTCCCTTGTACAGTGTGTATGTGAAGCCTGTCTCTGATCCGTTAAGACCTACTGGCATACCCTCGCCGTCCGCACAGTATGAGCCTCCGCCTGTCACCTCAAAGGTGCTCTTAGGTGCTACTGACTTGTCTTCAACTTTTATTGCAATACTCTCTGATACACAACCATTAGAATCTTTAACTTTAACGGTCACATCAGCAGATTGTAATTCTTCATATTTTGATTTAGTCTTATATTCACCTCCATTAACTGAATAACTATAACCAGTTCCACTGCCACCATCTGCGGTTATTGTATAAGTTCCATTAAATGGTGCTATACACTGGGTATTGTCTGTAACATCTGTTTTGCCTGCTATTGGCAACGCATTCTCTGTCTGTGTTGCAGGTGTTCTTGTTGAGCTTTGACAACCGCTCACTTTTTGAACTTTCGCCGCATAATATGTACCTGGTGTTTCTGGTGTATATGATGCATCTTCGGCAACCTTATTTCCACCTATTGCGGCATCATACCAATATATTGCATATTCCTCTGTAGGTGTATTGACCTTTATGGCACTCTTTTCTGTGCCGTAACAGTATGAGCTGCTCACAGCTCCGGCTGGAGCATTTATTGAAGGACAATTACAATTAGGCGCTATAACAGACATTGTGTTTATACAACCCTCTAATGTTGTAACAATTAGAGTACAATCATGTCCTGTAGCCACTCCACTTATTGTCCACACATTACCCACATTTGTTATTGTGGCAGACTGACTACATGTCACCGTACCCTCGCTGACCGTCACTACTATTGAGTAACTCTTCAAATCATCAGCACACTTGGCTGCTACCGTCTCTGTTATTTCCGGCTTAGCGTTAACTGTTATAGGCTTGCTTACCTCAGGACTGGTACAACCATTAGCATCTCTTACTTTAAGTTTAATAGTCTGAGAACCAGAAGTTACAGTAGAAACTGTATATGTACCTACCGTGGTATATGACCCTCCATTCCAACTGTATTTATCAGCACCTGAACCTATTAAGGTGAGTGTACTACTTTGACATACAGCAGCATCTCCTTCTATTTTTGCCTCCGGCAATGCGTTTACCGTAACTGATGTTGTTGAAGTGTTCTTACAGCCATTAGCATCAGTAACCTCTACCGTATAATCACCCGAAGCGGATACTGTGGCTTTTGCTATAACCGGATTCTGTTCCGTTGAGACAAATTCTGATGGACCGCTCCAACTATATGATGAGTATGAGCCAACTCTCAAATTCAATGATGTACCCGAGCATATAGGAGTGTTACTTCCTGCTGTAGGTGTTGGCAATGCATTCTCTGTCTGTGTTGCAGGTGTTCTTGTTGAACTCTGACAACCGCTCACTACTTGAACTTTTGCAGCATAGTATGTGCCAGGATTTTCCGGTGTATATGACGCACCTTCAGCTACTTTATTTCCGCCTGTTGCAGCATCGTACCAATATATCGCATATCCTTCTGTAGGAGAATTAACCTTTATGGCACTCTTTTCTGAGCCTATGCAATATGAACTGTTTACCGCTCCACTTGGAGCCTCAATTGAAGGACATTTACACTCAGGAGCAGTCACAGACATTGTGTTTATACAACCTGCTGATGTTGTAACAGTCAGAGTACAATCATGTCCTGCAGCCACACCTCTTATTGTCCACACATTACCCACATTTGTTATTTCGGCAGATTCGCTACATGTCACCATACCCTCACTGACTGTCACTACTATTGAGTAACTCAATAAATCAGGAGCACATTTTGCCGAAACATCTTCCTTTATTGTGGGCTTGGCATTAACTATCACCTTAACAGAACCATTCATTGTACCCGAACATTTTGTTTCAGGATTCTCTGCAACCACGGTGTAAGTTCCAGCCACTTTCTGATTACCAAAATTAAGAACGGAGCCATTACCTGGCAAGGAAATGGATGTTGCTACACCATCCTTGTATAGTGTATATGTAAAGCCTGTCTCTGATCCGCCAAGACCTACTGACACACCATCGCCACCTTCGCAATATGGACCACCACCTGTAACCTCAAAGTTACTCTTTGGTGCTACAGACTTGTCTTCCACTTTTATCTCCACGCTGAGTTCTGATACACAACCATTAGAATCTTTTACTTTGGCTGTCACATTAGCAGACTGCAATCTTTCATATAATGCTATACTACTATATGACTCCCCGTTATTGTTTGAATAAGAATAATTTCCACTTCCACCTTCCGCTGTTATCTTATACGATCCATTATATGGAGGCTTGCAGTTAGTGTTATTTATCACATTCGTTGAACCTGCTATAGGCAAATCATAAATGAATACTTCTTTTGAACCTGTCATTGTGGCTGAGCACGCAGTTGTAGTATTCTCTGCCTTGACTGTATATACACCGGCATCTTTCCGCTTACCGAAGTCAAGATCTGAGCCTGTACCTTCAAGTGAGGTTGATGTTGCAACACCATCTTTGTACAGTGTGTATGTGAAGCCTGTCTCTGATCCGTTAAGACCTACAGATACACCTTCACCGTCCGCACAATATGAACCACCACCTGTAACCTCAAAGGTGCTCTTTGGTGATACTGACTTGTCTTCAACCTTTATTGCCACACTCTTTAATGACACACAGCCATTTTCGTCCTTCACTTTCGCCTGTACATCCGCCTTTTGAAGACCCTCGTATACGTTCTTTTCACTATAGTTGGCACCTCCGTCTATTGAGTAG
>JAZLHT010000093.1:0-1401 GCA_045616965.1 Candidatus Enterocola sp.
TCTGTTATACTTGGACCTGATGTCCACAAATATGTGTATACAGGCGAACCACCTTCTACATTGATGGCTATCTGACCTGTAGCCTCTCCATATATGGCTACATCATCTTTAGTGTATGATATGCTTAATGCTTCAGGCTGCGTTACTGTGAGCACCTCGGTCTGTAATGGGCAGCCGTTTGCATCTGTAACATTAGCTCTGTATGCACCTGGCTCTAAGTTAGCCGCCTCTGACAGTGTGGATATTACGGTTGACATATCCGCAATATTGTACCAAGCATAACTGTACGTCTCCACCCCACCTTGCGGTGTTACTACAACCTTACCGTCAGCGGCACCATTGCACGTAATATTGTATATATCTGTAGATGCGGTAAATTCTGCAGGTTGAGTTATCTCATACATAGAGTTTCCAGTGCAACCTAATTTATCTTTAACCTCTACATAGTATGAACCTGCCTTGTTAAGTGATGACACAATGGAATCTGTAGAGATTTGGGCTCCGTCATAACTCCATACAAAACTGTACGGATATACACCTCCGCTAACTTCAGACCATACTTTTCCGTTATTGCTCTCAAAGCATGTAAGGTTCTCACCGTATGCAGTTATGGTTATAGGTGTGGGATCAAACAGTGTGAATGACCTGTCTGTTGTACAGCCGTTGGCATCGGTGACATTAACGCCAAACACACCTCCGTTAAGGTTGTATTGGTTCTGGTCACCCTCTACAACTCCAGCCCCTGTCCATAAGAAAGTATATGGCTCGGTGCCACCCTCTATATCTATCTCTATGCTGCCGGCACCCTCTCCGCTACAGATATTCTCTGTAATGCGTACACCTGTAATGGAAAGTGGCTTCTCCGGTTGTGTTATATCCTGTGACAATGACGTTTCGCAAGAATTGGCATCAACAATCTTAACTTTGTAAGTGCCTGCGGCAAGATTAAACACGTGTGCAGAATCGGCAATCTGTTCCGATGTTACACCTATCCAATCCACATTGAACGGTTCTGTACCGCCGTTAATGGCAATGTCTATGTTTGCGGTGGCGTCACCAAAACATTTCTCTTCAAAATTGGATGTAATAATGGTCTCAACAGTCAGTGGTTGAGGTTCTGTTACCTTGTAATCATTCTCATAAACATTACCCACTGCATCGGTAATCACCACATGATACATTCCTGCCTTAACGTTAAGAACATCCTTATCTGTGGTTGTGGTGCCATCGGGGTGAGTCCATAAATATTCATAATCACGAACCGCTCCGTCCACTGTAAGATTCACATAAGCATCTGAACCACCGTTACAACTTACATTCTTTATTTTGTCTGTAACTATGAACGGTGTAGGCTCTGTTACTACGGCTGATACATCATACGTACAACCACGATTATCTGTC
>JAZLHT010000094.1:0-1498 GCA_045616965.1 Candidatus Enterocola sp.
ATCATAATTATTTAATCCTTTAAGGTAATGGATTAGTGCGATTATAGGACATAGTATTATGACAAGTGCTGAAAGTGCTATGAATATGGTATCGGATATCCCCGATACGCCTAAGAAGAAGATAGGCATAAGCAATAATGCAAGCAATAACGGACATAACAGACATATTACGGAAAGCACAATAAAGGTTTTTCCAAGCAGGCTTAGACAGCCGTTGTTTCCTCTGTTTGCTATAATGTTTGCACTCTCATTCTGCAAGTTCTCTGTGGTTATGTCAAGCCCCTGCATCTCAAGGCGTTGAGTGGGGGTTTTGGCTTCGGGTAATATAATCCACATAAGAACATATATAAGTGCGGCTATAGGGTTGCAAAGTATAAATAGTAATACCCACACAATACGTACTATTGCCGTATCGATGCCCATGTATGTTGCAAGACCGCTTGATACACCGCCTATAAGACCGTTAAGGGTGTCTCTATATAATTTTTTCTTTTTCTTAGGCTGTGTCTTTGCCGTCTCTGATTGGTCCTCAGGGTTTGGTTCTCCAATCTGTTTTATGGCATTCTCCACATCAGACATCTCTATCACTTGTCTGCTGAGTTTTCTCAGATATTCTGTGAACAACTCTGCAATGCGGAACTCTATGTCTTTGGCTATCTCCTTATCGTCATACTTATCTTCAAATGAGTGTATGTATTGTTGCAGACTTTTGTAGGCATCTTCGTTTATTATGAATGCCATACCGCCCAGATTTATGTTTACAGTTGTGTTCATTGTTTTATATGTATTATTGTCTGTTCTATAGAGTTCCATGTAGTCTCCATCTCTGCAAGCAGTTTCTCTCCATCTTCTGTAAGTTGGTAGTATTTACGTGGCGGACCCTGCGTGGATTCCACCCAAGAGTAGGTTAGTATGCCGTTGTTCTTTAATCGGCTAAGAAGAGGGTAGAGCGTTCCTTCCACAACAATGAGTTCAGCCTTCTTAAGCTCTTCTATTATATCAGAGGAGTAAGAAGACTTCTTTTTAACAAGCAACAGTACGCTATACTCCAAGATGCCCTTACGCATCTGAGAATTAATGTTTTCTATTATTGCCTGTTCTATCATTTATACCTTTTTGTTGTCTTATCGGGTGCAAAGATAAATAAAATTTTAGAACTATGCAATACATAGTACTAAAAATTTACAATAATAGTTATAATTCACCTTGAAACATAACTATTTTAGAGAGAATGAAAGAATACAATTTTTTATTAAGAATATTAAGCAGTTTTTTTTTGTTAGAATTTGTTAAGGATAAATCGAAATAGTTAGATTTTATCCTTTGAATTAGTTGTGAATAAAGGGTAGTTTTTTTTAATTCATACAAAAGAATTGTATCTGTCTTATCTAGTTTTATAGAAATGTGTTCTGAATTTATCATAGGAACAGTGACGTAATCACGATGAAATTCCAAAAAAGGTGTTAGCTTAATGAGAAAATCAGTTCCTTGCTCTATT
>JAZLHT010000095.1:0-17689 GCA_045616965.1 Candidatus Enterocola sp.
TTGTAAACAGTATCATTGAGCGTGCAGTTACAGAGCAGGCTTCCGATATCCACATCGAGCCACAGGAAGAGGGCATGCTTGTACGTATGCGTATCGATGGTATGCTTCGTGCAGTGCTTAATGTTCCAAAGGATTTACAGAGTTCAGTAATTTCCCGTATCAAGATTATGGGACATATGGATATCTCAGAGCACAAGATTCCACTTGATGGACGTGCAAATGTCCGTGTTAAAGAAAAAGACATCGACTTACGAATCAACACACTTCCTACTATCTATGGTGAGAAAGTGGTAATTCGATTACTTGACAAGACTAACGAGCTTCAGGATAAGTCAAGCATCGGTATGACAGAGGGCGATATGGAGAAATACATGCGTCTGCTGATGCAGAACAAGGATGTTGCTTCTGAAATCTCACAGTCATACCGTTACCTCTTTGTTGATGAGTTTCAAGATTCTTCGCCTATTCAGGTCAAGATTTTCGATGCTCTTTCTGATTTAATGGAGCACTCATATTGGGTGGGTGACTATAAACAGGCGATTTATGGTTTCCGTGGTTCGGATATTGCTCTGACCAAGGCAGTTGTTGATAGTGTTGACAAGAAGGAGAATGGTTGCGATACCGATACTCTCGATAGGTCATGGCGTTCGCTTCCTGACATCGTGGAGGTGAATAATGCAGTCTTTGAGAAGACTTTTGCTGATGTGCTTGACAAGAAAAACATCCATCTTGGTAAAGAAAGGAAAAATGAAACTCACGAAGATTCACTACGATATTTTGTAGCAGGAGAGGGAACTGGTGTGGCTGAACACATCTTGAAATTGTTGAATAATGGTGCAAAGCCTAATGAAATTGCAGTATTGGCTCGTGCCAATACTACCCTTGCTGCAGTCGCAGATAATCTGAAAGGATGGGATATACCTTCAAGCCGAGAAGATTATCCCGTCATAGAGTCGCCTGTTTATCCTTTGGTGGCATCGCTTCTGCGTATTGTAGGAAGTGCCAAGGATGCACTCTCTAAGGCAACTGTAGCGATACTTACAGAATCAGATTGTTCAACTCAGCAGATTATCGAAGCAAAGATTCTTAATGATGCAGAAGCTTCTGCAAAGACGGAAGACTATCTCTCAGATGTTCCATTGATTAGTCAGTTGTTGACAATACGCCCTCGACTCCAACAGCAATCTGTGGCTTCGCTTGTTGAGAGTATGATTATTGAACTTAACCTCTACGATGTGGTTAAGAAACTTGCCGATGAACCAACTTTCGGTATTTCGTGCCTACAAACCATTATTAACACAGCTCGTGCTTATGAAGAGCATAGCGTGCAGATGAATATGCCAGCTACCATCGATGGGTTCCTTGCTTATATAGAGGAGGTTTCTCCTATTTGTAGTGGTGACCCCAACGGTGTGCAACTGCATACTTATCATTCTTGCAAGGGGTTGCAATGGAAGTATGTCATACTGATGTCGCTCAATACTAATGTTGCTGATTTAAAGAAATCTGTCAAGAATGAGGTATATGGTGTTCACGCAATACATTGCGAAGAGCCATCTGCAGACAATCCGTACCCAGATGTATTCATCCGTCTGATTCCTTGGGTTTATGGAACCTTAAAGAATGTGCCTGATGAAATCAGCGTGATGATTGAAGAATCTGAGAGTTTCAAGTTGGCTTATAAGTCAATGATTGCAGAGTCCAATCGCATACTCTACGTAGGTATGACTCGTCCGCAGGATGTGTTGATTCTCAATATTGAAGAGTCGGGAAAAGGTAATAATTTGCTTCAATGGCCAAAGGATGTTGGTGTGGATACGGTTGCAGAGAGTATTCCTGAATTTGGTGATTGGGATGTATTCGGGACAGGTCATTTGTTCAAGGACTTCACACTTACAGAGTCGGATGTGCAAAAATCCTACGGAAAACGTGACAAAGCAATAGAGATGTCTTTGAAAATAGATAAGCCTTCGTTTGAAATGAAAGAACCTCGTTATCTCTCACCAAGTCGCATTCATGCTAAAGGTAAAGTTGCTTCACATCATAACTTTGAAAAGCGCATCCCTTTTGCCAAGCAGCCATCTGATATAGCAATTGTTGGTGATTGTATCCATCAGATTTTTGCAGGTGTTGAGGAATCACGTCCTGCATACAAGATTGAGTTGGATGAAATTATTGACAGTTATGGTCTAAAAGGTGTATTAGCAGACAAAGAAGCAATCACTATTGCATGGAAGAATCTCACTGAATATTTGACTGAGAAGCATGGTGTATCCGTAAGGACTTACCATGAACGTCCGTTCCGTCTGGAACGAGAAGGACAGACCATAGTGGGTAGTATTGACCTTGTTTGGCAAACTGATGCAGGTGACATCCTTGTTGACTTCAAGACTTGTCCAATGGGACCAAAGGCAGTACTTGATGCAGATTCAGAACATTATGCAGGTTGGTATGCTGGTCAACTTGATGCCTATCAAGATGCTCTTGAAGCGACAGGAGAGAATGTTATCAAACGTTATATCTATTATCCTGTCAGCGGTTTGCTTGTTGAGGTAATGCGTGCCTTGAAATTTAATCAAGAGTAATAAACATAAAACGTATGATGCTTTAATGGTAAACAAAAAATAAAGTATAGACTAATTTATAAATCTAAAGATGCAATGAATAAGAAAAATTGGCAGTTATTTAAAAACTCAAAAGAAGGTAAGGAACTTATTGACTTGTTTAGTTTCAATGGTGAAAACTTCTATGATGATGCTTGTGGTATCTACGACAAAATGGACTCCTTTAAGGAGGTTCCTGATTTATATATGTACGCTAATACATTACAACTTTTTGCTGTCAATTTGACTCAATCTGGATTATTAAAAGAAGAAGACTTTACTTTTGATGATTTCCGTAATCTAATAGACAATTTTCAAATAGTAGAATTAGAAGAAGATGAAGAAGGTAGTTTGTCCATTATAGAAACTCCATCTTCTAAACAATTATACATAAAGAATGATAATTATCGTGCAAAGCTTGGATGTATTCATTATCTATCAATGTTTCTTTATGAGTATTATGGTTTCTTTAAACCTATTCTTTTTCCAAGAAGATTTGATATTCTTGAAGAAAATGCAGAGGTTCTAGATATAGAATTGCCAGAAGTGCCTAGAACAAAGAATTATGCCGAGTACTTTGTATATTATTATGACCTATGTGTTGCTTTTACAAAGTTCCAAGAAGAAAATGACTTAACGGATGCAGAGTTTTGTGCTTGCTTTTATGGGTTCACATCTCTTCTTAAAGATGAGAACTCAAAGAAAAAAGATTTGCCTAAACCGACAAATGTTTGGATGACAGGTGCAAGCAAGGAAGATTACAAGGAGTTCCTTTCAAACATCCAAGAAGACAGTTCATCAATATGGGCATGTAATGAAAAAACCAAAAGAGGTGATATTGTTGTAATATATGCATTGGCACCACATAGTTGCATACACTCTATCTGGAGGGCAGATTCCGGTGGAAGATTCCAGCCATTTGACTATTATCAATGTAGAACAACAGTTAGAGATGGTGTAGTTATACCACCAATCTCAAATAAGGAACTTAAAGAACATCCGTACTTTAAGGAACTACCAATTGTTCGTAAGAACTTACAAGGAGTCAATGGAGTAGAACTCAGTGCAACAGATTATAATGAATTACTAAGGCTTATAGAAGAGAAAGGAGGCAACATCGAAGTTTTACCTAAACTCTTTGTACCTCGAGATTGGCAGGAGATTGAATATGAACCTGGTCATCCAGAGCGCAATGTCGAAGAAAAACTTCTCATTCCTGTTCTTGAAACACTAGGTTATACAAGCGAAGATTGGAACAGACAATTATCGCAGAAGGCTGGACGAAAAGAAAAAGCTATTCCAGACTTTGTGTTCTTCCCTTCAGGGGAGAAACATGCAGAGAACGCACCTATGGTAATAGAGGCAAAATACGATATGTCTTCCTCAAGGGAGAGACTCGAAGCATATAAGCAATCTCGTTCATATGCCAAAATGATGAGTGCAACAATTATGGGTATTTGTGACAAAGAAAGACTAGTTCTTTACAGACGTAATAAGAGCAATTCTTTTGATTATAATAATCCTATATTTGAGGCACATTGGGCTACTATCAATGGAGATCCTGAAGTCGGCTCAACTTTGAAGAAACTTATCGGGAAAGAAGTCATCAAAGCATTGCTGTTATAATTTTTTCAATGAGATTATATATTTGTTGGATATTGTCCCAGTAGTTTTGATGAACTTTGACAACAGTTTATGGATAAGTAAAATTAGTATCAAGAGTTGCAATAGCACACCAACCGAGCCAGTTCGGGTTGCGGTGGTAAAATGATACGAGTTGTTTAACAATTAAAAATTATGACTGCGATTAATGTAAAGATGAATGATCTGCATCATAACATTGCACGTGGCGTGGTAAAGCATATAATTACCCAGATTTGGTTGTAAAACATGAGGCGGCATTAAAGAAAATTGTCTTTGCAATTGAGAAGTTAAATTGCGTCATTTTGAGCGAAATGGAATGTAGCGAAAAATCTCATCCATATTTTTACTAATAATTCAAACCAAAAGCCCACAGGGGAATGACGTTGGCGAAGCCTGTCTCAATGTCGTCCTTTACGATGTAGCCGTGTGTGGCTGATTCAATTTGCTTTTGTCCTTTCTTGCGTCCGCCTATCTCAAAGGTCATATCATCTATCTGGAAGTCAGAGATGGGCGAACTGACAATGTTGTGGCGTACCCGCATCTGGTTCATGAAAAATGTTTCACGTACGTTGCCAATCTCTGCATTAAGTGGGGTGAGGGTGTAGATGAGATTTGTGTTGTCAAGATACAGTTTCTCCACCTTCCCAATACCCCTTATTCCGCCTGTGCTGTCACGGAGTTGGGAGAACATTCCTGCTCGCTCCATATAAATAAGGTAGTCTGAGATATTGTTGCGACTGATGCCGGTAACGTTTGCCAACTTCTGTATCACTGGTTTGAAAGGAACGCTTTTTGCCACCACCATCAGCAGTTGCTTTAGCTTGCGACCTGTCGTGACGTTGATTTCAAGGAACTGTGGTATATCCACTTCCATCGTCTGATTGATGACTTGCATTAACTCCATTTCCAGTTCCTCATCTTTTCCGAAAGGGTAGTAACCACGCTTCAGATAATCCTGAAACAGAGGAAGAGGATGGGCAACCGGAATGCTGACCTTGTGCGACAGAATGTCACCCAACGAATAAACTGGAACATCTATTTTATGGAAGAGTATAAGGTACTCACGAAATGAGAGTCCTTGCATCTCATAGATGGGTACTCGTCTGCTCAAATCAGTCATACCTTTGTAAATATCAAGGATGGACGACCCTGATATGACCACTTGAAGTTCGCTGTGCGTGTCATAAATCTGTTTCAGTTCACGTGACCATCCCGGATACTTGTGTATCTCGTCAATGAATAGATGTTTGCCGTTCATCTTGACGAATCTGTCTGCCAAATCAACCAAACTGTTTGTGGAGAAATATATATGGTCTGCAGATACATAGAGCGTGTCGGCTATTGTCAGGTTTTCCTTGATATACTGCAACAACATTGTTGATTTGCCTACGCCACGAGGTCCTACAAGTCCGAAAAACCTGCCGTTCCACTTTATCTCGTCATACTTGTAACGATGGAAGGAGAGTGGTGTCTCCTTCAGTTTCTTATTGAAGTATTCGTAAAGTTGTTCCATGGTTTGATGATGTAATTATGGCACAAAATTACTGAATTTTTCTTAAATCGCATCAAGAAAATGCAAAAATCAGCAAAAACTGCACTAAAAAAATGCAATATCTATGATTTTGGACGATTTTTTGGTGCTTAACTATAAATTTAGTAACTTTGGAACACTTTAAATTTTGTGAATCATTTTCAAGTTATGAAGGAAACTCAAAATCACATTGCTAAGTAATGTTTAACAGTATGCACTGAGCCATAAAACCGGTGCATACGTAATATTACAAACCGCTTCTCGCCGTTTTAGACGTAAAGAACGTTGTCTAATTGCTATGGCGAGTTATGACAATCTACCTATGCGTTCCATTGAGTTAACCGATCAGTGGAATCTTGGAGGTGATGGAAAAATTGTTTACAGTTGGAATAAAGATGATGAAATTTACATCAAATATATTAGAAAATAGAAACAGGTAATAAAAAAACAAAACATAAATAAGTAAATTTTAACATACAGCATTGACTATTATTTCGCGTTCAGAAAAAGAAAAAGCCTCAGAAACTGATTTCTTTTCATCTGAAGAGTTATCGGAATAATTTGTTCACGAGGATTGTCTAAAAAGGCTTCTCAAACCAATCGCATATTAATTGATGCTTACACTTATAGGGTGTAGGCATTCCAGCGATTGGGCGGGGTTTCTTCTGAGGCTTCCTCGTGAACGCGAATGGAAAGGTCTGCACCTTTCTTTTGTTCGTTACAGATTATTGCGTTTTCATAGTTGAAAGGTAGTTTTTGCTTAAAACTACTGAATTGAACTATGGATACATTAAACATGTTTCATGAACTTGAACGGCTCCTGCGAATGGACAGCCGTTACTGCACAGATGATGGTACACTATTAAAAAACCGCATCATTGAGGATGCTTTGTCAGTTAATCCTCTTCTTATCAAACAATTACTTGCGCATACAGGTCTTAAAAACAACTTTTTTACAGAGGTTGATGGCGTGCTTGTATTTGACAAGGTGAAGTTTCAACGTTTTGTTATGAACAAATCGTTTCTTGCGGACAGTTATACTGCATTCAAAAACAAGATAGGGCTGACCGATGAAGATGGACGGTTTATAAGTGAGAGCAGAGAGATGGTTTTATCTTGGCCATATAAGGATTGTATGCTTGAGGGTGGTCAAACCAAGGAGGATGCCAAGCGAGATGAAATATTTTGGAATGAGATACTTGCACCAGATGAGATTAACAGATTAACAGAATCAAAAGTGTTTTCAAACTTTAAACGCTATGATAAAGATGGTGAGCATACGGTGGAGCATTTGTCAGCCAATGACAACCTGATTATTAAGGGGAATAATTTGCTTGCGTTGCATTCATTAAAGAAGAAGTATGCTGGGAGAATAAAATTGATTTATGTTGATGTTCCATACAATACGGGCAGTGATAGTTTTGGCTATAATGATAAATTTAGCCATTCAACATGGTTGACATTTATGAAAAATAGGTTAGAAATCTCAAAGGAATTGTTATCAGATGATGGCAACATTGTTGTAAATGCCGATTGGAACGAAGTGCATTATTGTAAAATTTTGATGGACTCAATATTTACCAGAGATTGTTTCCGAAATGAAATTATTTGGTGCTATACAGGACCAGGTTCTCCAAAAATGAAGCAATTAAATAGGAAACATGATAATTTATTATGGTATTCTAAATCATCTGAGTCATGGGCATTCTATGGTGATGATGTTAGGATGAAATCAGAGGTTCATGTAGGTGGGTTTAATGGAGAAATGTCTGCAGATGTTAGTGATGAGTATACAGAAAAGGGTAAAATTCCAGAAGATTGGTGGGAGCTCTTTCATACAGTTGATGATTTGAAATCCGAATTTGATTTGTTGCAGAAAGAAAAATCAAAAATTACTAGTAATGATTGGTGGAAAGAGGCTGTAGCTTCTAGAATAAGAGTTGATGGTAAAAAAAGAACCGGATTTCTAACGGAAAAACCATATAAATTAATGGAACGCATCGTGAAGATGTTAACACAACCAGGCGATATTGTGTTAGATTTTTGTGCGGGAAGTGGAACTACGGGTTTTGTTTCTGATTATTTGAAACGGCAATATGTTTTAGTAGAACAAATGGATAATCAAATTGAGATTATGAAAAAACGATTTGACGAATCTAACTTTGTCTATTGTGAGCTTGCCAAAGCAAATGCAAAATTTGCGGATGAGATAGAAGATGCTAAGATAACAGATGAATTGAAAGAAATTTGGGAAAGAATGAAGGCTACGGATTATCTCAATTACAAGGTGGATATAAAAAAGGTTGATGCAAATGCAGTGGACTTTGATGCACTTAGCCTTGATGACCAAAAACGTTTCCTGTTTGAGTGTCTTGATAAAAACCTTCTGTATGTACCATTATCAGATATTGACAGTAATGAGTATGGTGTTACAGAAGAAGATAAGCGATTGACAATGGAATTTTATAATAAGGAGAAGTAGATAATGGCTAAACTTCAAGAAATATTATCGCAAGAGTTTGGCAAGCGTAACATTGCACAAACCCAGATGCCGGAATATTTGGAGACAGGAATAAATCCACAAAAACGTCTTCGACCATATCAAGTTGAGTGTATGAAATATTTTCTTACTTATATGGAAAATGATTTTGATGGCAAGAAAAAGGATAGTCCGCATCTGCTTTTTCATATGGCGACAGGTTCAGGAAAGACAATACAGATGGCACTTGCTATGCTTTATCTGTATGAGAAAGGTTATCGCAATTTTTTATTTTTTGTTGGTAGCACCAATATAGTTGAGAAAACAAAGGACAACTTTTTGAACCCTACTTCTTCAAAGTACTTGTTTGCTCCAAATATAAGCATCAACGGAAAACAAGTGGAGGTGAAAGAGGTGCAAAATTTTCAAGGTGTTTCAGATGATTGTATCAATTTATGTTTAACCACTATACAAGGGCTTCATATAGACCTTAATACAGAGAAAGAGAACGCAATTACATACGATGATTTCTCTGACAAACCTGTTGTTCTTATTGCCGATGAAGCCCATCATCTGAATGCTGGTACTCGTAATGGAACATTGGAAGAAGACGATAACTGGGAGGCTACTGTAAATAAGATTTTTAATCACGACAATGGTTTGATGCCTAACATATTGCTTGAGTTTACCGCTACTATGGATTTAACAGACCAAGCTATTGTTCAAAAGTATGAGGATAAGATAATCTTTGACTATACGCTAAAGGCATTCAGAGAGGATGGGTACTCAAAAGATGTTGAAACTTTTGAAACCGATTTAGAACCAATAGATAGAGCCTTACAGGCAATGATACTTAGTCAGTACAAACGAAAATTGTTTGTTGAGCTTAAACAAGATATCAAGCCTGTTGTAATGCTAAAGTCAAAAACAATCAAGGAGAATAACTCATATTTTGACGATTTTATAAAAAAGGTAAATAAGTTATCAGTGGCTGATGTTGAAAATATAAGAAATAGGTCTAATGGTGATTTGTTTTCCGCTTTCGAGTATTTTAAGAAGAGTGATGTAACAGATGAAAATCTTATTTTGGAACTTCAAAATGAATTTGCAGAAGAACATCTGTTGCTTGTAGATGGTAATAACATTACTCCGGAGAAACAACGTTTACTGAACTCACTAGAAGAAAGGGGAAATGGTATCCGTGCTATCTTTGCTGTTGATATGCTTAATGAGGGTTGGGATGTGCTGAATCTCTATGATATTGTACGCATGTATGATACGCGTGATGCTAAGGGGAATAAACCAGGAAAAACTACGATGCAGGAAGCACAGTTAATAGGTCGTGGAGCTCGCTATATGCCATTCTATGACCCACAGAATGATGCACTTGTTGCAGAAAAACGAAAATATGATGGAGATGCAAAGAATCCGTATAGGGTGGTGGAAAAACTGCACTATCATAGTGCACATAATCCTCGTTATATTCAAGAACTTCGTACCGCTCTCATTCAGACAGGTATTATTCCAGATAACAGAGTTCCACTTAACCTATTTATGAAGGATAGTTTCAAGAATTCTGATTTGTTTAAAGGTGGACTTATCTTTGTTAATGAGCAAAAAAGATTGACTGAAATAGAAAATGATGGCACAATAGGTCAATTTATATTGAAAAAGGTGTTCTCAGTAAAAATGCCAACAGGAAGAATGCGTACCGGTCTTATATTTGGAGATAATGCACCAAGTGAAGTTCTTATAAGTGTAACTGTACCTGAATTTGATTTTATTGATGTTGGTAAACATGTGATTCGTTCAGCAATGAATTGCTTCTCCACATTTTCTTACAATTCATTGAAGAATTTATATCCTCAACTGAAATCGTGCGTGGAATTTGTAATATCTAACAATTATTTGGCTAAACTGCAGGTTAAAATTATTGGAAAATATGAATGTCTTGAACAATATTCACAGGCAGATAAACTTTATATAGCAAAAAGTGTGCTTGAGCAAATAGAGCCAATACTACTGACAAGGGGAAAATCATATAAAGGAACTAAAGAATTCAAGCCAAAAGAGGTGAAAAAGGTATTCAGAGAGCAGATACAACTTCATGTAAATATACCAGTTGGGAGCCAGCAGGAATATGGAATATCACAATTGCGTCCTGCCAATACAGCATACACAATGAATCTAATGGATAAGGATTGGTATGCTTATAATGATAATTTTGGTACATCTGAAGAGAAGGCTCTTGTGAAATATATTGATAGTATAATGCCGAAATTGCAAGAGAAGTATGAAGAAGTTTATCTTGTGCGGAATGAAAAGGATGTCAGAATATATAGTTTTGATGATGGAAGACCATTTGAACCTGATTATGTAATGTTTTTGCGAATAAAGGGCTCCGCTGAAAAGTATGACAATATACAGATATTCATAGAACCTAAGGGAGACCAATTGCTTGAGACAGACAGATGGAAGGAGAATTTCTTAAAGCAGATAAAAGGTATGGGCGAAGTTCATTATTTGACGGCGAGCAGCAAATTTAATGTCTGGGGGATGCCATTCTATAATGAGAATAAGCAAATATATTTTGACTCCATATTTAAGGATGAGGTTTTGAATTTTAATAATGAAAACAATATGCCTGAGGTTCAAGTAATTCCTGTTTCTCAACGTTTTATTACCCATCTTCCCATTTATTCACTCAGGGCGGCATGTGGTTATTTTGATGATTGTGGCAAGCTGCAAGAAGAAAATGCTGAAGGATGGGTTGATGCAAGTGTTTTAGGCTGTACGCTTAATGAAAATATGTTTGTTGTGCATGCAGAGGGAAAATCTATGGAACCAAAGATTAGTGATGGTGATTTGTGTGTATTTGATGCTACAGGTGCAGGTAGTAGAGATGGCAAAATTGTATTGGTTAAGGCGAAGGATGATAAGGACCCTCAGACTTCAAGCTTTACAATCAAAAAATATCATAGTGTAAAATCTACAACAGAGATTGGTGGTTGGGAACAAACTAAAATTACTCTTTCTCCTCTAAATACTGATTATGATCCTATTGTCATCAATGCAGAAGATACTGATGACGGCGATTTTAAAATATATGGCGAATTTATTGGTGTAATCAAAAAAATATGAATTTAGTTGGATTTGATGAAATAAAGCACTACATTTGCGTATTGAAATTAATTTGATAAGTGGGTAAATTATTATATTTTCTGTGTTTTATTCTTTATGTGTAAGTATAAAGATGTGCAAACGGGTATTTCAAAACTTGATTTTTCTGAGAAACGTGGTATGATGGCTGTTTATTTAACAGACGGTCGTGAAATTGTTGTTCCAGTTGGAATGTTCCCGGAAATAAAAAAACTTAGTAAGTCTCAACGTGAGAACTATATGATAATGGATGATCAATATTTTACATTTTATGGGGGCACAAACCAAATGTAAAAAATTAAACTGCACGGTATTTTATTAACAAATGTGTCTGATTTTAAGCATTTAAAAGGCTATAAATTGACTGTTTACAGCCTTTTTTTTATGGGTCTTTTTAGTGTGCTTTACTTGTCTTTACTTGTCTTTTATTGTGCATTATTGTGCATTTAATCATTTTTAAATGCAAAATAATGTGCTTTTTGTTGTCTTTTATTGTGCAAAAACAATATCAATACAAATTAACACTTACAGACCTTTTTGTTAAATTTGACTGTGGAGAATAAACAAAACATCCGATTTTTTTGTAATTTGTCTGTTTTTTGAAGTGTTTTATTTGTAAACTGCACGGTGTGCCAATGGAAAAAAACGAACAAATTATAATGTTCTTATCTGCGTAATGTATTGATATATGATAGTTTAAACACTTTTAGTATAAAAAAATAGATGGGTCTGCAAATGGGTCTGCAAATGGGGTTACAAATGGGGTTACAAATGGATTGTCAAAGCCGTTTCCACAAATTTTATAATTTTTCTTTTATGCGTTTTAATGTGGAAATTTGCATAAATATTGCATTGTCTAACTCTGAAACACTTTGCAAAATATTTATGTATTTAGTTAAAATATTTAACAAATCATTCTTACATAAACAACCCATTGTAATTTTTGCCACTGTCTGAATATTTGTTTTTGTTAAGTCTGCAATTTGCCACGATGAATAATTATTTATGTAAAGAAATTGAACGGCTTTTTTTAACATACCATTGTTTTCAATTTTATATAACATTCTTTCTGAAATGCCCAATTTGTTTGCTATGTCTTTTTTGGAAGTACATTTACATTTTGTTATAACGTAATAGTAGTCTTTAAAACGTATTGTAACATTGTTACATCTTTTGGGGAACACTCTGTAGAACCTATTGCAATACCTGTAGTAAGTTCTGTTTGATATTTTAAGCGTTTTAATTATCTGTTCTTTAGGTGTGTCCGCTTTAAACAGTTCTGTAAATAAATTAAAATTCCCTGCTTTCATATTAACCATATAAATGAGATAAAAAAGGGGGCAAACGCCCCCCTAAAATAAACTAATCTTTTGCGGTGTGAACATCTTGAAATAATTCAAAAACACACCTTAACAAACCAAGAGTATTAACATAAAATTTATTACAACTGTCTTCACTACTAATAATCAATTCTGCGTAGTTAAAATAGCACTCAGTTAAAAGTTTAATACAATAGTCTTCCCCATAATCCTTTATATAAAGGTCTGTAAAAGATTTAATTAAAACCTCAATTTGCTTACCTGTTAAGGCATTTGCCGTTGTCTCCGTGGACTTTTTTGCATTGTTTTCCATAACGTGAAATTTTAGAACAAAAAAACTGACTACTGCCCGTTGTTCAATCCTTTTCACGGTAGGACGCAAAAGCCATTACAGCAGTTGCACGGAGTAGCCAGTTAAATTTTTAACAATAAAAGAAGGTATAAAAAAAGCCGTATATACGGCAGACTTATACCACCGTGAAAATGTTTGAACACTGCAAATATACGTTTTTATTACCAAAATAAAAATTTTTTGAGTGTTTTTTTACTGTTTTAATTGCAAAAATGGCAAATAACCAGTTTAATAAAAAAAATAGTGCAAACCCTTTACACTATTTTTTACGGTGCAATATATTTATTTTATATTTGTGCAAATATTTAAATATCAAACATTTACAAAATTATGGCAAAGAACAACACACACACATTTATTTTATCTGATGAAAGTTTAAACAGTTATGGTTTTGTGGTACGTACCAGTGGAATTGACACGGAGCGTTTTAAGAAAAACCCCATAATGCTATACAACCACAACAGAGAGGGCGGAATTATAGGCAGGTGGGACAATTTGCGTACGGACGGCGTTAAATTACTTGCTGATGCCGTGTTTGATGAGTGTTCAGAGGTAGGGAAAACAGTAAAACAAAAGGTTGAAAACGGTTTTTTGCGTGCCGTTTCTGTTGGAATTGAGATTTTAGAAGATAGACAAATTAAAACAGGTTCTTTAAAAGGCTTTAAAGAGGTTGTTAAATGCGTTTTAACTGAAGTTTCCATTGTTGATATACCAAGCAATCCAAATACGGTTAAAACGCTTAAAAACGGCTTAAAATGCGTATTTTTAAGAATGGATAACGACACAGACAAAAAAGACCTTAAAGAGCGAATAATAAAAATATTAGGGCTTACATCTGACGTTTCAGATGATGCCGTTATACAAGCGTTAGAAAAAATAATCAAAGAGGAAAGAAAAGAAGACGAAACGAAAAACGCTTTGCGTTTGGGGTATATAAACCCAAATGAGTTGAATTATATGCGTTTTATGGAGCAGACCGATTTACAGGGTTTTAACGCAATACTTCAAGCAAAGAAAGAAGAAAGGGAAAGAAATGTTGAAGAACTTATTAAAAAAAGTGTTTACAACGGTCAAATACTCTATTATAGCAGAGATATTTATAAAAAAATAGGTTTGGAGTTAGGGGAAAAAACTTTGCAGACACTTTTAAAAAGTTTGCCAGAGAGGATAACAATAACGGATTTTATAAAAGGGGGCAAAGATGCAGACCGTAGTAAATGGGGGCTTGCGGAATATCGTAAATATGCACCTTTGGAACTCAAAAATGACCCCGAATTGTATGCAAGATTAGTAGCAGATGACAATAAAAACGGAACGGAAAAAACTTTGGCGTGGTACAGAAAAAACAACCCACAGTATTTACAGGAGCACCCCGATTTTTACAAGCATTTGATTAAAACAGAATATTAAACATTTAAACACTTAAATTTATGGCACTTAACAAACAAGTATGGGTTAAGCAAATTTTAGAAGGCTTTTACCCAAATGACAGTTTTTTAAAAAAGGCGTTGGATTATTCCCATTTAGTTGAAAACAACAAAATACACATTGCAAGTGCAGGAATAGACCCAAATGTATTGATTAACAACACGACATACCCGATTAGTGTGGTAGCACGTGAGGACGAAGATAATGAAATATCATTATGTAAGTTTGAAACAGAAAACACGTTAGTACGTCGCCCCGACACGTTGGAATATAGTTATGATAAATTGGAGAGCGTAATACGGCAACATCGTGAAACACTTCGTACAAGCGTTGCAAGCAAGGCAATACACGCATACGCACCACAGAGCGACGGCAACGACACCCCAGTAATTGAAACAACAGGAAACGACTATAACGGACGTAAAAGAATGCGTTTTATAGATATTTTGACACTTAAAGAACGGTTTGACGATGCCGAAATACCTTTAGAAGAGAGGTATTTAGTATTGCACCCCAAACACGTTACAGATTTATTGTTAGAAGATATTGAGCTATTCAAGGAATTAACGAATATCAAGGACGGAGAGCCGACAAAATTTGCGGGCTTTGGTGTGTTTTCTTTTGGCAAAATGCCAAAATACAAAGTTGTATCAAACACACTTTCAAAAATAGCATTTGGTTCAAGTGAGGAAGGAAGGTTCGCCAGTGTAGCGTTTTACGCTAAAGAAGTGATGAAAGCAGACGGAGAAATGTTTATGTACTCCAGAGAGGACGACCCGGAGCAAAGGGGTACAATAATCGGGTTTGATAAACGTTTTGTTGCTTTACCTATACGAGGCAAGGGCGTTGGGGCTATAGTTTCAGCGGAAGCCACCCCAGTGGATAATGATTAGTAAAAATAACCGTCCAAGGGTTGGACGGTTATTTTTTTATTGTAAAAAAATTTACTTTCTTTGCAAAAAACAAAAAAAAGTGCACCCGAATTTAGTGTTAAAAATAAAGAATGTTCAGACGCTCACACAAAAATACTATGAGCCAGGGAGACACGACCGCAGTTATAAAGCAGTATGGCGAAAATACATTTATCCAATATTCCCGATGTGTTATAGAACTTATCTTAATTATATTAGTACAGGCAATTTAAACAAATGTACAATCTTCTCAAACTAAAGAAAATAAGGGATGTAAATGAAATATATGTAAAACTGAATGCAAAAGGATTAAGTAACGAATATATTTATAAGCATTATATAAGGGAACGTTTTTATATAAGCAGAGCCACGTTTTACGAATATTTAACAATTCCATATAAAAGTATGGAAAGAAAACTACAAGCATAATTTTAACATTTATTCACATTGATAGCACACAAAACAAAATGTATAATTATTGTATATATACAATAATTATACATTTTGTTTTGTTGTAAAAATATTGCATTTTTAGGCAATATTTTTTTTACATTTGGTTTTTTTGCTCTGTTGTCAGTCCTGGAAATCAAATAGTTACACAAAATTAAACACATATAAACAAATACTTTAGGTAATAATATTTATATTATTGATATGTAGATACTTATATAATAAAAGGACAAGTATTTTTTTTTACATTTGGTTTGTAAAAAAATTCACATTTGGTTTGTGCGATTATAATTTGATGCCATCAGTAAAATCTTTTCTGTAAAAGATATTCTTCGCTTTTGATGTTTAGATACATAAATATTAAAAAAAATCCTGACTTCTTTTGAGGTCAGGATTTTTTTTCATTTATAAAACATCCCAATGGTTCCGATATGCGTCAAGCAATCGGGGAGATATTTGAAGTTTTGCGGCTACTTGCCGCCAATCCTTGATTGAAGTGCGAACCTCTTCTATTATTTCTTGTGCTTCTTGATGTTCAAGCATATATCTCTCGCTGGCAGATAGTAGGGCATTGATGTCCGATAGTTCAGTATATCCGTCAATGAGCAGGCATTGATGTGATTTTGAGCCTGGATTAATGTCATAGGCTGGGGATAGTGTCCAACCCTTTGATGTCAGTAGGAAACCGTGATTGCGGAAGTGGTCGTCGGTGTTGCCAAACATTATGTTGAAAGCAACTCTGCGATAGAGTTGGCGAATGTTTTGCTTGACATCTGTGCATCCACGAAGGATGAAATCAACTATATCAAGATAACCGTTTCCAGTGCTGCTGCCAGCCCCATCATCAAGACCAAGCAATGACATAGCTGAAGCAAAATGGATGCGCTTGCCATCATCTGTACGGTCAAAACGTTCAGAAAGCAATAGGTCACGGTCTTTTGAAATCTTAATGGTATGTGTTTTAGCAACGTTAATTCCAGCTGAAGCCGCCAAATGATGCGAGAAATGCTCAATCAACTCAGCGTTCTCCAAGTCTTTCTTTGATGGGAATTTAGCCACATAGAGTTTGCCATCTGTATCAATAACATTGGCTTTAGGGCGAGAGCCACCAAGCGATGTTCCAGGGTCAATCAGTTGGTCGAGCCAACGTTTCTCTGGTAGTTCGTTACGTTCTTCAGCCAACTCAATTTCGCGACAAGCATCGCATAAGGCACGAAGACTTTCAATAGGAGGAACAAGGTATTTGGCACCCGCATTGATGTAGTTATCACTCTCATCACTTTTGTAACGTATGCCTCCCATACGAGTGAAATCCTCGATGCCAATAAGATATTCATAGTTAGTAAGCATACGTTTAGGACGACCTTCTGCCATAGCTATTATGCGCTCTCTGCGGTCGAGTAGCAAGCGTCCCCAGCGGTCGGGGAAGGAATCCTTTACAAAGCCAAAAACATTGTCTTGATTGCGAGGATGCTGCAATGAAGGCACATTCATTAGGTCGCCACTCAACACAATGCCACCATGGCTTTTGAGCCACTCACGAGAGTACTCAAACACAAAGTGGTCTTTACCACGCACATGCTCGTACCCCAACACACCAATCTCCTGTGGTGATAAAAGAAAGTCAAAGTCTGCGTATATGGTAATGCGTTTCATAAAGTACTGATAAGTGGCATAATGGGCTATTTCTTTTTAATCAGTTCTGCATCTTGTAGCCCCCTGCCAAGGGCATCATCTGCGGCCAGTAAGGTGATGTCTTTTTCTAAATTGAGTGCATAGAGTACACGTGCATAAATACCTATGCTGACCGTAG
>JAZLHT010000096.1:0-4579 GCA_045616965.1 Candidatus Enterocola sp.
TATAGCGGAATTTTTCCAATCATACAGCATACTCCATATTGACTTGAATGTATCTATATGACTGCTTTTTGAATCTTTTGATATTATTGTATGCTTAAAAAATGTTTCAAGAGCCTCTTTTTGCTTGTCGTTAATATATTCTGTGCCGGATAGTTTCTGTAAATCGTCTATATTGGTGTAGAGTTGCCTGGCGTTAACCATATAGTTATCCACATCGTTGAAATCAGATATCAATGTTTGTCCAAACGGTACAAATTCATCAAATGGTTCCACCGTCTTGCCGTTTTTGGTCAGCACATCTGAATATACATTGTAAAGCTCAAACAGGAGGGTGGGTTGGTCGCAGTTTACGGTGGTGCTGTATGATTGGAAAAATTCCGCTATAGTCATTACAGCAGGCTCTATAATGGTCTTATCAGCCTCTTCTTCCATATATTTAAGAAAGAAAAGACCTGCACGCCTGTTGGGAAATACAAAGCAGTAATTGCTTAAATCCCTATCTATAAAGTGTCTTGCTACCTGCCTTAACATAATAATACACTTAAATTGTTACAAAAATACAAAAAAATTGTAGTACTTTTGCAACTGAAATGATTTCAGTTGATAATTTATCGGTTATTTTTAGTGACAGGGTGCTTTTTGATAAGGTATCATACGTGGTCAATGATAAGGATAGGATTGCTCTCACAGGTAGGAATGGGGCTGGAAAGAGTACTATGCTTAAAATTATTGCAGGTTTGCAGAATCCTACATCGGGGAGGGTCAGTATCCCATCGGGTTATACAATAGGGTATTTGCCTCAGACTATGGTGCTTGGCGATGACACCACTGTAATGGAGGAGGCCAGTAAGGCTTTTTCTCATATTCACAGTATGGAGGCTGAATTGGAGAAATTGAATGCTGAATTGTGTGAGCGTGAGGATTATGAAAGTGAGGCATATCAGAAACTGCTTGATAATATAAATGTTCTTAATGACAGGCTTGCCATAATAGGCTCTCAAGATAAAATTGCACAGACAGAGAGGACTCTGACAGGGCTTGGATTCCAACGCTCTGATTTTACAAGACCTACTTCTGAGTTTAGCGGTGGCTGGCGTATGAGAATAGAACTTGCAAAGATTCTGCTTCAACATCCGTCTTTGCTATTACTTGATGAGCCTACTAATCATCTTGATATTGAGTCTATTACATGGCTTGAGAATTTTATAGCAAATTATAGCGGGGCAGTTGTTTTGGTTTCACATGACCGTGCGTTTTTAGATACGGCGACAAACCGTACCATAGAGATTAGTTTGGGCAAGATTTATGACTACAAGGCAAGTTACACCAAATATGTGGAGTTACGTAAGGAGCGTAGAGAGCAGCAGTTAAGGGCGTATCAGAATCAGCAAAAGGAGATTAAGGATACAGAGGATTTCATAGAGCGTTTCCGCTACAAGGCTACAAAATCCGTGCAGGTGCAGTCCAGAATAAAGGCTTTGGCTAAAATAGAGCGTATAGAGGTGGACGAGGAGGATACAAGTGCTTTAAGGTTAAAGTTTCCACCTGCACCACGTTCAGGCTCTTATCCTGTAATAATGGAGGGTGTTGCAAAGAGTTTTGGAGATCATAAAGTGTTTGGAGATGTGGAGATGACCATAGAGAGGGGAGATAAGGTGGCGTTTGTGGGGAAGAACGGAGAGGGTAAATCCACACTTGTAAAGTGCATTATGGGTGAGTTGGAGCATGAAGGCTCACTAAAGATAGGGCACAATGTCCGGATAGGTTATTTTGCACAGAATCAGGCATCGCTGTTGGATGAGAATTTAACGGTATTCCAAACCATTGATAATGTGGCTGTTGGTGATATAAGAACCAAGATAAGGGATATATTGGGTGCCTTTATGTTTGGTGGTGAGGCATCTGATAAAAAGGTTAAGGTGCTTTCAGGTGGTGAGCGTTCAAGGCTTGCAATGATAAAGCTGTTGCTTGAACCTGTAAACCTGCTGATACTTGATGAGCCTACAAACCATCTTGACATGATGAGCAAGGATGTTCTTAAACAAGCCATTAAGGAGTTTGACGGAACTGCAATTATTGTATCTCACGATAGAGAGTTTCTTGACGGATTAGTATCAATGGTTTATGAGTTTGGCGGTGGCAAGGTTAAGCCTCACATCGGGGGAATATATGATTTTCTTAGAGATAAGAATATGTCTAATCTGCAGGAACTTGAGAAAAAACAAAATCCTGTTAAGACTGAATCTAAAGAGACAAAACCCGTACAGCCTTCATACACAGAGAGAAAGCAACAGCAGAAAATACAGCGTAAGGCAGATAAGGCTGTGGCTGAAATAGAAAAGAAAATAGCCGATAAGGAGGCTGAAATCAAGGCTTTGGAAGAAAAAATGGCATCATCAGAAATTACTGATAACGCCATCTTTACTGATTATGCCAATCTTAAAAAAGAGTTGGAATCTTTAGAAGTGGAGTGGATGTATTTACTTAACTAATCATCCTCCGCATCTGCTGTAACCGCAGTGGTTACACTTCATGCAACCCTCTGTAAATGTAAGAGGCTCACCACAGTTAGGACATTTAAGACCTGTATCTGTACCATCAGGAATATATTTCTTTAAGGCACGCTCAACACCCATCTTCCAGTTGTTGATAGACTCATTGTTAAGTTGCAGACTACCTACAAGTTTCACAATTTGGTCAATAGGCATACCATAACGCAATACACCTGATATAAGTTTTGCATAGTTCCAGTATTCAGGGTTGAATTTGTGAGACAATCCCTCCATTGTCACCTTATAGCCATACTTGTTTGTAAATTGGAAGTCGTATGTCTTGGTTCCATCCTCGTGGTGGTTCTTAATGATTTTACCGTTAACAACAGATTTAGGTAACATAAGACCCTCATCCTCATCTAAAAGACCGGTGAATATCTCGTATGGTCTGCCATTCATCAAACCTACAAATGCAATCCACTTGTCTTTGTTGTTTTGGAAACGTACAACATCGCAATCCAATTCAATAGGACGCTTAGGTGTTATTTCAGGGTAACAGTTGCAAGGTGCAGGTTTCTCATCTTTTTTAGTCTCTACAAGTACACCGGCACGTGAACCGTCACGATATACTGTACATCCTTTACAACCGCATTTCCAAGCCTCTATGTATAGTTTGTTAACAAGGTCTTCTGATACATCGCTTGGCAGATTTATTGTTACACTGATAGAGTGGTCAACCCATTTTTGGATTCTACCTTGCATACGCACTTTCTCAAGCCAATCCACATCATTGGCGGTTGCCTTGTTATATGGTGATTTTGCCACCATATCATCAATCTCCTCTTGTGTGTATTGCTTGGCAGTAGGGTATCCGTTAGCCTCCATCCATGTTACAAATTTATGGTGGAATACAATAAACTCCTCAAAACTGTTGCCGTCTTGGTCTACAAAATCCACACGAACACCTTTGTCGTTAGGATTTACTTTTCTACGGCGTTTATAAACGGGACGGAATACAGGCTCTATACCCGATGTGGTCTGAGACATAAGGCTGGTGGTGCCTGTAGGTGCTATAGTAAGACATGCAATGTTACGGCGGCCATATTTTTTCATCTCCTCATAAAGACCTGGGTCAGCCTCTTTCAGACGGTTGATGAATGGGTTTTTAGCCTCTCTTTTAGTGTCATAAATCTCAAAAGCACCTCTCTCTCTTGCCATTACAACAGATGAACCGTAGCAGGCTATAGCAAGATTCTTATGTATGTTCTCAGAGAAATCTGTAGCCTCTTTGGTTCCGTATCTCAATCCCATAGCGGCTATCATATCACCCTCTGCAGTTATTCCTACACCGGTTCTACGACCTTTTATGGTTTTTGTCTTAATCTTTTCCCAAAGCTCACGTTCAGTCTGTTTAATGCTTTCTGATTCAGGGTCAGAGTTGATTTTTGCAAGAATCTTGTCTATCTTCTCCATCTCCAAATCAATAATGTCGTCCATAATACGCTGAGCAAGTGCTGCATGTGATTTGAATAATTCAAAATTGAATTTAGCATTAGGTGTAAACGGATTCTCTACATAACTATATAGGTTTAACGCTATAAGGCGACAACTGTCGTATGGACATAGAGGAATCTCACCACAAGGGTTTGTGGATACTGTTCTGTAACCAAGGTCTGCATAACAATCAGGCACAGATTCATTTGTGATTGTATCCCAGAACAGTACACCAGGCTCAGCAGATTTCCAAGCGTTGTGAACTATCTTTTTCCAAATGTCTCCTGCATTAACCTCTTTAGAGAACAATGGCTTGTCAGAGTTGATAGGGTATTGCTGTGTATAAGGCTTGCCATCAATAACAGCCTGCATAAAGTCATCGTGAATCTTTACAGATACATTGGCTCCCGTAACTTTTCCCTGCTCCATTTTAGCATCTATAAATGATTTTGAATCAGGATGTTTAATAGATACGCTGAGCATCAACGCTCCACGTCTTCCGTCTTGTGCCACCTCACGTGTGGAGTTGGAATAACGCTCCATAAAAGGAACTATACCTGTAGATGTAAGTGCTGAGTTCTTAACAGGAGAAC
>JAZLHT010000097.1:0-9464 GCA_045616965.1 Candidatus Enterocola sp.
GAGGAGCCGTAGGCGACAGAGACTGTTCCTATGAGCGAGTGCAGAACCAAGTTTACTTGGGTTATGCCGAGCGAAGACGGAACTTGGTTAAGGCAAAGCCTTAACAACGCATAGGGGGGCACGGGGTACTCCCCGTAAAAAAGGATAAATATTTTAACGAGCCGTAGGCGAGGTTAAAATGATGTATGATGTATGACAGTGGACAGAAAAAACGGCAAAATGAATCTAATATGAAAAAGTTAAGATTAATTTTAATTGTATTTACGGCAGCATTGGTGATGCCGGCGGTTGTATCGTGTAAGAAAAATAGTAATGAAAAAGAACTTAAAGAGAGCCCGGAACTTGTTTCCGCTAAAATTAGTGAGATAGGGGATACTTTTGTAAAATTCAAGGTTTCAGGTAAGGACCAAAACGGAGATGCCACCACTAAGTTTGTAGTTGTATTCCTATTGCAGGAAGAGGTTGGAGAAGTGGAGTGTGAGGTAGATGGTAAGGGAATAATTGGGATTGAAGGACTTACACCTAACACAGACTATTTTGTAGGCGTATTTACAAAAGACAGGTGCAATAACGTATCATTCAATAGCGAGGATATTAAATTTACCACCTCCGGACCTAAAACAGTAACATTGGGTGCGGTACAGGGAGGTACGGTAAAGATGTTTTATAAGGGTGCCGAACTGAAATCGGGTGAGATAGTGCCACAAAACTCTTATGTAACGGTAGAGGCTGTGGCAGATGATGAACATTTGTTCAGTGGCATTAATATATATAAAGGTGTGGCGGTGAGAGACTCCTTTAAGGTTACAAAAGACACCACCGTTGTGGCTGAATTTACAGATGTGGATGTTCTGCCGGCTACGGATAAGTATAAGATTTGCAACTATAATATAAGGCTATACACAGAGGATGATAAGAAAGACAAACATTGGACAAATCGTAGGAGTTATTTGTTTAAGATGATAGAGAAACACACTATGGATGTGTGCGGATTAGAAGAGATGACGCCACAGCAAGCACCTGATTTTGAGAAAAATATGCCTGATTATGAGTATGTGGGCTACGGCAGGGATAACGGTAAGGCATACGGAGCGGGTAGCTCAGGAGAGCAGACGGGCTTGGTTTATAACAAACGCCGTTTTGTAAAGCAGGATCAAGGGCGTTTCTTCCTTTCCAACACCCCTAATAAACCGTCAAAGGTTAGTGGAGCATCGCTTAACCGCATGGTTACATGGGTAAAGCTTAAAGAGCGTAAGTCAGATGTAGTGTTTTATTTCTTTGCCACTCATTTTGACCATCCTACAAATCAGACAGGTATAAATACACGCTCTAAAGAGGCTGACATAGCCCTTGTAGAGGTGCCAAAAATAGTGGAAGATAACCCTATGTTCTTTGTGGGAGACTTTAACTGCCGTCCGGAAGAACCTGCGTATAAGAAACTTGCAGAAAAATGGAAAGACTCATTTGTAACTATGGGCGATGATGCTAAAGGTGGCTATGTATGTAATGAGGCTCAG
Source organism: Candidatus Enterocola sp. (assembly GCA_045616965.1). Classification (GTDB taxonomy): domain Bacteria; phylum Bacteroidota; class Bacteroidia; order Bacteroidales; family Paludibacteraceae; genus Enterocola. Next base: position 1,518 of record JAZLHT010000097.1, read on the forward strand.
CTTGCACGTCCAGGGCTACAGGCAGACTGTGCATGCAAGGGCAATACATACACAGGCCTGTATAACCCCAATGATACACTGCCTAAACGTATAGATTTTGTACTGTATAATGAGGTTCACGCATATCCTATATCATACATAGCGGATGGAGACAATATGGGACACACCACACTGCCGTCAGACCACGTGCCGGTAGTTACAGAGATGAAAATTGAAAATTGAAAGTTGAAAATTGAAAATTGAAAGTGAATTTCTTCCCAGTCGTTTGACTACGTCCAGCTAAAAACATTCTGAGATGTTTCGCTTCACGCATTTTCGCCTACACTCGGCATACAAAATAAATTTCCTCTGCTCTCGTTTGCACGAAAATTCGCTACGCTCAACATGACGATAAGATAATAAGTAGTACACATGTCTGAATTTCTGCAAATAGAAGAGGGTATAGTAAAAATGCTGAAAACAGTGTTTGACCCTGAAATTCCTGTAAACGTATATGACTTAGGTCTTATATATAAGATAGATGTGTCTGATACCAAAGATGTTACCATAGATATGACCCTTACGGCGGTAGGGTGTCCTATGGGAGAATTTATAGCGGAAGATGTTAAGCAGAAAGTACAGAGTGTGGAGGGTGTGGGTAATGTTACTGTAAACATAGTCTTTGAACCAGCCTGGGACCAAAGCATGATGACCGATGAAGCCAAACTTGAGTTAGGGTATCTGTAAAAATATAATGACAGACAACACTTTCATATATCATCTGCGTGGCAAATTCTCCAAGGCACTGAAAGATTATGCCCTTATTGCAGACGGCGATAAGGTTCTTATCGGGTTATCGGGTGGAAAAGACAGCCTTGCATTAGTTGATTTTTTTGCAGAAAGGATGAAAATCTTTAAGCCTAAGTTTACCGTTGAGGCGGCACATATTATTGTAAGAAATATACCGTACCAATCAGACATTGAGTATCTGAAAAACTACTGTAACGGTTTTGACATACCACTGCATATAGTTGAAACTGAATTTGACCAATCTACAGACACCCGTAAGTCTCCATGTTTCCTTTGCTCTTGGAACAGGCGTAAAAAGCTGTTTGAGACAGCATCTGCATTAGGTTGCACAAAAATAGCGTTAGGGCATCATCAAGATGATATTATAGAGACTCTGCTTATGAACCTTACTTTTCAGGGGGCGTTTGCCACTATGCCGCCACTGCTGAAAATGAATAAGATGGACTTTTCCATAATACGTCCGTTATGTCTTATTAAGGAGAGTGAGTTACAGCAATTTGCATCAATTAAGGGCTTTAAAAAGCAGATTAAGAACTGCCCTTATGAGAATGACTCCAACCGCACCGATATGAAAACCGTACTTTCAGAGTTGGAAAAACTTAACAAGGATGCCCGATACAGCATTTGGGGTGCAATGCAGAATGTGCAAACTGAATATCTTCCAAAAAAGAATTGACTGTTAATAAATTTTTGTGGTAAAATTTGATAAATAGTTTTGTGAATTGTATTTTTGCAAAGTGATGTTTGATGTTAGTTATGTCTGTTGAAAGAGGTATTTTCCGTTATTCTGAACATAAAAATGCGTTGTTCCTTTTGGGTGCTTACAGACCTGAAAAGAGACAATTGGATTGGATATTGGGCAGGAATCCTGAACGTAGTGGGGTTATGTATAATGTTCGGTTAAACGATGATATCTTCTCTGTTAGGAATGGTGAAATAAAGACATCAAAAGTTCCTGAATATGTCATCATTTATAATTATAAAGATTATCAGAACGATTATCACATTTTTCCGTGCATATCATCTACTGTAAAAAAGGAAACAGATATGATGGCATCGGGTTATCCTGAACCTAAAGGAAGTTATGTTGTGTATTTGCTAGGAGAAGAGTTGGAGACCGAGTCTATTGATATAGGCAGGTTGTTAGATGATAAAAATATAAAACCCGATGAAAAGTTTGCTCCAAAATTTATTAAGGGTTCAGACTTGATTCCGTTAGCGAGTAAAAAGGTTCATATCAACAAATCAAATGAGTTTAGGAAGACTAAGACAATTAGATTCGTTGATTTGTTTGCTGGTATTGGAGGTATCAGGTGCGGTTTGGAGCAAGCATGCAAAAGCATTGGCGTTGAAGCGGTTTGTGTGTTTACGTCAGAGATAAAACCTTATGCAGTAAAAGTCTTGCAAGAAAACCATCCGTTAGAATCAGTAAATGGAGATATAACTAAAATTGATGCAAATTCAATACCTGATTTTGATATATTGTGTGCAGGATTTCCCTGTCAGGCATTTAGTTCTGCCGGAAAAAGGCAAGGCTTTGCAGATACAAGGGGTACTTTGTTTTTTGAAGTGGAGCGTATTTTGCGTGAAAAGAAACCGGCTGGGTTTATTCTTGAAAATGTGGAGGGATTGGTTAACCATGATGATGGCAATACATTAAAAGTGATTTTGAGCAAGTTGCGGGAACTTGGATACAAAGTAGAGCATAAAGTGCTTAATTCAAAATATTTTGGTGTTGCTCAAGAAAGGAAACGTATATATATAACAGGTAGTTTTATTAATACTCCTGATTTGACGAGTTTTAATAGACGTGAAAGTGTGTTAGGGGACGTGCTTGAACATGGGAAGAAAACAGAGCAGACTAAATTTGTAAAAAATCTTTTAAAGCATTATACCATTGAAGAATTATATGGGAAATCTATAAAAGATAAGCGAGGAGGAAAGACAAATATTCATAGTTGGGATTTGGGAGTGAAGGGTGAGGTGTCAAAAGAGGAAAAACAATTATTGGATAAAATTCTTACAGAGAGGAGAAAAAAGAAGTGGGCTGAAAAAATAGGAATTGATTGGATGGATGGAATGCCGTTGACTTTGGAACAGATTCAGTCTTTTTATGACGACAAAAGGTTATCCGAATATTTGGAAAGATTGACTAATCTTGGTTATTTGCGTTTTGAACATCCAAAGAAACTTGTAGTACGAATAATGGACGACGGAACAAAAGTGACTAGTAGGGAGTATGATGAGACAAAACCAAAAGGATACAATATAGTAACAGGAAAATTGAGCTTTGAAATCAACAAGGTTCTTTCACCCAAAGAAGTGACACCTACATTGGTAGCTATGGATATGCAGAAACTTTATGTTGGCGATAACGGAGGCTTGCGACGTTTGACACTTAGGGAAGGATTGCGTTTGTGTGGGTATCCTGAGGATTATAAATTTAATGTTAAGGAAAAAGAGGGTTATGATTTGTTAGGGAATACAGTTGTTGTTCCTGTTGTCAAAGATGTTGCAGTCAGGTTATTAAAAACTATAAATAAGGTTATTGTATGAGAATTTCTGCAGAACAAGTTTATGATAAATTGCTGAATGAGGACAAAATTTTGTCTCAAAAAGGCAGAATAAGTTTTCAATTAGGTTCAATTGATATAATTGTCAAGCAACGTGATGTTGTAGGTAATATAATGCAGGAATGGGTGGAAGGATGGTTGAAAAAGAATAATTATGATTATGCTCCTAACGATAATACCCAAATGCCTCCCGATTTTTATTTGAACCCCGATGATAAAAAAACGGAATTAATGGAAATAAAGGCATTTAATTACAAGGCGGGTCCGGCATTTGATATAGCCGATTTTAGAATGTATGAGCAGGAATTAGTGCAAAAGCCGTGGATGTTAGATGTTACATATCTTATTTTCGGTTATGATATGGATGCGACCGGAGTAGTTACAATCAAGAGGGTTTGGAAACAAAAGGTTTGGGAATTATCCAGACCAATGATTTCAGGGAAGTTTCCTAATAAAACAATTTGGCCTTTGAATTTACAGATAAAGAAGAATGTTGTCCATAAAATAAGACCAGCTAAATGGTATGCCAATTCAAAATCATTTAACACTTTTGTTAGTAAGGAGGATTTCTTGTCGGCTGTAATTGAGACCGTTTATATGGACAGCGACACTCATTCGGATTTTTCGGGATGGGAGCAGCATTTTATCAGTTCATACGAAAAGTTCTATGGTGTGCGATTAGATATTCCAAGATGGAATGATATTAAGCAAAATTATGTTTTGAGAGATTTGTAACTGATTTTATTGGTAGGTTACAAAAATATTGCTTAACTTTGCATCTTAATCATTGTCAATTATCAATTATCAATTTTCAATTATAAAAATTATGGCTAACAAATTGAACTTTTTAGCGGATTTCCCTGCCATTACAACAGAGCAGTGGATGGCTAAAATCACGGAGGACCTGAAGGGTGCCGATTTCAACAAGAAGTTGGTTTGGCGTACCCCCGAAGGATTCAATGTAATGCCTTTCTACCGTCAGGAGAACTTGGAGGGCTTACAGACTACAGAGAGTGCACCGGGTCAGTTCCCGTTTGTGCGTGGTGTTAAAGAGAGTAATGTTTGGCGTGTACGTCAGAACATTAACGTTAAGGAATCAGGTGCCGCCGATGCTAACAAAAAAGCGTTGGATATACTTACAAAGGGCGTTGATTCCTTAGGCTTCAAACTTAATGCAGAGGAGCTAAGTGCTTCTTACATTGCCACATTGCTAAAAGGCATTGATGCAGAGAAGGTGGAGCTTAACTTTAAGATTTGTATGCACAAGACCGCTGAACTAGTAGATTTGCTTTGTGAGTTCTTTAAGAATAACGGCATTGATGCCGCTAATGTTCAAGGTTCTATAAATGTGGACCCTATAAAGAGAATACTACGCAAGGGTAAAAAATACTCTGCCGCAGAGGTTTCTGAATTTATAGCCACCGCAGTTAAGGCAGGTGAGAAACTTCCTAAGTTCCGTACAGTAGGTGTTAATCCTAAGGTATTCTGCGATGCAGGTGTTTATGCCACACAAGAACTTGGTTATGCACTTGCTTGGGGTAACCAATATATGGAGATGCTTACAGAGGCAGGCATCGATGCCAAAGAGGCAGGCTGTGCCATTAAGTTTGATTTTGGTATAGGTGGCAACTACTTTATGGAGATTGCCAAATTCCGTGCAGCACGTCTGCTTTGGGCTAAGATAGTGGAGGCTTACAAGCCATCTTGCAACTGTGCCGCTAAAATGTGCATACACGCTATTACATCTTCATTTAACAAGACACTGTTTGATGCTCACGTAAATCTTTTACGCTCACAGACAGAGGCTATGAGTGCCGCTCTTGGTGGTGTATGCTCAATGACAGTTCGTCCGTTTGACATTACATACAAGGCTGCCGATGATTTCTCAGAGCGTATAGCACGCAACCAACAGTTACTGCTTAAAGAGGAGTCTCACTTTGATAAGGTGGTTGACCCTGCCGCAGGTTCTTATTATCTTGAGAACCTTACCGCTATGGTTGCAGAGCAGGCTTGGAAAATATTTATTGAGATTCAGAACGGTGGCGGATTCTTTGCCGCTGTAGAGAACGGCTCTATTGTAAATGCCGTTAAAGAGATTGCAGCAGGCAGAATGAAAGCCGTTGCCTCACGTAAGGAGACACTGCTTGGTACAAACCAATTCCCTAACTTTAATGAGACTGCCGCTTCTAAGATAGAGAAGAAGGGTGATTGCAAGTGCAAATGCTGCTGTGCAGAGGCAGAACTTGAGACATTGCCTAAGAACCGTGCCGCAGAACAGTTTGAGGCATTACGTCTTGCCGTAGAGAAATCAGGTAAGCGTCCAAAAGTGTTTATGCTTACCATTGGTAATCTTGCAATGCGTCTTGCCCGTTCACAATTCTCTTGCAACTTCTTTGCATGTGCAGGTTATGAGGTTATAGATAACCTTGGATTTGACACTGTAGAGGCTGGTGTGGAGGCTGCTCGCAAGGCTAAGGCAGACATTATAGTTCTTTGCTCAAGCGATGATGAATATGCAACACTTGCCGTTCCTGCATTTAAGGCTATAGGCGGTAAAGAGATTTTTGTAGTTGCAGGTGCTCCCGCTTGTATGGAGGATTTGCAGAAAGAGGGTATAGAGAACTTCATCCATGTTCGTTGCAATGTTCTTGAGACCTTGACATCGTTTAATCAAAAACTTGGAATTTAAGGAGGGCAATTATTATGAGACCTAATTTTAATGATATAGATATTAAGAAAGTTGCTCCTTCTAAAGCAGAGGGTGCTAACCAGAATGATTGGCTTACACCAGAGCAGATTCCTGTAAAGTCAATTTATACTAAAGAGGATATCAAAGATATTGATTTCCTTAATTATGCCGCAGGTTTGGCTCCATTCCTACGTGGACCTTACAGCGGAATGTATCCAATGCGTCCTTGGACAATACGTCAGTATGCAGGTTTCTCTACTGCTGAGGAGTCCAATGCTTTCTATCGTAGAAACCTTGCCTCTGGTCAGAAAGGTCTTTCTGTTGCATTTGACCTTGCTACACACCGTGGCTACGATGCTGACCATGAGCGTGTTGTAGGTGATGTTGGTAAGGCTGGCGTATCCATCTGCTCTGTAGAGGATATGAAAGTTCTTTTCAACGGAATACCTCTAAACAAGATGTCAGTTTCTATGACAATGAACGGTGCCGTTCTTCCTATTATGGCATTCTACATAAACGCAGGTTTGGAGCAGGGTGCAAAACTTGAGGAGATGGCAGGTACTATTCAGAACGATATTCTTAAAGAGTTTATGGTGCGTAACACCTATATATACCCACCTAAATTCTCTATGAAGATTATTGCTGACATATTTGAATACACATCTAAGAATATGCCTAAGTTCAACTCAATATCCATTTCAGGATATCACATGCAGGAGGCTGGCGCCACCGCTGACATTGAGTTGGCTTACACACTTGCCGATGGTCTTGAGTATCTGCGTGCCGGCGTTAATGCAGGTATGGACATCGATGCTTTTGCTCCGCGTCTGTCATTCTTCTGGGCTATAGGTACAAACCACTTTATGGAGATAGCCAAGATGCGTGCCGCACGTATGTTGTGGGCTAAAATTGTTAAGCAGTTCAATCCAAAGAATCCTAAATCTCTTGCATTGCGTACACACTGCCAGACATCGGGTTGGTCTCTTACAGAGCAAGACCCATTCAACAATGTAGGCCGTACATGTATTGAGGCTATGGGTGCAGCATTGGGTCATACACAGTCACTACATACAAATGCCCTTGATGAGGCTATTGCATTGCCTACAGATTTCTCTGCACGTATAGCACGTAACACTCAGATTTATATCCAAGAGGAGACCAAGATATGTAAGCAGATAGACCCATGGGCCGGTTCTTACTATGTAGAGTCTCTTACAAAGGAACTTGCCGAGAAGGCTTGGGCTCACATAGAGGAGATTGAGAAACTTGGTGGTATGGCTGCCGCTATTGAGACAGGTATTCCTAAGATGCGTATTGAGGAGGCTGCCGCACGTACTCAGGCTCGCATTGACTCAGGAGCACAGACCATCGTAGGTACTAACAAGTATCGTCTTGACCACGAGGACCCGATTGATATCCTTGAGGTTGATAACACTACAGTTCGTAATCAGCAGATTGAGCGTCTTAAAGACCTTAGGGCAAACCGCAATGAGGCTGACGTTAAGAAGGCTCTTGATGCCATTACTAAGTGCGTAGAGACAGGTGAGGGTAACCTTCTTGAACTTGCCGTAGAGGCTGCAAGAGTAAGGGCTTCACTTGGTGAAATATCTTACGCATGTGAGAAGGTTGTAGGTAGATATAAAGCAACAATTAGAACAATATCAGGCGTGTACAGTTCAACAGCAAATCAAGACCCAAGCTTCAAGGAGGCTTGTGAGCTTGTAGCGAAATTCGCTAAGAAAGAAGGTCGTCAACCACGTATTATGATTGCCAAAATGGGTCAGGACGGACATGACCGTGGTGCTAAGGTAGTAGCCACAGGTTATGCAGACTGCGGTTTTGACGTAGATATGGGACCTCTGTTCCAAACTCCTGCAGAGAGTGCAAAGCAGGCAG
>JAZLHT010000098.1:0-10755 GCA_045616965.1 Candidatus Enterocola sp.
ATTGCATTGGTTGATAAGCTCCATTTACAGCTGCAACAACCTCTTCTGTATTGTGGAATGACTCAAATGATGCGGCATCATAGGGTTCCTTATCCAGGAATTTGCATGCGTTCAGGCTAAAAGCCACCGCAATAATGCTTATAATACTTATGAATCTATATTTTGTTTTCATATCAATAAATGTTTTTAAGGTTAGAATGTAATTGACAAACCTGCGGTGATTGTACGTGAGATTGGATATACATTGTTATCAATACCACTTGCACCAACTTCAGGATCAATACCCTTATATTTTGTTATAGTAAAGAGATTTTGAGCCGAAACATAAACACGTACATTGCTCATCGCAGCCTTTTTTGTTAGTCTTGGAGGCAAAGTATAACCAAATGTGATGTTCTTTAGTCTCAAATAAGAACCATCCTCTATATAACGGTCAGATGGACGTGTGTTTTTATTAGGATCATTGAGGACAGCACGCGGCATATCGTTTGTATGGTTAGTCTCACTCCAACGGTCAAGTACTGAAATCAACTGATTCTGTGCTACTTTCATGGCTTCCAAATCAGCTCTTGCTGCATTGTAGATCTTATTTCCGGCAACACCTTGGAAATAGATTTCCAAATCAAATCCCTTTATTGAGAATGTGTTGTTCATAGAGTAAGAAAATGAAGGTGTCGGCGATCCAAGGAATGTACGGTCTTGTTCATTTATTACACCATCACTGTTCAAATCCTTGAACTTTATATCACCAGGTTGTGTGCTATTATACTTGCTGCTACCTATAACCTGAACGGCATGTTTGTCTATTTCCTCTTGTGATTGGAATATGCCGTCACAAACATAACCATAGAAAGAATTAATAGGATGCCCTTCTGAATTTATGACGTATGAATCGTTGCCTGTAGGGAAAATATCCTTGCCTTTAGGAAGAGCCTTAATTTCGTTGTGGTTATATGCAAAGTTTATTGTTGTGGTCCAAGAGAAGTCATCGCGTGTATTGCCTCTAAAGTTAAATGATGTCAATCCAACCTCAACACCTGCATTACGCACTGTACCTGAGTTCTGACGAGGAACAAATATATCTGAATATCCCGAACTGATTGCTACAACAGCATTAGTAAGCATATCTTTAGTATCTTTTATGTATCCGTCCACAGAGAACAAAAGGTGATCATCAGCCATCTTCATATCCACACCCACGTTGTATGATACGACAGTCTCCCATGACACACTTGGATTAGGCATAACATTTGGATAAAGTGTTGAATACATGTTGCTGTTAAATGTGTATTTTGCTATATCCAATTTGGCATAACCCTCATAATTACCTACATTAGATTGATTTCCTGCCATACCAAATCCGAAACGGATTTTCATATCACTTACAACTTTGTTTTTGGGGAAGAATGCCTCATTACTTGGTCTCCATGCAAGAGATACAGATGGGAAAGTACCCCAGCGGTGACCCTTTGCAAATCTTGAGGAACCATCCTCTCGTAGTGTTGCCGTAACATAATATCTGTTATCATATACATAGTTGAAACGAGCCATAAATGAGAGTAAAGACCAGTCCGAGGTGTTTCCGGCCAAAGTTTTGGACGATTCGTCAGTGCCATTGCTTAATTGACGTACAGAAGGGGATAAGAACCCTTGAATACTACCTTTCATAAACTTGTATTTGTTTGCTTGCATAGAGACACCGATCATAGCGTTAATCTGATGTTTTTTCTTGATGGTTTGGTTATAGGTAAGAGTATTATCCCAGTTATAAGTCAAGCTCTTGTTGAATACGTTTTCAGCCCATGACTGAGGATTTGGTATTGGCTCCCAATTGTATGCGGGATTCCAACTATTTTCATCCCAAAAAAGAGCCTGCACACCTAACGTTGATTTGAACGAAAGAGGTTCCCAAGGAATTATTTCAATAAATGCATTGCCTAAGAAATTATAACCGTCAGTGGACTTTGTATTTTCATACATTTTACCTACAGGGTTAGGCTGATCTCCAACATACATTGGAAGTCCGTTCGGACCTGCCCATGTACCGTCTTCATGACGCATTTTTTGTGTAGGTAAAGCAAGAAGTGCTTGATTTATGTTATATGCGCCTTCATTTTTCTTATCATAATCAAAAGTAAGGTTTGTTCCAACCTTCAACCATTTATAGACTTGAGCATCTACATTGGACTGAAATGTGAAACGCTGGTATGCGGTTGTTTTTATGACACCGTCTTGTTTTAGATAAGAACCTGAAATATAATAACTTACCTTATCTGTTCCACCAGAAAAATTTACACCGTAATTCTGAATTTGACCTAACCGTGTCATCTCTTTCATCCAATCTGTATTGGTAGTTAAAGTGGTTGGATCTTCAAATTCAGGATTTTGACGCTCACCGCCGGCCTTTATCATTTCATTGTGCATAGAGGCAAACTGTGAGGCATTCAAAAGAGGCAATGTGCGTGCTATCTGTTCAATACCGTACGAGGCTTTTAGAGTTATGTGGTTATTGTTGTCCTTACTACCTTTTTTAGTGGTGATAATTACAACACCGTATGCACCGCGTGAACCGTATATTGCCGTTGCAGAAGCATCTTTTAATACATCTACGGTCTCCACGTCATCCATATTTATCATATTTAGTGGTACATCAGTAGGAATACCGTCTATTACAAGCAAAGGTGAACTTCCGTTAATTGATCCCAGACCACGAATTTGGAGATTTACATTGCTACCTGGAGCACCACTTGATATAACCTGAAGACCAGGGGCACGACCCGAAAGAGCCTCACCCACGTTAGTGGCTTGGTGCTTGCTCAATTCATCAGAGGATACTTGTGATATGGCACCAGTAAGATCACTCTTTTTCTGAACACCATATCCTATCGCAACAAACTCTTCCAGTTGTTTGGTTTCTTCCTCCATTTTAATGGTAACAGGCTTGTCTTTACTCACTTTAACTTCGGTATCTTTGTAGCCGAGGTAAGTTACTTTCAACGTTGAACTCTCGGATTTTGACTCAATGTTGAAGTTTCCGTCAAAATCTGTAATAGTGCCAGTGCCCGTATCTTTTAGAACAACGTTCACACCAATCATAGGTTCCCCTGACTGATCTACGATGCTACCGGAAAAATCAGCATAGCCGGATGTCGATAGCATCACAGCACTAAAAATCAGTACATTTTTTTTGTGCTTAAACATAGCTTTTGTTTTAAATTAATATTTTTTGTAAAATTATGACATTTTTTGATGTGTCTTATTTAATTTTCATAACCTCATCCTCAAAATGCTCCCTGTCTTTTATAGCATAATTTCTGTATCTCACTCTGTAATTATAAATAGTGGATAGTGAATATTTCAAAAATATTGAAATTTGAACACTATCGGTCATTCCCAATCTTATCAGTGCAAATATTCTCAACGGTGTATTAAGACGGTTAGGCTCATCTGGTGGTACAACCCTTTTGTCCTCCTCTAATAAATCGTTGAATTGTGCTACGAAATTGGGGAATAGGCTAAGGAATATGTTGTCAAAATTTTCGTAAAAATCATCTGTGACAGTTTCTATATGCAAATCCTCCACTAATTTGTTAAGTAATGCCTTTTGTTCAGGATTTGCTCTTGCCACAGACTGAATCTTATTTTTAATGGTACATATTTGCTCCACATAGGTAGATGACAGAGACATATATTGTGTCAGATATTTCATCTTCACCATAACGTTGAATTCAAGTTCGTTATTCAACAATGTGTATCGCTCATTGATTTCCTTAAGGTTATTGTTTGTCTTAATTAGTTCCTGAGCGTATTTTTCTGTTTGTGTTTTCAGTTCCTTATTGCTTTTTAGTTGCTGCCATAACTGAATAATTAGAACTATCATAAAAAACAGAACGATTCCAATCATAAGTATGGTGACTATAAGCTGTACATTTCTTTTGTGCACTTGTTTTGAATACGCCTCTTGGACTATAGGGAATGCGTATGACACCCCTTTTTCCCTCATTCTGAAATGAGTCTTGTTTATATCGTCAATAGCACATGACAAATAATTATAGGATCTCTCAATATCATTCTTCTTATAGAGCAATATCGCTAATTCTTGCAAAGCACTGTATTCTCTTACAGCAAGAGGAATCTCGTACAGTGAGGTTTTTGATAACCAGTAAATCTCATTGATAGAGTCGCCCGTACAACGACAGACATTAGCCCTACAATACGAATATATTGCTTTGTTGCGTTGAGATAGGGTGTTTATGTCTATTTTTTGCAAACATTTCAATGCTTTATCACACTCATTGTTCTTAAAATGTATGTCTGATTTCACTATCAGATATACAAACGATAATGTGTCATATACAGACAATATGGAGTCAGCATACCGACTGGACATACTTCTATAATAGTTTTTGTAATCCTTATCCGTAGTGTTGTCACACATTACGTCATATAGTGTGTGCATAACATGGAAGTACTGGGGACGCACCGTACTGTCAACATCAGCTGATGATGTGTATCTTAAAAACTCAAATGATTCTTTAAACATACCAGCCGAACACAAACCCTCAGCATAATACACGTTAGCTAACTGTCTGAACCTATCAGGTTCAAGTTCTTCCGCTAAACTCTTACATTTTTTAGCGTATGCAAGCATTGAATCCAAATTATAGGTTTTATACTCTTCAATGATGGATTGCAGTGCGTTAAACTTATTCTCCTTATCGCGGGCTGATTTATACTGAGCCTTCAGATAATTAAGGTGATTGTCTTTCTGAAAAAAATAGGTTTGTTTGTTGTTTACAACATAATCAAGCGTGTCCAACAATACGGCATAATCCTGACTTGCTATTGGCAATGACAATAGCAAGAGAGGAATAAGTAATATGTGTTTTCTTATATGCACTATAAAATGTTGCTTTGGATTTTCCGCTTCTGTAATTATTTTACAATCAATTTATAAGACTTTCCACCAATGGTAATCATATATAAACCAGACATCGGAACGTCTATTGTGGAATCTCCTGCTTCTAAAACGCCTTCGTTTATAACTTTAATGGCGTTCATCAATACGTAAGCCTGTTTGTTTGGTAGATTTGATATGCATATCTTATTTTTAGAACCTGATATTACAAATTCACTTTCAGGCTTGCTGTCTGATGTAGGCAGAGATGTGCCAACTTCCAGTTTGTTAAGATCAACATATACTGTCTTTTGTCCTGATGTAGAGAAATACCACTTGTTATCTGCTGTGCCGGCAGGCTCTGTTTCGTAATATTTCATCTTATAGGTCTGACCATCTTTCATTTCAATATTGCCCGATGCATCGGCTACCAATCCAGGCCACCAGTCCTCAGTCTTGCAGAACTTGAAATCATCATTTGCGTTAAAGTTTCCAGTGTATGTATATTTTTTATCTCCAAGTGAAGTCATTTTCACATGTTTCCAATCACTGAATAATCCTACAATATACAAGTCTTCATCTTCTTCTTTACCACCACCATTCGTCACTTTCATTGTGCCTGTATGTTTTGCCTCATCTAATGTTACAGTTATGGTGTAATTGCCTGCTGGCATTAAAAATTTATAATCAGGAGCGGATTCACCATTTCTATAAGCTAAGTTGTATGTTTTGTTTAATTCAACTTGTTGATTTTCACTAGTTGCTACATAACATTTATCCCAACTTCCACGTTTTGTCAGGAATTTTAATTCGCCATTTTTAAAAGAGCCGGTATAAGTATAGTTATTTTCATTGATTTCCATCTGGATGGCTTGGTCACCGTTCCATCCCACACTTGTTGCAGGTCCTATTAAATATAAAGAGGTGCCGGCAGGGTCGTCGCCACCTTGTCCTAGTGTGCCTGTAACAAGAAGGGTGTTGTTGGTTACATCAAGCACAAGAGTGTATTCACCTGCATCAAATGAGAATACGTTAGCGGAAGCGGTAGAAGAATACTTTACCGGCATACGCTTGTTTAGTTCCACTTTTTTAGAGGCTTCTGTAGCCACATAATAGGAGGCACTTTCGCTTTTCTCCGAAATAAAATTCAGTGTGCCTTTTTTTAACGTGCCGAACCAAGTGTAGGTACAACCGTCGGCGGTCATTTGAATGGCTTTGTCTATAGAGGTGCTACCAGTGGCGGAACCAGTCATATACATAGCCGCACAAATGCATTGGCAAAAAACAATACTTAAAATAAATAATAGTGCCTTTTTCATAATAATTTGATTTTTAGAATAAAAACCAGCAGGCAGTTGCCTGCCGGTTTTTTTTAGTTAAACGTCTGTTTTATTATTTGTCGCCAATTTTCACACCGTTAAGGTTGCGATAATCTGCTTCTGTCTCAATAACATAACCATCATTTGTAAGAGTTACACGGTTCTTAAAGCCTTGCTCCTCTGCAGGTGCATTATCTGCAGTAGGTTCCTCATCAATATAAACAATCATCTTGTTTGTATCAAGATAGATGATATGTTCACCAGCCTCCTCAAATATGAATTTGTAGTCATGTGCTTCAAATGATGTTGGAATGTAAACCGCTTTAGTGGCTTCTCCCACACTCACGGCTGTCTTATCTGCAGCAACTATAGCAGGCCACCAACCCAAAGACCAACGGAATTTGAAGTCGTCAGCTGCCTTAAATGTCCCGAAATAACTATAAATACCGTCACCCTCATCTGTCATTTCGTCACCAGGTTCTGTCCAGCCAGTGAAACTACCGATGATAAAAGGAGCACCTTCCGGTCTTTCCGGGTCTGCTGTTCCTTCTATTGCAAGGGTACCTTCTGTGCCATTCATTGTGAGGGTCAAGGTGTAATTTCCTTTTGCAATGTAGAACTTGTGATCTTCCGGAGCATCTGGATGTTCCTCATCAATATCTGTCTCACCATAAAGAACTTCGTATGTGTTGCCTGGCTCTACAATTACGCCTGATTTTGCGGCAACTATACGTGGGAAATATTCACCTTGTACGCAAGTGAACTTGAACTCACCGCTGGTGAAATCACCAGTGTAGGTAAATACATCGTTACCCTGTGCTTCCATTGGAACAGCGGCGTCAGCACTCCAACCAGCAGGTGTTGCATCACCAATTAGGTAAACATTCTCAATAGCTGAAGCACTTAGTGCCGCAACTAAACCTAAAACAAGAAATGTAAACTTTCTCATAATAATAAAAATTTAAAAGTTAATAAATAATAATAATAAAAAGGTTAAAAACACTAAAGGTACACAAGTGATGTGTTATCACACCAAAAGTGTACTGCAAAGTTATTCAAAAAATGGTAAAAAAAAAAGATCTAACTCAAAAAAGTAGTGCCTTTTGAATTGTAAATATGGTTTATATTGTATTGTGGTGTCTTTTGAACGCATTTTTTTAATATTAAAAAAGTAGTGAAAAAGAAAGAGGCTATCAACGCTTTGATAACCTCTTTCCCCCTTAAAAATACTGATGAAAACTAAAAACTTTCAAAAAACTGTGAAATATGTTAATTCCAAATCTTGATCATGATGAAGAATTGCTGTGTAGCGACCCTTGTTCCAATTCTCCACATCCAATACAGCTGAAACCAATGACTGGTCAGAGCTATAGACCAATTCTCCCGTTGATGAATACACTTCAACTTTTGTTAAATCACTGCTTGGAGCCAATACTACAAATTTTGAATTTGCACTTGACTGGATTTCTTCATTTTCCGCGTACGTAATAAAAGGTAGTACTGCTACGCATAATACAATAAACAACTTTTTCATATCTGTTTTGATTTTGAATTTGACATTGCAAATTTAATACGTATTTTTTTATTTTGTTCCTATAATTTAAGTCCTAAATGCACAATAGTAGTACGGTAAACGGTGTTAGTGCCACGTAGATTGCTTTATTGCTGTTTTTTGCCAGTAAAAAAGGTAGTAGTGTAGGTAGTGCGTTTTTTTTTGGAAAAAAATCAGGAATTGTATCTTTAAGTTATAAAAGCCACTACTTTTTTTTAATCAAAAAACACTTTGTAATATGCCTTAACACGTATTGCCACTATATTTTGCACTACTTTCTTTGTTTGTGTCCGTTGTTTTTCTAATTTTTTTTGAGTAAATTTGTTCCTTGTTTTATAACAATGTGTAAACCTTTTTTAATGCTATGATAAAAAAAATTTCCTTTCTTACGCTGACGTTTGCGTTTTTTGCCTTAGGTTCGTTTGCCGAACCGAGTCATGAAGTGTGCTGTGGGGATAAAAAAGATGGTCCTTTGTTCTGCGGGACTGATTTTAAACCCAAGCCGGGTATCTCTAAGTCTGTGTATAGCTTAGACGATGTTATTTTTGACGACCCTATTTCAGGCCGTTTGTCTTTGGATGCCACATTTAATCCAAATCCTTCTACATTGAAGCCCGGAGAATATTACATAGACAAAGATGGTCTTCATGTGTGTGTGAACAGTAATAGTAAATTATTCTCTTATTCTTTGTCAAATTTGAACGCATTGATTAGCGGTGATTATTATTGGTGTCAGGCGGATGTCAAGTTTGTTTCACAGGGTAATAATCCAAAGTCTCATGTCTCACAATACAATTTGGATTGTAGAAGTGCGTGTGGTCAAATGGATCAAGCCAATCCATATTGGTATTTTAATGAAGACGGCTCCATAAGGATGAAATCTGCTGATTATCCGTATACTTTTGCATTCAAAGTAAAGGATACTGCAACCAGTGGCAATGTTGAATATACTGTAACCAGCTTGGATCCTAACGGTCCCGCTGTCTTTCTGTTTAAGTCCATTAAGATAAAGGGTTGTTTTGATGACAGAATTATAATTGAGAATGGTACAAACTGCTGTAAGGGAGAGGAGAATACCTTTACGTTGAAGTCTATGAGCAAGGTCACATCATGCAAATGGTCTTATTCTGAGGATGGTAATAATTGGAAACCAATGAGTGGCACAGGTACTTCTGTCTCTAAGGTCATTACGGAAGATAAAGTTTACATTAAGGTGGAATATGATGGTGGAAAATCTGTAATTGCAGGTCCTATATCATCCATTATCTGCTGCTCTGCAGGCGGTGGTCAGTTGAATGTCTTAAAAGAGGACTTTACGCTGAAAAACAGTGCACAACCTTTTAATAGTGGACTTAGGGATGATTTTAAAAATTATTTTAATGGAAAGGTGACAACTGAATACAAATATCCAGGTACCGATAGTAATCTTGACGATGGAGATTGTGCCGTTGTTAATAATGCCAAAGTAGGCGGTTATTGGAGCAATGAACCTATAGTCAAGGGACATACGGGTAATGGTGATAGAGATGGATTTTTTCTTGTGAATTGTGGATTCCCTAAAAGTAATATTTTTATTTACCATAGTAGTGAAGATACATTCTGTGAGAATACTTTGTATAATTTTTCTGCTTGGATAGCCAATCTATGTACTAATCCTGGAGATGAGAGAGCTCCTATTAATGTAAAACTGGATGTTACAGGTAAAAATGCAAGTGGACAGGAAAAGACTTTGCTCTCCATTACCACCGGATACTTGCCGACAGCCACCCCTTGGACCCAATTTAATGGTTCATTCAATAGTCTTGATTATACCGATATCTCGTTTAAGTTGGTAAACAATGTGGATAAGGAGGATGTTGCAAGAGATTGGTGTCATGAAGGGAATCATTGTATAGATGAAAAAGGTTATGCTGGTAATGATGTGGGCTTGGATGATGTGCTGTTTACCGCTTGTGCTCCGGCTATAGATATTATTGCAGGAGGAGAAAAGTCTAAAGATATTGTTATTACTGACTGCTCCCTGACATCTATGGAATTAAACGGCTCCACAGCAGTGGATTTGTCTGAATATTTTAAAACACCGTATTATCTTTTCCAACAATCAACAGATGGGAAAAACTGGACTGATATTGGTACGGCTGATAAAGCGGAGAAAAAAACAGTGCCGCTTGATAAAAAGACGCATAAGGATGGCGTATATTACAGAATCTGGGTGGGTGGCTCCGCTCAGGCTATAAAAAACGGAATTGCAAAAGAGAAAGATCCTTCGGTCAAGTTAGGGTGTGCGGATCTTACTGCTGTATCTGAACCATTACGTATCTTAATGAAGTGTGATTGCGAACCGTCTCCTGCCCCTGTGGTTCATGAGTACAATGAGTGTCCGTTGGCTGCAGGTGGTACCATAGATTTAACTACTTTGGTGGACAAAAACAAAGAAAAACTGACTTGGTACAAGACTGCAACCGGGGCTGATGTCATAACAGACACAAAGATTGTGGTTGATGATACTAAAATAAATCCCTCAGGTACTGCCTACTATGTAACTAACACGAAGCCTAATGACGATAAAACAGAGTATTGTGAGAGTGAGCGTGTTAAGGTTACTGTTAAGGTGAAGGATGCCATAAAGTTCAATGTATCTCCTTTAGATATAACCACATGTGTTTATGAGGGAGCGGATTTAAGTTATAAGGTTTCGGGGAAAACACCTGCTACAGCCGTGATAGAGTGGCAGGACGGTTCTGCTACCTCTCCAACAGGCGATACATATACAATTGACACCGCAACCAGAGGTCAGGGTACTATTAAACTTGTTGCAACAGACCCTGCAAAAACCTCTTGTGAATCTACGCAAAGCGTTACATACAACTTAACTGACGTTAACTCGTTCACGTTGAAGGCCGCCCCTGCGTTTGTATGCTCGGGCAATCCGGAGAGCACGATAACGGCAACGGTTACGACTGGAACAGGAACCCTCATTATATATA
>JAZLHT010000099.1:0-10075 GCA_045616965.1 Candidatus Enterocola sp.
GGGAAGCGTACCGGAACGGAGGATCTACTAATATACGGGGGATAGCGACAGAGGGCGATATAACATATTATAGAAGACATAATAGAATTAGAGTAATAATGAAACATATAATAATTTTAGGCGATGGAATGGCGGATGAGCCTATAGAAAGGCTCGATGGAAAGACTGTTATTGAGGCTGCTGACACCCCATATATGGATTTGCTGGCAAAGAACGGTAGATGCGGAACCTTTGCAACCGTACCTGACGGATTCAAGCCAGGCAGCGAGATTGCCAATATGGAGGTTTTGGGCTACAGTGTAGCCAAATGTTTTGAGGGGAGAGGCTCACTTGAAGCCGCAAGTATGGGCGTGGATATAAAGCCTGATGAGATGGCTATGAGGTGTAACCTTATTTGCATCGATGGTGATAAAATAAAGAACCATTCTGCCGGATATATTTCTACAGAGGAGGCCAAAATACTTATAGAATTTCTGCAAGAGAAACTTGGAGGTGATATTTTCTCATTCCATAGTGGCATAACGTTCAAACATCTGCTGAAAATGAAAGGTGGAGATAAACGCATAACCTGTACACCGCCACATGATGTGCCAGGCATTCCGTATAGGAGTGTAATGATAAAGGCAAATTGTCCTGAAGCACAGGACACGGCAGATAGGTTGAATGCACTTACCCTTAAATCAATGGAACTGCTGAAAGACCACCCTATTAACAAGAAGCGTATAGCGGAGGGTAAAGACCCTGCTAACAGCATTTGGGTATGGTCTCCAGGGTACAAACCAAGTATGCCTACATTGGCTCAGAAATACGGTATCAAAAGCGGCTCTGTAATTTCCGCAGTGGATTTGATTAAAGGCATAGGCATATATGCAGGGTTAAAGAGCATAGATGTAGAGGGTGCTACAGGTCTTTATGACACCAATTATGAGGGCAAGGCAAAAGCAGCCATAGAGGCTCTTAAAACTGATGACTTTGTATTTCTGCATGTTGAAGCCAGCGATGAGGCAGGACATGAGGGAAACATAGACCTAAAGGTTAAGACTGTTGAATACCTTGACGGCCGTATAGTAGGACCAATATATAATGAGGTTAAGGGTTGGGAAGAGCCTGTTACCATAGCGATTCTGCCTGACCACCCTACGCCATGTGCCATCAGAACGCATACAAGCAAGCCTGTTCCGTTCATCATCTACAGACCTGGCATGACACCTGATGACACTAAGTTTTACAGTGAAAAAGAGGCTCTAAAAGGAGCCTACGGACTAATAAAAGGAGAAGAATTCATTAATATATTACTAAATAAGGAACAAGGGACAAGGATCAAGGGACAAGGTATTCAACCTTAACCTTTACCCTTGTTCCTTGACCCCTGACCCTAAAATTATGAAATATTATAGTACAAACAAAAAGGTATCGGGAGTCTCACTTGAGGAGGCTGTAGTAAAAGGACTTGCAAGTGACAAGGGGCTTTTTATGCCCGATGAGATAGTTACACTTCCACAGAGTTTCTATGATAACATAGATAAAATGACATTCCAAGAGATTGCCTTTACAGTAGCGTGTGCTTTCTTTGGCGAGGATGTGGAGGCATCGGGGCTAAAAAATATAGTGTATGACACCCTATCGTTTGATGTACCGCTTGTAAAAGTGGAGGACAACATTTACTCTCTTGAACTTTTCCATGGACCTACGCTTGCATTTAAGGATGTAGGGGCACGCTTTATGTCACGACTGCTTGGATATTTCATAAAAAAAGAGAATAAAGGCGGTCTTGTAAATGTACTTGTGGCAACAAGCGGCGATACAGGCAGTGCCGTTGCAAACGGTTTTTTAGGTGTGGACGGAATACGCGTGTTTGTACTATATCCTAAAGGCAAGGTGAGCAAAATTCAGGAGTGCCAATTCACTACCCTTGGCAAGAACATTACAGCCATTGAGGTGGACGGTAATTTTGATGATTGCCAACGCCTTGTAAAGAGTGCGTTTATGGATGCAGAGCTGAACGCCAATATGAAACTAACCTCAGCCAACTCCATTAATGTGGCAAGATTTCTGCCTCAGGCATTCTACTATTTCTACGGCTATGCCCAACTAAAAAGGCTTGGACTTGCAGATAACTCTGTTATATGTGTGCCAAGCGGCAATTTCGGAAACATTACGGCAGGTCTGTTCGGTAAAAAGATGGGGCTTCCTGTAAAACGTTTCATCGCTGCCAATAACAGCAACGATATATTCCTACAGTATCTTAATACAGGCATCTATACCCCACGTCCGTCTGTACAGACCTTAGCAAATGCTATGGATGTAGGAGACCCAAGCAATTTTGCACGTGTGCTTGACCTTTACAAAGGCTCTCACAAGGCTATTTGCAGTGAGATATCGGGTTGCCGTTACTCTGATGAGCAGATTGCCGCAGCCATACGTAACTGCTACAAGGCTAACGGATACATTCTTGACCCTCATGGAGCATGCGGATGGCAAGCGCTGAAAGACGGATTGAAACCATGTGAGACAGGTATATTCCTTGAGACAGCACACCCTGCCAAATTCCTTGATAAAGTGGAATCAATACTTGACACCAAGGTTGAGATACCACAGAAACTACAGGAATTTATGAAAGGCACCAAACAAAGCGTCCCAATGACCAAAGAGTTTGCAGACTTTAAGCAGTTCCTGCTGAGAAATTAAAAAAATTTGCTATCTTTGCAAGATAATGTGTGTTAGCGTATGAATCTGAAAAGTGGTATCATATTGGTTCTGGCGGCGATGATGATGGCATCGTGTATTAAGGAGAGGAAACTTAATTATGACCAGGCTTTGCTTGAAGATGAGATTGGCAATAACAATCTTTTGATTGCATACAGAGTGCCTGCCGGTTACAAGATGGTGGATTCTGATTTTACAGATTCTATTGCAAAATTGGAACTTGCTTTTGACCCTTTTGCAGAACGCAGAATAGCCGTTTTTGTGGATACTCTGCTTGGCAATGCAAACATCAGCCTATATGATATGAGGCAACTGCCCTACGAGCGTACGGAAGACCGTCTTGACCTGTATAAGGCCGCCTATAATTCTAACAATCAATGGGAAAGTATAGAGAAAAACGTATTTAAATATGGTGATTTTGAAAAAATTGTAGAGCTTATAATGGTTAATGAAACACAGAACCGCCGCCTGCAGAAATACTATTTTTACGAGGACGGCAAGGCTCAGTTCAGTGTTGACTACTATTTTAGGAATGACTATTACAATGACTTGAAACCATACATCGATGCTTCATTGGCATCGTTTCATAAAGATATTCAAATTATTATTTCGGGACAAGGGACAAGGAACAAGGGTCAAGTACTTATTCCTTTAACCTTGACCCTTTAACCTTGACCCTAAATTATTATGTTTTGCGGAATTGTAGAGACCACCGCTAAAGTGGTAAAAATAGAGAAAGAGAGTGGTAATGTGCATTTTACACTTACATGCCCATTTGCAAGCGAACTAAAGATAGACCAAAGTGTGGCTCACGATGGCGTATGCCTTACTGTAGTTAAAATAGAGGGTGAGAACTACACCGTTACGGCGATGAAAGAGACTCTTGACCGTTCTAACTTAGGCACATGGGAAGTTGGTACTGAGGTTAATGTGGAACGCAGTATGGTTATGAACGGCAGGCTTGACGGTCATATAGTGCAAGGTCATGTAGATGAGACCGCAATATGCACTAATGTTACAGAGAATCAGGGCAGTTGGTACTTTACTTTTAAGTATAAGGCAGATAAGGAGATGCAGAAGCGTGGCTATATTACTGTGGATAAGGGTTCCGTTACGGTAAACGGTACCAGCCTTACCGTCTGCAACCCTACCGATGATACTTTTATGGTTTCCATTATACCTTATACATACATCAATACAAACTTCCATAATATAAAGGAAGGTACAGTTGTGAATATTGAGTTTGATATTATAGGCAAATACATTGCCAGAATTTGTCAGAATGTCATCTAAGACTCTTTTAGGAATGACTCTTGCAGAATTGCAGGAGGTGGTTACAAATTTGGGATTGCCTAAATTTACAGCGTCTCAAATTGCAGGTTGGCTCTATGTAAAAAGAGTAACCTCTATTGATGAGATGACAAACATATCTCTTAAGGGGCGTGAAGCCTTGTCTAAAGAGTATGTTGTAGGCAGAAGCAAACCTGTAAAGGAGAGTGGAAGCAAAGACGGCACAGTTAAGTATCTGTTTGAGATTGAGGAGAATAAATTTGTAGAGAGCGTATATATACCGGAGGATGACAGGGCTACGCTATGTATATCGTCTCAGATAGGTTGTCAGATGGGTTGCGAGTTCTGTGCCACAGGCAAGCAAGGTTTTAAGGGAAATCTGACATCGGGTCAGATACTTAACCAAATACTTGAAACAAAGCGTTTTGACACCCTTACAAATATAGTCTATATGGGTATGGGTGAGCCTCTTAACAATATAAATGAGGTTCTGAAGTCTGTTGAAATAGTAACCGGCAGTTACGGAATGGCTTGGAGTCCTAAAAGGGTGACACTCTCTACTGTAGGCATTTTGCCCGGACTAAAAAGATTTTTGGACGAGAGTAAATGCAATCTTGCAATAAGTCTGCATTTCCCCTACTCTGAGATGAGAGCCGCCTATATGCCTGCTGAGAAGGCGTATCCGCTAAATGAGGTGCTGACGCTTGTAAAGCAGTATGATTGGAGTGGTCAGAGGCGTATATCGTTTGAATACACAATGTTTAACGGCATTAATGACTCACCGTCAGATGCAGAGCATTTAGCAAAGATTATTAAGGGAATTCTGTGTAGAGTTAACATTATACCCTACCATTCCATACCCGATGTAAAGTTACAGCCATCAAAGATGGAAACTATGAATGAATTTGTGCGAATATTAGAAAAACATAACATAACAGCAACTATTCGCCGTTCTCGTGGACAAGATATAGAGGCGGCGTGCGGAATGCTGAGTGCTAAAAGCACGGGGACAAGGGACTGTTACTAGGAACGAGGGCAGAACCAAGTTTACTTGGGTTATGCCGAGTGACGACGTAACATGGTTAAGGCAAAGCCTTAACAAAAGGAATAACCCTTGACCCCTGACCCTTGACCCAAAAATAATAATGTATATGAAGAACATAATAACATCACTTGTTTTGTTTTCTGCACTGCTTTTGTCATCGTGCGGTGGTGTAAGCACCAAGCCTAATATTACGGGCAGGGCTTACGAGGTTCTTGTGGTCATAGATGACTCTATAGCAAAGAGTGCTGTAGGCGACTCACTGTTTGGCATACTTAATCAAGATGTGCCTTGCTTGCCACAGTCTGAGCCATATTTTAACATATCAAAAACGCCACATCGTGCGTTTTCTGATATTCTTAAACCTGCACGTAACATAATAATAGTTAATGTGGGCGATTTGTACAGACATGTAAAACTATCTAACGAGGAAAACAAATGGGCTTCCACCCAAAGCGTAATGACCATTAACGGACCTGATATAGAGAGCGTTGCCGCCGCCATCGGGAAATATGAGAAAGATATAATAAACTACTTTGTAAAATCTGAACGCAGACGCTCCATTTCATACCAAAGCCACTACCCTGAACCCAAGGCAATGGAGAGAGTAAAGGAAAAATTCGGATTCACTATGGTGGTGCCTAAAGGGTTCAACAGATTTAAGGAGGCTGATGATTTTCTGTGGATTTCAAACTCAAGCAATGATGTACGCCAAAATTTGGTAATCTACACATACCCATATAATTGTGCAGAGGCATTTACAAGAGAGATGATACTGCATAAGCGTGACTCTGTTATGATGATAAACATACCTGGCCCGTCAGAAGACTCTTACATGGGTACTGAATACAAGTTTGAGCCACCTCTATTCTATAACAATGCGTTAGAGAACGGAGACTATGCCGCAGAGGTGCGTGGATTGTGGACTGTCATAGGAGACATTATGGGTGGTCCGTTTGTAAGCGTAACCTGTCTTGACAAGGATAATGACAGAGTGGTTACGGCAGAGGCTTTCATATATGCTCCTAATCAGTATAAACGCAATGTAATGAGACAGTTGGAATCAATTTTATATACAATTAAATTCAATACAGACAATAAAAATGGACAGCAAGATTAAAATAGGAATAACCCAAGGAGACATTAACGGTATAGGATATGAGGTTATTTTAAAGACACTTGAAGATAACAGAATACTTGATTTCTGTATTCCCATTGTATACGGCTCTCCTAAAGTGGCTGCATACCACAGAAAAGTTTTGGAACTGAATATGAACCTCAACCTTATTAACAACGCTTCTGAGGCATCAGACAAGCGTGCAAACATAATAAACTGTAATAGCGATGAGGTTAAGGTGGATTTGGCACAAAGCACCGATGGTGCAGGTGAGGCTGCTTTTCAAGCATTGGAGAAGGCAACCGCCGACCTTAAAAACGGACTTATAGATGCTCTTGTAACAGCACCTATAAACAAAAAGAACATTCAGTCAGATAAATTCACATTTCCAGGACATACAGAATACCTTGAGCAGTTGTTCGGTGCTAAAGGAGACGCACTTATGCTGCTTGTAAGTGAACGTCTTAGAGTTGCAGTGGCAACGGGTCATATACCTGTGTCAAAAGTCTCACAAGTTCTTACTAAAGACCTGATACTTAATAAAATAAAAGCACTTAACAAATCACTTACATACGATTTTGCAATAAACAAGCCACGTATTGCCGTATTGGGGCTTAACCCTCATAGCGGAGACCATGGAGTTATTGGCAATGAGGAGCAGGAGATTATAAAGCCAGCCATTGCAGAAGCGTTAGAAGAAGGTATTGTATGTATAGGTCCTCTGCCATCAGACGGATTCTTTGGCAACAATGAATATACAAAGTACGATGGCATACTTGCCATGTACCATGACCAAGGGCTTATACCATTCAAACTACTTAGTATGGATGACGGAGTTAACTTTACCGCAGGTCTCAGCATAGTACGCACATCGCCAGACCATGGTACGGCATACGATATTGCAGGACAGAACATTGCATCAGAAAACTCATTCCGTCAGGCTATTTATGCCGCTATTGATATAGTAAAGAACAGAAAAAATGCTTAGTTTAGAACAATTACAGGATATAAAGAACCGTTTTGGCATTATTGGCAATGATGCCGAGCTTAACCATGCCATAACTAAGGCTGTACAGATTGCATCTACAGACCTGCCTGTACTTATTACAGGTGAAAGTGGCGTTGGTAAGGAGAGTATTCCTAAGATAATACACTATTTCAGTCCCAGAAAACACAATAAGATAATAACCGTAAACTGCGGAGCCATACCTGAGGGAACTATGGACTCTGAACTGTTTGGACATGAGAAAGGCTCATTTACAGGTGCTCTGACAGACCGTAAAGGTTATTTTGAGGTTGCAGACGGCGGCACCATCTTCTTAGATGAGGTTGGAGAGTTGCCACTCCCTACCCAAGCACGTCTGTTAAGGATTCTGCAATATGGTGAGTACTACAGAGTAGGCTCATCGGAGGTTAAGAAGACTGATGTACGTGTCATTGCAGCCACAAACATAAATATGATGCAGGCTATAAGCAACGGCAAGTTCCGTCAGGATTTATATTACAGGCTTAATGCCATACCAATAAATCTGCCGCCTCTACGTGATAGGAAAGATGACATCCTGCCCCTGTTTAAGAAATTTGCCAACGATTTTGCAGAGGCTTACCATCGCCCGGTAATTAAATTACAGCAGGCAGCGGTGAATATGCTTACATCTTATTATTGGCAAGGCAATATCCGTCAGCTTAAAAATGTGGCTGAACAAATATCGGCAGTGGAGACAAACCCTGACATTTCAGCAGAAACACTCTCCCACTACCTACCCGATGAGTCTCAAAGCCGCCTTCCTTTAGTTGTAAACGGTGCCAGACCTGCCGAAGATTTCAGTAATGAGAGAGAACTGCTGTACAAGGTGCTTTTTGATATGAAACACGATATGGACGAGCTTAAAAAGGCTTTTGCAGAGCTAAAAGCAAGCGGAATCCATACATCGGGTGATGCCAAAAAACAAAAAGGCATTCAGCAGTTTGAGTGGAAAGAGGCTCAACTTTACAATGAGGAACAAGAAAATATACAAAGCCAACCCGTTGATACAGAGAAAAATAAAGAAGAAGACACAGTTTCTGTAAGCGATATGGAGAAAGAGCTTATAACAAAGGTGCTTGACAAGTATAAGGGCAAACGCTCACTTGCCGCAGCAGAACTTGGCATATCAGAGAGAACACTGTACAGAAGGCTGGTTGAATACGGACTAACTAAATAGTGGACAAGGGTCAAGGAACAAGGGACAAGGGTCAAGGAACAAATTACTTTTACTTTTACCTTGACCCTTGACCCCTGACCCAAAAATAATAATGTATATGAGAAACATAATAATATCACTTATCTTAATTTCCTCGCTGCTATTTAGTGGTTGCACCATATCCTATAAGTTTAACGGAACGGTTATAGATTACAACAAGGTGAAATCCATATCAATACAGGATTTCCAAAACCGCGCGGCAATGGTTTATGCACCTCTTACCATTAAACTTAACGAGGAGATTAGGGATATATACACCCGTCAGACAAGGCTTATTCTACTGCGTCAGAACGGCGATTTGGAACTTGAGGGCGAGGTTACAGGATATGATTTGGCACCTCAAGCCATTACATCAGAGAACTCTTTAGCATCTGAGACAAGGCTTACCATAAGAATAAACGTACGCTACACAAATAACACAGACCATGAGGAGGATTTTGAACGCAGTTATTCAGCGTACAGGAATTTTGACAGTAACAGACTGCTCACCGATGTCCAAGATGAGCTTATAGATGAGATACTTAAAGAAATATGCGAGAACATTTATAATGACACCGTAGCAAACTGGTAATACCCCATCCCGTCATGCTGAACGTAGTGAAGCATCTGCTAAACATTATGAGATGTTTCGTTTCACTCAACATGACGAAATAATTGATTTGTTAACTTATTATGACCTCTGATGAACTGATTACATATATAGAGCATCCGGAACTGCTTAACAAGCAGACTTTACCTGAGATTAAGGAACTTGCAAAACAATATCCTTATTTTCAGAGTGCCGCACTACTCTATCTTATGAATCTTAAAGCCACTGATGACCTTCTTTTCCAATCAGAACTAAAAAGAGTGGCGCTGCTTGTACCCGATAGAAGTGTTTTGGAGAATATACTTAACACAACCAATTTCAGTGAGCCTAAATTGGAACATCAGGAGCTGATAGACAGATTTATTGAGATAGACCCGCATATAAAACCTGTAGGAGAGGTGGAGGTATCAGATGATATTGCGGTAAAAGATGATGAAACCAATGTTACAGACAGTATTTTTACAGAAAGTTTGGCAAATATCTACATAAAACAGAAACAATATTCAAAGGCAATACGCATTTTTGAGAAATTAAATTTGAAATATCCAGAAAAAAGTAGTTACTTTGCAGACCGAATTGAAAATATAAAAAAATTAACAGAAAATAATTAGCGTTATGTTTAAAGTATTAGTTATTTTGGCAGTGATTATAGCAATTTTGCTTATTCTGATTGTAGTTGTACAAAACTCTAAAGGTGGAGGTCTTGCCTCACAGTTTGCAGCATCCAACAGTGTTATGGGCGTTCAGAAAACAACAGATTTTCTTGAGAAAGCCACATGGACGTTGGTTGCAATAATTGTAGTGCTTAGCGTATGCTCTTCTGCATTTATTCCAAAAGCAGGAGCCAACAGTGGAGACTCTCTTAGAAACAAGATTGAGGAGAGTGCACCTGCACCATCATCTCCTATTATGGCTACAGAGCCAGCCGCAGCAGCAGAATAATCTGACACAAGAAAAAGATTTAAGCCGATTTGTCAAAAAGTCGGCTTTTATTTTGTTATTTTGAGTTTGGCACGAAATTTGTTATACATAATGGGGACAAGGAACAAGGGACTGTTACTAGGAACGAGAGCAGAACCAAGTTTACT
>JAZLHT010000100.1:0-25893 GCA_045616965.1 Candidatus Enterocola sp.
AATGAATAACAGGCAATTAACCTATCATTAATGTCACATATCACCGTTCTTTTTATGTTATGATATTTGTGTAACAAATAAAAAAGCATTGCCCCACCACCAATAAAAGGCTCAATATAGGTAACGTTTTCTAAACTATCAAAATCAATTGGTAGTTTCTTATCAAGTTGTTCAAGTAATTGTCCCTTGCCTCCAGCCCACTTTATGAATGGTTTTGCCCTCATATATGATTAAAAAAATCTACCTACAAAAATATAAATTTTTTATGATAAAACAAAACCTCCCACCCCTTAATAAGGATGGGAGATTAAAGTATGATTGTAAAAATAAGCGGTTGCTACAATCAATTATTTTTAGAAAATAGCGGTTGACACTGGCTCTGGTCTAAATGAACCAGGTGCTATCTGACATATTTCTGTCCCCTCACAAGAGATAACAATCAATTTCGGTTTAATATATTCTTTCATCATTATATTGATTTTAGTTATTCAATAATTTAATGGTTGTCTCACCGCTTACCACAAAGTAAACACCTTGCAGAGGAAGTGCAATCTGCTCTACTCCGCCATCTGCCACGCCAGTGGCAATTTTATTGTTCACGTTATAAACCGTATATTCAGCACCACTGTTCAAACCACTTATATACAGCGTGTTTTCACTTATGAACGCCTTTATACCGTCAACATCGTCGGCATCTGTTATTATAGGAGCATACTCATCAGCAGATACTCTGAGAGAATATCCACTATTTGTTCCCTTTGCCAAAGCAGTTGTAAACTCTCCGTCTGCAAAGTTATGAATTTTTTCTCCATTATACAACAGTTCAAGCGTCAAACCATAAACACCACTGTTCAAGTATAGTTTGTAGTTACCGTTCTTAGGAGCAAAAATGCCAAGTGGAATTTCTGTTGCACCATTATACAGTTTGGCATCTATTACACATAGTTTGGTGTTCTTTGCGTTCATCCATATACGAGCCATATTAACACCCGTCAAATCACCCATCTTGGCAAGATCCTTACCTATAACATAATCATCAGATGCTAACTCAGAAGCCTTGATAAACATTTGGTCTGCTACATTATCCTGCCCGTCTTTTGCAATACGCAGATTGAGCATATCATTCTCAGCCGCTACAGAACGCAGGCTTGCAGATTGTTTCTTAAACAAATTAACACTATTATCTCCGTTTGTGTACTGAATAAATACAGGAGATGCAACCACAAAATTCTCTTCTTCAAGCGATACCAAATCGTATGCCTTGGTTCCCTGTACCAACGTCTGGCCAAACATAGTTTCAGAACTCATACCAACGTGGAATATCTGACTGTTACCTATTGCATTCCAACCTTGATTCTCAATTTTTGAAGCAGTAAACTCTTGTAATTGGATAGTTGTCAAATCAGACACAATAGGAGTTCCATCTTTCTTATAAAATCTGCAAATATTGATATCAGCCACTATAATATACATTTTTCCGGGAATCAAAGTCGCAGATGCCGGCATATCAACCCAACCCTTACCGCTCTTGGCACGTTTGTTTCCGTCATATTCATCAATCAAGTAGTTATATCCATATACAAGTTCTTTTTCAGAACCATCACTATATACACCCTTAATATCCTTTATGTCAACAGGGAACGGAACACATACCGCATACCACATTGAGTTATTCACCTTTCCGCTTGGATCCAGAATCTTGTCAAAACTTACAGAACCCAAAACCTGAAGGTTATCACTTTGCGGGTCAACCTCACCAGAGTTGCGGTACTCAGTCTTTATGTTAAGGTCACCTGTTATAAGTGTGCTGCCTACTGTAAGTTTGGCATCGCTGTTAACCTGAACATTACCAATCTTATGACCATCACCATTTATGGTGAAGTCTGCACCGGCAGGCAATACTATATCCTCATCATCCCTATCCTGTAGCAGAGTAATATCTATGTTACCCTCTGATATTGAATGGTTTATAGCCTCTGCAATAGTTTGGAACACCTGTCCGTCACCGGTCTTGGCGGCACCTTGTGTTTTTTGTGTGGTGGCGGAAGCCTCAGCAGATTTCTCCGACTCCCTGCCTGCATTAACCGCTGTAACCTGGAATGTATATTCGGTATCCTCTTCAAGACCTTCAATGGTACAAGCCGTTGTAGTAAGACCCGATTTAGCAACAGAACCATCTTTATAATACACATTATATGTATCAGCACACTCCACTGCGTCCCAACTCAACTCTATGCTACTCTTACTGTTTGATGTAGCGGTAAAGTTGGCTGGAGCATCTGTCTCCTTGTCTGTATAGTAGATAGTAGCGGTAACAGGCTCACTAATCGTAAACACAGCAGGATTAGCAGTTATTGTCTCAGACCCTATAACAGTCTTTTCATACACATAACAAACCTCGCTATTTTTTGGGGTGATGGATACCTGAGAGCCGTATTGGAAAGAGTCCTCATCTTTATTCCATTTCCCTTCCTCGCCCGCAAGTGTCCACGATGTTGACTCAGATGCCTTACCATCGGCATTAACCTTTACGGTTGAGTATGTACGCACGGCTTTTGTCAAGCTTTCATTTTCAATATCGCCGTACATTGTAGTTAATGTAAATGTATATTCCTTGTTCTCTTCAAGGTTTGTTACATTATAACTGTAAGTCTCATCGCCCGTATCTTTTATATCAACATTCACAATGCCAGCCTCAGGGCAATTCAACATATAAGATGTGGCATTTTCAACCTTGCTCCAACTTACTATTATTACACTCTTTCCTGTAGCTGCCGCAACAAACGGCGATGCAGGTAATTTTGACACACCACCCTCTAACGCTATACTTTTTGACATTCCGTTACGCAGCGTTACACTACCCTGATGTATTTTATCAAGAGTTACAGGTTTGTAAGAAATCTTGCACTCCACAGAACCGTATTCACAAGCCTTGGTCTCCTGCATTTCCAAATTGAACTCACTGCTTCCCTCTAATAGCGCTGTCAAATCTGCCAAATTTGAGTATTTTACAGTTATACTCCTGGTTTCAGTATAACCTAACACAACATTACCAAATTGAACAAGGCCTGTACCTGGTTCCAGCTCATTTCTTCTTTTAACAATCACCTCTGAATAACTTCTCCAATTAGAACTGCCTGTATTGTTGTAGAAACGAATTGCTGTTGCTCCATCAGGCACCCCTACGGTGAATGTTTTGTATGATGACGATATTCCAGCCTCTCCCTCGTCCCATATTTTCTGCCATTCATCGCCCACTTTTGCGTATAGGTGAGTATTATGCAATGTGGCAAGACCTGTTTCCTTTGCCTTAAAACTTACATTTGACTTATATACAGCCTTGCCAAAATTATAGTCAGTACTTTTTCCTATTATGAATGCCTCCATACTCTTTTCTGAAACATCTCTGAACTGCTCACAGGAACTTACAGGTACGTAAGGCATTTCTTGCGTGGTTACGGTAAGTGATGCCTTGTTGTTTGACAACTCACCATTGTAGATAGGCGTTACACTGATTGTGTAAGTTGTATTATCTGTCAATGCGGCAAACATATATGCTGTGGTGCCGGCATCTACATCCTCGTAGGTGTATAGTGTTTCATTTTGTATTCTATAGCCTGTGGCATCTTTTACGGCATCCCATAAAGTTGGAATTGATGTGTATGACACCTCTTCTGCTCTAAAGTTCTGCGGTGCGGCAAGGTCATCGGTGGTAACAATAACCTCATTCGATGGGTTAGACTCCATACTACCAGATAATGCCGTAATGGTAAACTTATATTGTGTGTGTATTGACAACTCTGTTAAATCTACAGATGTTTGGGCAGGTGCAATATCCTCACCAAACTGAGAGCCGTTGTTATAAAGTCTGTAACCTGTGGCTCCGCTTACACTGTTCCAGGAAAGGCTTGCTGTAGTATAACCTTTAGCAGTATTTGATAGCGTAGGGGCGGGAAGAACACACTTACCTTTAACAATTACATTGTTTCCTCCTATATTAACTGTCCCCTCAAAATCTCCTATCGTAGTTGGCTTAAATGTAATTGTAATGTTTTGGTCTCCGTATTTACCACAGTCTGCATTACCCACAGTACCAGATGAAACTATAAAGGAACTGTTGTCAGATGTTGCAGTACCACTAATGGCAGAGTATGATACTTTAACCGTTTGCTCTGATTGTTGGTTTAATAATAGACTGCCAAAATCAATAGATGTTTTATCAACCCTTAAATATTTAGATTGAACAACTTTTATATTCTTTAGTTTTTTTTCCAAGGTTCCACTTCCTATACTGAACTCCAATGAACTAGTAACATTGTTTATTGTAACAGACTGTTGTACGGTCTTTTTAGAAAGTTTGTCTGCTAGATTGTATAAATTTTGAGAATATATACTTTTACCATTGTTATCAGTAATTGTAAGAGTTCCTGTGCAGGAACCTGGTAGTTCTATATCAAATGTAAGAGTACCACTACTAATTGCATAAGCTAATGTATATGTCTTATTTGTGTTTTTCTTAAATGACCAACTGTTGGTATCGTTTAATGGGATACAGTCTGCTCCCCACGCCACAGTATTAAAAACCAATAAAGAAGTTAAAGTAAGTAGTAAATTCTTTTTCATAATATTGTGTGTTAATTTTTTTAACATTTAAAGAAAACAGGGCATAATTTTCCCTTTCGGCTGCAAAGATAATTAAAACAAATGTTAAAAAAGAATTTGAAATGTTAAAAAACAGTGGTGTTTGTAAAATTTTTTAACATTTTCACAATATCGGGACTTTTGTTGCAAAATTATTTCAATCCGCTAAAAATCAATGATAGAACCTATCTTAATATAAAAAGCCTAACATCCATAACGGAATTCTTCTACCTGAAGGCTCATCCATATTATCCGCTATTATATATGAATCCGGCACACCTGCTATTTGACCAAAGTCCTTATCTCTTCCCCCTACCTCAAAAGTATATTTGCTGTCAATAAAAAAATCTCCGTTCTCCTTACCATATTCAACTTTATGATTAGCACTTAATTGATTAACAACAAAGCACTCACGTATTGTACCTATTTGTGGTTTGGCACCCGATAAGGCATAAATCATATTTGGGTTTTCAAGATATATTTTTTCAGGTTTTCCTATCTTTGTAAGAGACTTTGTCTGCGATGGCAGTAAGTTAATTATTTTTGCATCACAAAGGTGTGTCAAATACTGTTCTATTGTATTCCTTGACACCCCTATTATTCTTGACATTTTGCTTGTATCAAGCAGGTATGGCACCTGATTTGCCAGAAACTCCACTATCGCCTTTATTTTCCGTACATTTGAAATATCCACCTTACGCAATTGGGTCATTTCAACATCAATAATATGAGTTACCGTCTGCTCTATTTTAGTATAATAAGTCTCTAATCCCTCGATAGAAAACGGATAGTACCCATATTCACAATAGTTATTAAATGATTCCAACGGCATACATTTAGAGTGTATATCATCGCTTATTTGATATGCCTTGTTAACAATATCATCAAGAGAGTACACAGGCAACTCTATACCCTTTGTAAAATGCAAATACTCACGAAAAGAAAGCCCCTGTATTGTATGCTTTACACATCGGCGAGACAAATCTGCATCTTCGTTAAGAATACTTAAAAGAGATGACCCGCTAATCACCACCTTAAGTGTAGGATATAAATCATATATCTCCTTTATCTCCCTACTCCATCCTTCATATTTATGGATTTCATCTAAAAACAGATGTTCTCCACCCTGTGAATAAAACTGCTCCGCCAAATCCACTATTGAGTGAGTGCTAAAATATACAGAATCCATTGAGCAGTAAAGGGCTTTTCGCGAATGCAACGGATAATTCCTGATGATATATTGCCTTATCATAGTGGATTTACCAACTCCCTTTGCTCCTTGTATTGAGATTAATCTTTCTGTCCAAAAAATTTTATCAGAACATGACCTCATTATAGACATAGGAGTAGCCTTTAAATACCTGTTATGTTTTTCAAATAAAGTTTCCATTTACAATAATTTTGTTTACAAATGCAAAGATAATAAAAATTTGCAATATACATATTACAAAAACAATAAAAATTTGCAACATGTAGATTACAAAAATAACAAAAATTTGCAATCTTCGGATTGCAAATTATCAAAACCCATTTAAAAATTATCACTTCCTGCGGTGTGCAAATCTGCTTTTGGTGGCAGGTTTGGATGCCTCTGATTCCATAATCTTCAGGCAATCATCGTAGGTAAGTTTATCGGGGTCTGTGCCTTTAGGCAGTTTGTAGTTAGTGCCGTCATTACACAGATATATGCCGTAGCGTCCGTTAAGAAGCTGAACGGCAGGGTCTTCCTTAAATGTGCGGTAAACCTTGTTGGCATCGGCGTTACGCTTCTCTGTGATAAGGGCTACAGCCTCATCAAGCGTAATTTTCAGAGGGTCAGCACCCTTAGGCAGAGAGCAGAACTTACCGTCGTGGCTTACGTAGGCACCAAACCTACCAGTAGAAGCCACCACAGGCTTGCCCTCAAAATCGCCCAATGTGCGAGGCAGTTTAAACAGTTCTAAAACCTCCTCAAGTGTAACACTCTCTATGGATTGCCCCTTCTTAAGGCTTGCAAACTGAGGTTTCTCTGCATCAGTGGCACTACCAATCTGAGCCACCACGCCAAAACGCCCTATCTTAACAGAAACAGGCTTACCCGTCTTAGGGTCAGTGCCAAGCACACGCTCGCCCACCTTATGCTCTGCCTTCTGTTTAAGGCTATGTTCTATATTCTTGTGAAAATCCTTGTAAAAGTTATCAATTGTTTTCTCCCACTTGGCCTTGCCCTCAGCCACCTTATCCAGAGTCTGCTCCACATCGGCGGTAAAATTATAGTCTAAAATAGAGGCAAAATCGTCTGCCAAGAAATCATTTACAACCATACCTGTATCAGTAGGCAGAAGCTTGCCCTTATCAGCCCCAAACATCTCTGTCTTAACGCTTTCCGTAACCTTACCACCCTTTAGCCTAAGTACATCGTAACTGCGTTTGGCACCCTCCTTATCACCCTTTATAACATACTCACGCGCTAAAATAGTGGAAATGGTAGGGGCGTAAGTAGATGGTCTGCCAATGCCCAGCTCCTCCATCTTTTTAACTAACGATGCCTCTGTATATCGTGGCGGAAGCATAGTGAAACGCTCCGTACAGTCAATCTCAGTGGCAGAGAGCATGTCTTCCTTAGAAACCATTGGAAGCACCTCTGCATCAATGTTTTGAGAGTCATCATCGCTACCCTCTAAATAAACTTTCAGAAAACCGTCAAACTTAATGGTCTCACCAGTGGCTATAAAGTTATAGTCTTTATTACCCGATGTTATAGTAACCACAGTACGCTCAATATCGGCATCAGCCATCTGGCTTGCAATGGTACGCTTGTAGATAAGATCATAGAGAGCCATCTCCTGCCTTGTACCCGATATCTGACGTACATTAAGATAAGTAGGACGTATTGCCTCATGAGCCTCCTGTGCCCCCTTAGCCTTGGTAGTGTAGTTGCGAGGCTTGCTATAAGCGGCACCGTAAGTGTCAATAATCTCTGCCTTGGCAGTGTTTATAGCCAGCGATGACAGATTAACAGAATCTGTACGCATATATGTAATTTTTCCACTCTCATACAGGTGTTGCGCCACCATCATCGTCTGAGCAACAGAAAAGCCTAACTTGCGTGACGCCTCCTGTTGCAGTGTAGATGTGGTGAAAGGAGCGGCAGGTGTACGATGTGCAGGTTTTTTCTGCACATCAGTAACCTTGTACCCGGCACTTTTACAATCTTCTAAAAATCTAAGTGCTTCATCCTTAGTGCTGAACTTGGCATCAAGTTCAGCCTTAATAACATCGCCGTCTGTGGTAGAAAATAGAGCGGTAGCCCTGTAATAGTTCTCAATTTTAGCATTGCGGATTTCCCTCTCGCGGTCAACTATAAGCCTTACAGCCACAGACTGAACACGTCCTGCAGAAAGAGCCGGCTTAATTTTTTTCCAAAGAATAGGAGATAGTTCAAAACCCACTATACGGTCCAGAACACGTCTTGCTTGCTGAGCGTCAACCAAATTAAGGTCTATGGTTCTTGGAGCCTCAATGGCATCAAGAATGGCTTGTTTTGTAATCTCGTGGAAAACAATACGGCTTGTGGTCTTTTTATCAAGACCAAGCACCTCTGCCAAATGCCATGCTATAGCCTCTCCCTCACGGTCCTCATCAGATGCAAGATAAACCTTATCCGCCTTCTTAACCTCACTCTTCAGAGTTGCCACTAATTTCTTTTTATCAGCAGGCACCTCATAAATAGGTTTATATCCGCCGTCAGAAAAATCTATACTTATGTCTTTAGTCTTGAGGTCACGTATATGACCAAAACTTGACATCACATGATAATCACTACCCAAAAACTTCTCAATGGTCTTTGCCTTGGCTGGAGACTCTACAATTACTAATTTCATAATTTATAACATTCCCATTACTAGTTGACAATTGACAGTTGACAGTGTAATAATTGTCCACTGTCCACTTTCCACTGTCCACTCTAAATAATCTCTATCCCTTGCTCCTCACAAAGTTTCAGTGCCAAGTCCTTTAGTTTGAACTTCTGAATCTTGCCACTGCCTGTAAGCGGAAACTCCTTTACAAAGAATATATATTTAGGAATCTTGTATCGGGCTATCTTACCCTTACAAAACGCCTGTACATCATCAGGAAGCATACTGACCCCCTCTTTCAGAATTATAAACGCACCCACCTCCTCACCGTATTTCTTAGACGGAACCGCAGCCACCTGAACATCGCTTACACCATCTAAGTGATACAGAAACTCCTCTATCTCACGCGGATAGATATTCTCACCGCCACGTATAATCATATCCTTAATACGCCCCGTAATACGGTAATAGCCCTCCTCATCCTTAACGCCCAAGTCTCCTGAATGCAGGTAGCCGTTGGCATCTATAGCCTCAGAGGTGGCATCGGGGTTCTTATAATAACCCTTCATAACATTAAAGCCCTTACAGCACATCTCACCTTGCACGCCCACATGGCACTCATTGCCGGTCTCAGGGTCTAAAACCTTAACATCTACATACGGATAATTACGCCCCACAGTGGTGCAACGCTTCTCAAAAGAATCATCTACAGTGGTCTGTGTCATACCCGGCGATGTCTCCGTAAGCCCATACACACTTGTGATGGTTAGGTGCATCTTGTCAGATACCTGACGCATAAGCTCCACAGGGCAAAGACTGCCAGCCATAATGCCTGTACGCAGACAAGTAAGGTCAAACATAGAGAACATAGGATGGTTAAGCTCCGCTATAAACATGGTAGGCACGCCATACAGTGCTGTACAACGCTCCTTATGCACCGATGCCAACACCACAAGAGGGTCAAATTTCTCAACCATAACCTGCGTACAACCATGTGTAAGGCAGTTCATAGTGGCAAGCACCACGCCAAAACAGTGGAACAGCGGAACACACACGCAAAGCTTGTCATCTTGCGTAAACTTCATATTCTCACCTGTAAAGAACCCATCGTTGGCTATATTATAGTGGGTAAGCATAACTCCCTTAGGGAATCCTGTAGTACCCGATGTATATTGCATATTAACCACATCGTCACACGTAACCTCAGCCTTTGCACGCTTTAGATTGGCATCGGAGATGGAATTACCAAGCAGCAGAATCTCAGCAGTGTTATACATGCCACGATGTTTCTCCTGCCCTATGTAGATTACGTTTTTCATATTAGGGAAACGCTCACTTACAAGGTGCCCGCGCTGGCAAGTCTTAAGCTCAGGCAGCATCTTGTAGGTCATATCCACATAATCACAATCCCAAGTGCCGTCTATAATGCAGAGAGTGTGCATATCGGAGTTCTGACACAGATACTCTAACTCATTCTGCTTATAATTAGTGTTTACCGTAACACATACAGCCCCTATCTTGGCACACGCATAGAGGAAAGTGAGCCAATCAGGCACATTGGTAGCCCACAGCCCCACATGGCTTCCACGCTTAACCCCGATGGCAAGCATACCCTTAGCCAAATTATCCACACGAGTGTTGAACTCACGCCATGTAAAACGCAAGTCTCGGTCAGAGTACACAATATACTCCCTGTCAGGCGTAACCTCAGCCCAATACTCCAACCAATCACCCAATGTGTTCTTACTCAGTGCAACCATAATTTAGGGTCAGGGGTCAAGGGTCAGGGGTCAAGGCCTTGTACCTTGTCCCTTGTACCTTGTCCCTATATTATTGCGGTGCATACACTACCGCTAATATCTTAGCATTCTTATTGTTTCCTGCACAAACCAGATGCTCCACTATAGAATCGTAGTAGATACTGTCGCCCTTGCTTAGCAGGTACTCATCCTTGCCATA
Organism: Candidatus Enterocola sp.; assembly: GCA_045616965.1. GTDB lineage: Bacteria > Bacteroidota > Bacteroidia > Bacteroidales > Paludibacteraceae > Enterocola. The sequence continues at coordinate 10,440 of JAZLHT010000100.1, forward strand.
AACAATTTTAACCACACCATCCATTACATAAATAAACTCCTCACCCTCATGCGATGACAGAATAAGCCCCTTCTCATCGGCAGGTTCTATATTTATAAGGAAAGGCTCCATAGAGCGTCCTGCCTTATGGCTTGCAAGACTTGCAAAATCAAGATGAGAGTTAGAACGGCTCTTAGTGTTGGACGTACTAAGAGATTTCTCCGCCTCACCTGCACGGCAAACCTCAGGACCCAGAGCATCACTATCATCAAGGAACGTTCCAAGCCTTACACCTAACGCCCTTGCAATCTTAATAAGCGGCGACAGACCGGGTATATTGGTGTTATCCTCTATCTGCCTCACCAACTCCGGCTCCAGCCCGCTATTCTGAGCCATCTCCTGCTGTGACAACCGTTTAGCCTCACGAATTGCCCTTATCTTCTCTCCTACGTTTTTCTTTAGCGACATATATAATAAGGTGTAAATTTTAAAATTCGCCACAAAAGTACAGCATTACAATTTAAAAACCAAAAAAATTTTAAAAATTTTTACCCCGATGCCACCGATAAACACACCAAACCACTCTGCATTTTAACATTTATTAACATAAAATTACACTAAATTGCAACTGTGAGTTATAAAATTGTAACTGGCAGTTACAATTATTTTTTTGCTAATTTTAAAAAATGTTAAATCTTTAATAACCACTTGATTAAGTTATTTTTGTGCTGTAACTTTGCAGAGACAAAAATTATAAAATCAAATAAAATTATGGAACAGAAAACAGAGGTGGCATTGGCATCCATAGAAAGCAAGATATATGAGATACGAGGGCAGAAAGTGATGCTTGATTTTGAGTTGGCAGAACTTTATGGCGTAGAAACTAAATCATTAAACCTTTCTGTAAAGAGGAACATTTCCAGATTTCCTGCAGATTTTATGTTTCAACTCAATCTTGAAGAATGGGAGTCTTTGAGGTTTCAATTTGAAACCTCAAAGACCAAAGGAGGAAGGCGTTACCTTCCCTACGCGTTTACAGAACAAGGCGTAGCAATGCTTTCAGGAATACTTAACAGTAAGACAGCCATAGGAGTTAACATTGCCATTATGCGCACATTTGTGGCAGTGCGTCACATCTACACCCAGTCCCGAAACTATGTGACTAAAGCGGAGTTTGAAGACCTAAAGCAAAATTTAGAAGACATATTTACAGACTATAACTATATAAACGAGGATACCAGAGTCCAATTGGAGCTTATAAACCAATCTTTGGCAAAACTCCAAAAAGAAGCACCCTCACCAACCCCCAGACGTAAGATAGGGTATAAGTAATCAGAGGTAATAAACACACCAAACCACTGCAAGCCCAGAATGAGAGGGTGCAATGGTTTGTAAGTTTAGGAGTTTGGACGCCACTTCGTGGCTAAGTTAAAAGTTAAGGAGTTATGGAGTTTAATGTCTCCTTTACTCCTGAACTCCTAAACTCCTATACTCTTCTTCTGCCTCGCAGCATCTTCTCCATTCCGCCTGCAAGGCTTAGTATTAGCAGTATGCTGAGACCGCCGTCAAGGGGAAGGGAACCACCACCCTCACAGTCATCAACACACTTTTTATAGCCAAGGTCTATGTAACACTGATCAACACACTCTTGAGTTGTACATTTTGCCTCGCAATCTGCTATTCCAAGTGCCGTATAGCAACAAGATTCACAATCAACAGTAGTCCCGCTAGGACAATCACTTGTACCTAACGTTGAATAAGAACCAGACACCATAGTGCCGGCATCAGTAGTAAAACTTTCGCCAGATGGTGCGGACGCACTATAAGGACTATACGATGTACTTGGCAGCGTTACCGCCCCCAAACTCTCTACCATCAACACTACTATTCCTAAAAATAATAATTTTTTCATTGTTTTATATAATTTGTTTATTATTCCATTCTTCTCGTCATTCTGAGATCCTTCGTTTCGCTTCGCTTCACTCAGGATGACGTGGAAGTCATTCTGAGCTATTCTCCTTCGTCATTCTGAGCGTAGCGAAGAATCTCATAATCATTAGTAGATCCTTCGTTTCACTCAGACTGTTTACAGACCGTTAGGTAATGACGTGGGAAGTGGCAGAAACACTGTCCACTTTCCACTGTCAACTGTCAACTATCTCACTATCACCTTGGCAGTCTTAGACTGTGTCTCACCTAACGCCTTAATCATATATGCACCCTGGGCACCATCTAACTTAATTCTGTTATAGTGGGCATCCTTAAGTGCTATTCTCTTGGTTACGCCACCCATATCAGTAACCTCAGCCTTTCTAAGATTCTCTGACTCAGGAGCGCTTATAACCACGGTGCCGTCCTCCATAGCAAAGATGCTGATTTCAGAACCCGCAGTCTCTTCTGAAGAATCATCAACGTCGGTTGGCAAATCCTCTTCCTCAACTGAAAGGTTCAAGAAGAAACGACCCTCACATACACCCTTCTTAAGTGTGACTTCACAAACCTCACCTGCAAGCAAATCGTATGTCTTGCCTGTCTCCATATCAAGCAACACTGCTTTTTCAAAGTTCTCTGAACTGTAGCGAGAGAATTTGACTGTCATATCCTGCTGAACCCTTACGCCAAGAGGTATAGACTCTGCAATGCTTGGAACCACTACAGTAGAAAGTTTCTTTAAGTAGCGGAGAACATATACATTAGGAGCGTCTATGTACTCAGGCATATCATTAAATAGAACATCGGCATCAAATGTTGAATTAAATTCATCTGATTTAAGCTCATCATACTTAACAATAGCATAGCTGCCACCTTCTGCATTACTGTTATCCAATTGAAGGATTAACTTAGGTGTTCCGCTTATTGTTGATTTATATTTAGTGCTTTCATCTGTGAATGCATCGGCAGGAACAATCAAACTTGTGACACCTGTGCCAGGGCAGAAATAGAATCCTTGCTGACTCTTTATTACAGCACCCATTTCCACCGGATTAATCCAAGATTTTTTAACATAATCAAACACTTGGAACGTTCCTTGACTACTGATTTTTTCTGCTGAAATGTTTGCAGGATAACTATTGCATAGCATTACACCTGTTCCCCCTGTAAGACCACTGAACTGAGGCAAATGATCCTCATTCATAAACCATCCGTTAAAGTTAAAGGTTTTTGGAACACTCCCGTCATTAACCTTGCTTGGATCACGGAACCTGTAATATGATGCAGAAGGCTGTTTCAAAGAGCCGTACTGATCAGGAATCTTTATTGCAAACGCCATGTTCTCAGGAACAGCAACCTCCAGACTTGTGAACGGTGTAGTCCATGCAGGTGCACCGCCGTCAGCTGAAATCTTATTCATATAGACGTGAGGCAGATGTTCCTCAATGTAGTAGTCACCTGAAACCACATCACGCACCTCATTCTTATTTTCATTTGTAAACGGTCTAACCATAGGACCTACAAGAATCCACTCCTTACGCCCAGCCTCCAATGCGCTTGTAACCTCATCATAACGACGTACCTTGTTCTCTTTCTCTGTCTCAACCAAGTTTTCAACACCCTTTATGGCGGCACCGTACTCTAACAGAATCCTGCTGGTGTATTTCTCTGTAGATGTGGTGTAACCAGCACCTGCATCCACCTGCTCCGTGCCGTTAGACTCGGTCTTGATGGTACGGTCATAGAAGTTAGATGGTATAACAGGATAATTTTTAATACCGCCTCTTGGAACAGGATATGTCTTGGAATCCTTGGCTGGTATTATAACCTGAAGGTTAATGTCAAGGTTATCAACGCAAGTAACCCTGTCACCGTTAGGCTTAATCCAATTACCACGGTTGTCCCAGTCATTATCTATGGCGCCGTTCCATATAATAGTCTCCACTCTGTCACCAAATGACTGCTGGTAAGCACCTAACGTCCACTCACCTGCTGCTACAGACTTTCTTATGGCATCATCGCCATTGCTTCCGTGCAGACGGTCAGCGTAGATATTTTGAGCACCTTGACCGGAAATATCAGTTTCAATTTTAGAACCTCTGTTAAGACTTACACCCTTTACAACCAATGAACCCGGGTCACTTGACTCTGTGGCGCAAACCTCATCCTCCACATTTATGAAATGGGTGGACTTATCATCTGAAGCGGCAAATGCAAACACACTCTGTCCTGTAGGATCAGTATGCTGGGCATCATACTTGCTCCAGAAGTTGTTATTGGAGATATGAGTGCCAAACTCATTTATGCCCTTAGTTAAGAATGCGTCATTGTCTGCAGTACGTCCGGGAACATCCATGCTATAAGAGTAGCAGTTATTATACTTAAACTCTATAGTGCCAGCGTCATACATATCAACATTCGCATCCAATGCGGTTGAGGAGCCATTGTTATGTTTGCTACCCAAACGGAAGAAGTCTATCTTATCTGTCTGAGTACCCTCATTCAGGTACATAGTGTTATAATAGATACCTATTTTCTCCGATTTCTCTGATGGTCTGCCACTTACTTCACCACGCTGAGCCACAAGACGTACAAACGCCACATTAGAGTAAGCAGTACCTTGTGGATGTGTGGTGTTCTCATTCCAGAATACATTGTTCATAAGAAGTGTGTTCTGGCAACCTTGCAGCCAAGCAAGTGTGGCGTGTGAGCCACGGAAACTGTTACGTAACAGTTTAACATTCTTAGAGTGAATGAACTTAAGGGAAGCGCCCCAACAAATTGTGTTGCCGTCTGACAACGCCTCATCAGGAAGGGTAGCGTTAATGTTGTTATCCTCAAACGTAATGCCGTTTATTCCTGAAATATGGACACAAGTGAAGCCCTTGGATGTTATGTTACAGTGAACCAATGAAATGTTTGCGTTATCAACGTAATAATTAGTATTATCATTTAAACCCCAACTGCCGTCACCGTTGTCTATATCAAGAGCATTATCATATACAGAAGATCCTGAAGCAGTACACGTAGTGGAAGACCCTTCAAGATTCAGGTTCTTAAGCAATATGTTCTTTGATTTACGCAGTGTAAGGTGCTGCACCGTAGGCATACTTGAGGCATTCATAGCCCTTATCACCAACATCTTATCAGGACTTGTCACATTATTAAATTCATTTAACAGGATGGTCTTGGCACAAGTGGCGGTACCTCCTGTTATTGTGGCATTAGAAGGACCTACATAGTTAACTCCAGTGTTTACAACTTGGAACACCACATTGGTAAGCAACTTGCCTGATTTGTAATAACCCTCAAATCCCGTAACTGTGTTGATAGCCTCCTCAAATGTCTTGAAACTTAAGGCACACTTGTCAGATTCGGCTAATGAATTATCAAGAGTTACATATACGGTATCTCCCAACGGATAAGGGCACTCATCAATGCAGAAGTGGCCGGTCTCAGCAGAGAGTGTGGTCTTGTCTGTACCCGTAGTGGCGTATGCCTTATATGAGTAACACCCCTTATCACTCGCTGTAAGCTGAAGCGCCTTGGTGAAATTGTAACCCTGCGCTATATTATCTGTTCCAGCCTCAGCCTTTGTGCTTCCTGTAGTAGGGATGGACTCCATACCCTTGGAATAGTAGAAACCATAACTCTTTATAGTGTTAAGGTTAGACCCGTTACAGCCTTTTCTTTGCAAGTAACCAAACAAATCCACAGCGTAATTCTCCTTTACCAAAGCATCCTTTGAAATAAGCACAGAGACACTCTTGGTGTCAGCGGTTCCGGTAAGAGTTACTGTTTTAGTATATTCCTTATCGTTCACCGTACCTTTTAGAGTAAGTGTTGCATTATAGCTACGATTCTCCGTAGGAGAGAACACTATATGTGACGAACCGTAATCTGAGTTAATATCTATGGTTTTTTCCCTTGTTCCGTTACTAAATGAGAATGCAGAGGCGTCTGTTCCGCCTATTGTGGCGGTTGCATTTATCCAACCGTATGAATTAAACTCATACAGTGCATCAGATGACTGACCCACACCGGCACTGATACTTAAATTATTGGCGACGAAACCGGGAATAGTAAAACTGGCAACATAGTTTTTGCTATCATTAGAATCCCAAACATTATTTACTGAAAAATAGCTCACTGCCAGTGTGTGATGTCCAATGCCTGTAGGGGCAGTAATATCATATTTTGACGACTGGTGTTTCTCCCAATTATCAGACATATCCTGACAGGATGCCATGCTTAATGTATGACTGCTTTCATCATCAATTTTATACCACATATAAACGTGTATAGCAGATTTAGCAGTACTATTGTTAGATTGCACCTCACCAACCAGAGGAATCTTTCCATCGGTAATAAAACCTATGTTTCCTCCGTCAAATTTAGTTCCTCCGCTCTCAGAACAGTTCCACACAAACTCACTTCCAACGTAAGTTATAACTTTAGAATACCCAAGTGACGTTGGGATAGGGGTCCATGAACCATTTATGTCATATTCTCCCTGCGATTGATAGAAATAGCATTTGTTGTTATTACTCTCACCTGTTTGTTTTGCAGTACGAGTAGATTTGTCATGATTTTCATACCATTCCCAATAATTTCCTAACTCTCCACTTACTTCCCATCCAGTTCCTCCATAAAAGAAATAACCATCAGCATCTGTCCAATCGGATCCTAAAACATAATAGTAAATGTCTGTTCCATCTACTTTTGTCATTTTATAAGAACTTCTCCATTGACTAGACCCCTTACCTATTGCAAGATACACATCACTCCATTTGGTAGCGGTATTGTCAAAATAATAAGTACCCGCTTTAACTGTGTATGCCCACGCAGAGGTACTCAGTGCAAAACTTGCTGTTACCGTTAGCAGCATGGCAAGTGTCCTGCCATAGCCGCTATATATATTGTTTAAATTAAAATGTTTCATATATCGTGTCTTTTTATTGTTCTTGTCCAATTATTTACTTACAATCATCAGGCGTTTCCGGATTTACGGTAATGGTAACATTTGTCTCCGCCGTAACAGAACCGCACTCTGTGCCTGTTGCCACAGCATTAATACGGTAAGTACCCTCTTTACCGCCTTTAAACGTTACACCGTTTATGCTTGCGTCTTTCAGTATGCCGTCCGGATTATCAACGCTCCACTCCACCTTAGCCACATTTACAGGGTGTGATGTAAGAGTTACTGTTGCCCATGGAGTTGTGGCACTCACTGGATCCACCGTAAATGTTGGTGTAGGACACAATCCCATTTCAGCTACTGCCTCAGCCTCATCACTGCAGAACTCACCTGTTGCAACCGCTTTTATGTAGGTCTTGGTGGCACTGTAAGTGTCAGGAACGGTATATGTAAATGTACTTTCAGTAGCACCTGATTGTTCCTGATATTCACCATCATCTTGTTTTACATACCACTTGTATGTGGCAACGCCCCCACCCAATATTGAAGTGCTGAATGACATTGACTCACCCTTAACTAACCTGCCCGTTACAGGAGTTATGTTAAATGCCTTAATACTGTTTTCACAGTACATATACGGAATGGCTACATCGTCACTGAATTCTGACCATATACCATTGTCGTTCAGTACTTTAAATCTTATGTGAATAGTATGACCCTCCTCTGTAAAACCTTTAAGGAAGTCATTATCAGGAATTTCAAATGTGTATGTGCCGGCATTGTATGAACCTTGTCCCTCGTCAGGGATACGAATGGAGGCATCTTCACTATCCGCTCTACGGTCTTTTGCGTAATACATATACATTTCTGTGATTTTTGACAAACCGCCTACTGCTTTACATCCTTGCACAGGAATGTAAGCGAATCCTGTAACTGTCTTGTTACTATTTCTGACAGGTACGGCACCCACATACACCTTGGGTTTTGTATTAAAAGGAGTAATTTGATCTACATCAATAAACATGCCGTTATAACCTGAGGTTGGTCCACATTGTGACGGATCCATATAGAGCTTTACATTTGACTTAGCAATTAAGGTAAAGACACCACCTGTTATAGAATTGCCCCTACTTGAGGTTATGTCTGCAGAGGAAATATCAGCACCACCACGTGTGTTCTCCACAATACAATTTTTATCCTCATTCCACTGCACGTAGAAATAGTAGGTGCCAGCCGCCAATTCATTGGCTTCGCCATAATACGCCAATCTCTCCTCTGAAAATCCTGCCAATGGGCATTCTTGCCAACTGCCGTCGTCACCTTTCTTTATCCAAAATTTCAACGAACCAGGAGAGTATGTATCTCCTTTTAACTTTGACAGATCTTTTTGACCTATATCATAAAAACCAACAGAAACTCCAAAATTCTGACTGAATCTGGGATTTATGTCTTTGGTGACATTTTTCTCTACTTCTGTGCCATCATCACCGTATGTGTAAATAACATAATCTGATGCCATTGGAACCTCATCAGCCTTATACCACCCATAATCCATTGCGGTAGTTTCTTTAGTAGTATATACACCATTTATTTTATATTTCAGATAAACTTTCTTTCCCTCCAAACTTGGGTATTTATTCTCTGTTGTGTGTTTATCTTTGCCTTCATCGTGGAAATAGACTCTGGTATTTCCCTCAAGAGGTACTCTCTCTATTGTTGCAGTACCATTTTGTTTTGGGCAGTTATCTCCGCTTGCAGGTTTAAATCTGAATATTACTTGGTCGCCGTTATGAATTATATTACCATCAACATATATAGATCCGTAATTTTGCCCAGGATCATTTGGCCTGGTGTTCACATCAAAACTTTTCATACCACTATATGTACGTACTATATAATATGATTCTGTGACAGGGTCGTATGTAAGTGGTGTATTATCCCAAGTCCAAGCATCATATTCGCCACTAAAGGGATACTTAATATAGTAAGTACATTCACTGGTGCCAGCGGAGAGGGTATATTTATTAGTACTTTCACTATATGTCATAACAAAAGCGGTATTTTCTGCTTTTGTATCAATATTAATAGAATATTTACTACTATAATCATGTTCGCTTCTCCTAAAATTATACACTAAGCCCCCTGTATTATCTGTAAAGGTTGCCCCGTTTGGATCTTTATAATTAGACACACTTGAGGTGGTGCTTACAATGTAATAGTTGTTATTTAGATTTTTTGCTGTGAAATTAAATGTATATATATCATTAACTCCTTCTGCAGTAGCCTTTGTAACAGTGAAATTATCTTGGTTCTGGTCATTCTCTCCACTTGATGTAAGTAGATAGTATGTGGCACTCATCGCCACATTACTTAGTGCCATAAGTGCCGTTACAAGTAACAGTGCCCTGCCGTAGCGTCTAACACCACAGGCAAAAGCGTTCTTTATTATATTGGATATGTGTTTCATATATTCTGTATTTTAAGTTTCTTTGTTTTTACCTATTTTGTTATCATTCACACTCGTCTTGCTCTGTGGTTATGGTAACCGGTATCACTCTCTGTGAGCATCCGTCATTGCCTATCTTGGCTGTAACAGTGCCGCTTCCGGCAGCCTTAACCACTACTCTCTTGGTGGCTGTGCCTGCCTTATAGACTGAGTTGTCTGAGGCGTTAAGCAGGTAGATGTCATCAGCCCCGTCACTTGCAACTGTCCAAGTAACATTCCTGCTACTTACCGCTGATATGGTTGTAGCCTCATACGCTTTTGCATCAATAGATGCAGGGGTTACAGTAAGCGATTCGCCCTGCGGTGTGATATTGCTTGTAGAGGACTCTGCTGAATCACCGCAATTATTATGTGCTTTTACCTTAACCACACCTGCATTTTCTCCTATCGTAACCGTAATGCTGCTTGTTTGCTCTCCGGCAGTAATTGCCCAGCCTGTAGGTACTGACCAGATGTAACTATTTGCATATTGAACCGATTCCACTGAATATGTCTCTGCCGCACCCTTACAAGGAGATGTATTGCCACTAATGCTGCCTGGTGTGGCAGGCAGATTGCTTTTTGTTACATTTACAGAGGCGGTATTTTGGGCTTCACAAGCTCCGCTCTTAACGTTCACTCTGTACCACGCCGCCTCACTGGCTTGATATGTGGAATTTGTTGCTCCAACAATGTCTGTGTACTCTCCTGCCTCTGTTGCTGATTTCTGCCACTGCAATGTTCCTGTATATCCGCCAAGTGTCAATGTGGTTGACTGACCATCACAGAATGATGTTGTTCCGCTTATTGTTCCTTCCACAGTTGCGGGACTTACGGTAACTGCAAAACCATCTGTGGTAGCAGAGCATGCCGGGGTGGCGGTAAGTGAAACCTTAACTGTGTATGTGCCACTTTCAGTTACGGTGTACGTGCTACTTGTGGCACCGCTTATTTCTGTTCCATCTTTGCACCTTTGCAGACTTGTACCTGAAGTTGTATAACCTGATAGAGTTAGAGTGCCGCTACCACAAATATCATGACTGCCTGATATGGTTCCTGCGGTTGGTGGGGTGCAAGAAGCGGTTACCTCCAAATCAAATGATTTATCAAGATAATAAATTCTGCCATCTGCTAAAACTGACTGTACCTTATATGTCCCTTCCGCTAAATCAGAACCAAAGTCTGATATTGTATGTGAAGATGTCTTTACATTTATACACTCTTTTCTAGTAAACTCACCACTTGAATTCTTTACATATATGATTGCATATAATGGTGCTCCGTATGATGAGTTGCTTTTAGAACCTGTTAAAGATATGGATATAGACTCTCCTTCAGCCATAGAGTTTTTAGATGGTTTAAACTCAGAAAGTGTTGTTGGATCTGTACGACTACTATAATTATATTTATAATATCCGCCAGCACTGATATTACTCTTTGAAATAGAGCCATCACCTCCCCATTCTGAGCAATTATTGGATACATAAACATTATCTGGTATCGCTGTTTTTGCAACATTTATGGCATATTTTTTGTTTACTACAGCAACTCCGTCACCAATACAACCATTAGATCCATTTGTAATACCTCTGGACTTGCCTGACTCATCATTATACTGACCCTCTACATAAAACATTATGTTAGTACCGTCTAACACCTTTGAAGGAGTTGTAACTTCACAAGAAGTTTTAAACTCCATACTATAGCATCCGCTGAGAGATCCGCCTCCAGGTGCATATCTATATGGATCTGCATCATTATTATTTATACCAAAATAATAATCAAAATAAAAATCTCCATCAATTCCTTTTTCCGACGCCAAAGCCAATATATCTATATTTAAACCTGACTTCTCGTACTTATAATCTGCATTCTTATGACCGCTGCCTGAATCATATACAGCTTTAGTAAAGACACCTGAATGATTAGAACTTACCCTATAATATACAAACAGATATCGATGTTCCCAACCGTCTCCACACCATGTATTTACGTATAAATCAGTCCACTTAATACTGCTTGCACCATTGGCAATATAAACATTACAATTGGTGTCTGACCCCTTTGCACCGTTGTTAAATATCCATGCGCCATTCAATTTAATGTCATAGGCATCATCTTCCCAAATCCCATAATCCGCCCACGCATTTGCACTACACCCAAGCAGCATTGCTCCCAGCAACAGCCATTGGGTAAATTTTTTTGTTAGTAGTTTTTGTTTTTTCATAAATATAAATTATTTTAAGTTATTTTTGATTTTTATCCTTGTTATTACGTTGTCTTTTATAGCACTATCACTTTATTACCACAGATTATACATTTCAATGATTTAATATTTTCCATAACTATTTGTTATCAATTATTGTGTTTGGTTAATATTTTTTAAGCAATGATTCGTATTTTTCAAAAAACATTATAGTTATTTCATCAATGAGTATAAGCACTATAAAAAAAATAAATATATTGTCAAAACTTTGGTATGTTGTATCTCTCAAATTCTCCAAATGTGGCAGGTTTAATTGATATGATTTAGTGTTGTGAGCACATCTGTTTCTATGTGTATATAAATAACCATAAGATTTCAATAGAGTGTTTGTATTCAATAACGGATCTGATATTCTATTGTCCGTCTCTTTGCTGAATATTAAAATTGATTTTTGGTTTTTTTGCAATGGAGGCATCAGATTTTCTGGAGTCAAATTCTCTGCAAATTGCAATGCTTCCTTATACTTTTTCTTATTTACAATGGCGATGTTTCTGTTTTCAAATATTCCTTTGAATTTTTCAATTGTTTTATTTATAAAATCTTTTCGAGAGTTGTTGTCTATAAAAGGAGTGTATGATGGTTCATAATCAATAATTTCATTATATATATCATCAAAAACCTTTGTCTTGTCTTTTAATGTACTACACTCACTTAAATCCCAATTTTGGTAAAAACGTTTGTATCTATATTCTAAATTATTTGTGGCTAACACCCAACAAACACATTTCATTTTCTGTTCTTGAGCACCTGTTAATTGCAAAAATATTGATTGTAACAAATATTCATTTGCAGCATAAAAACCCATTCCGTCTCCAAGAATTTGCATCGCATTAACAATTTTATTCAGAAGACTGCTAATAGGACTCTTTATAAACAATATTTGTTCGTTAGTGTTCATCTGTGTATTTTTTATAAATATCTATTGATGACTTAATTCTATTTCTTAAATGCTTCAGTGCATTAGGAGACCTTTTGTGACTAGGATCGTCTTGGAATTCATTAACTTTAGATGTTAATGCCGCATTTAATTGGTCAATTTTATCTGCTGGTATAATTTTTCCTAAAAAAATAGAAACATATATTAACCCAAACAAATGAACATCCGCATCAATAATAGTAGTGAATGTTTTTTCATTAAAATGTAATGCAAAAACCTGTTCTCCAAGCAATGTATTCCTTGCTGTGATATTTCCTTCTCCAATTAATGTAGAAAATTTGCCAAATTTCGGATGCTCATTTTCTTCATTTGAATTCACAACAGAATTTATAAAATCCTCATAATACAGCTCCAATTTTTCAAAACTTCTACACCCTTTTGCTATAGACCTTTCTGATAACTCGTTCCTATATTGCATTAAAAATGATAACGCACGTACATAATCATAAGTTTTACGCTTGCCGTTTTGTATCATTTTTAGTTCTTCCTTTGCAACTGGCTCGAAGAATAGTATAAGATTTTTGTTCAAATAGTATAGTGAGCGTCTGCTCTCCTGACCTTGAAGTGCAACTCCTTGCAAATTAATGTCATGAAACACATTAGAGTAAAAACGTTGTTGCTCTATCTCTTCAGGTTCTATTGGGACAATATAAGAAAAGCCTAAATATGTATCGTTTAAAAATTCTTCGTCAAGTTTGTTTGTTATATCTATATACTTGCTACTTTCTAAATTTTCAATTATTGCTTGTTTGGTTTTGTATTCTCCACGCTTGGTAATAATATTATAAGTCCATTCAATTATTTCTTCCTCATCTGATTCTTCATCTAAAATTTCAACATCGGGAGCACATATCGGATCATCTGACGGATGAAATTGTTCTGGTTTGGGAAAATATCCTAAGTATCCCAATAAAATAGAAGTTAACCTTTGTTGCCCATCTATTATTAAATTCTTATTTGAGCCCTCATCGTTAAACGCACCAATAATCACGGGTGGAACAAAAATGCCTTTTTTATAATTCCCTAGGAATTTTTCAACCTGTTCTTTCTTCCATACAAAACTTCTTTGATATGGGGGCAAAACAATATCTCCTTTGAGGATTAAATCAATCCAATGCTTTAGAGTATATTCGCCGTAATAAATATTTTTATTCATATTGTTAAAAGGTTCAATATTGTTTGATGTTAATTACTTGAAAGATTAATGCTTCATAAATAACCTATACCTGAAATCACTATAATCACTATTGTATGCAACACACAGGATTGTGTCGTCTTTTTTCATTGGGAACATATTAATCTGGTCTTCAAAATATTTTGTAATTTCATCCAAATTATCTCCGTGCTCTTGAAAAATCATAACTTTATTTTCCGCATTGGATACAACCAATTTTTGAAAATCATATTTTACCGCTCCATACACATCATCACTATTAACCGCATTGTTATCCGCACTTCTTTTGCCTGCCCATTCTGATTCAAGAGCCAATACCAATCTTTTTAATCTATACTCCTTGCCTAGTTCTGCTTTTCTTATTTCATTAATGCTATCTTGTTCTTCTTTATACCATATTAAATCAAACATCCACTCATGATTCACGAATTTACCCTTGCCGATAACTTTCTCTATTTCTTCAATAAAATAATTTTCATCTTGACCATAGTCTTTTTGCTCTTTTTTAGATAAAAGCATTCTGTTAGCACGGGTCCGATAGTGATTGTTATGACCTAATGATATTAGCTTAAATTTTATAACTTTAGTCATGTAACCTGAGTTGGCATAATTCATATCAATATCTCTTAGAGATTTCAGAATAGATTTATAAGTGGGTCCAACTTCACCAATTATTTCATTTTTACCGCACCATACAACCGAAACTAAGATCTTTCTAATCAAACTTCTGATAATCCTTTGATCTTCCTCCATATCACTATAATGTCTTATATATTCAAATAAATCCTTCATATGTTTAATATTTTTCTCCAACTTTTGTATAAATGCGTTCTCTCTTTTTGTTTTTTTAGAGTGCAAGCACCCTTTTTGATAAGTTTTCCGCTCTCAAAATCAACCTTAAATTTTATGGAATACATATAACATACCCTAAATGTTATAATATCCATAACATTCTGACTACAAGACAGTTATAGCCACAACTTACTATATTTCAATACACTCTGCAGGGCGTGAAAAAACGTTCACACCTGTAGAGTATATACTACATTTGCAAATTTAGGGGGTATTTTTGTTAGGGCTATTTAAAGTGCGTGGCGGATATTTCCACACTTGTGTAGCGGATTTAGCGACAGTAAAAAGTTTGCACAGATATGGAATCGTTCCATAATTTATTTGATTTTATATAGCAGTTCATCTGCCGTAGTTACTACTGAATCCACTTTTATTAGGGCAAAGGTTTTGGTTCCTGCATCCTTTACTGATGCCCCCGATGTATATACATCGCTGTCTATTATTAGAAATCTGTCATGAAAGTTGGTGGCTGGAAGCACCTCTATAGGGGTATATTGCCTATTGTGTTTCTCTATATCCAACTGAAACACAGGGTCTGTAATGCGCTTGGGATAGGTGTATATGGTGGCTTTTACGCCCTGCTTACGCTTGTCAAGCAGGGTAAGGACTTTAGCATCTATGTAGTTGTCTATTAGCACAACTCTCTGTGTGGCAGACTCTATAAGACTGGATATCAGCATGTAAGCATCAAAAATCTGACCATCGTGGAATATGGTCTGCTTGGGTGGAAGTTTTGTATCTACTACAAATTCTACTTTTTGTTTTATATTCGCTATTTCCTGTGTATGTTTGATTTGTTGCTGTTCAATGGATTTTATGTTATTCTCTATCAATTGTACTCTATGTTCAAATGAACCTTTGTGTATGAGTTGTTGTTTTAGCACCTTGGTAGCCCACTGTCTAAAGGCGAT
>JAZLHT010000101.1:0-2841 GCA_045616965.1 Candidatus Enterocola sp.
TCGTCAAGAATCGGTCGTCAGGATGTGAACGTAGCAAAGCGCGAGTTCCCGTCTGTAGAAGGCGGATCGAACGTCTCATTGGAGAATGACCGCACCGCCTGTCCAATGCTCCGCGTGTCCGGTCAGGGCAACGGATTCTCCGGCGGAGTCGGAGCAATGGCCAGTATGGGTGGCGGTCAGAGCAAAACCACCTCTTACAGTGAGACAAGTTTGAATGACATTAACGGAGACGGATATCCTGACTGGCTTGACGGCAATGAAGACGGATTTAGTGTCCAGTGTACAAATTCAAATGGTCAGATTACAGAAAAGGAAATAAAATACAATCTGGCTGTTTCTCAAAACGAATCCACATCAGAAACATTAAATGCCGGTTTTTCTCCGTCAGGACTTGACCCCACTACAGTCGCAGGAATAGGAGTCAAAGCCAATTATGCGCGTGATCGAAATATGAAGGAATCCGCCAAAGGAAACGACAAGACGTCCGCATCAGTAAGCATCAGTGGTAACTTCAGCAAAGAATCATCCGTTTCGAAAACCGAGTGGATTGACATAAACGGTGACGGACTTGTGGATATTGTTGGAAATGGAACTGTAAGATATAACAATGGAGGTAATGGCTTTGTTGAAGTTGATAATTACAATTTTATGAATCAGACAGATGTGTACAAAACGTCCGGATCCTCAACCGGCGCCGGTCTTGGTTTAAGTGTCTCTATATGTGGTAAAGCCACAGCAGGCGGCGGTTTGAACCTGACAAAAACAGATAATCAAACAAACACTTTTTGGCGTGATATAAATGCCGATGGATTGCCTGACCTGATAAATAACAACAATATATATATTAACACGGGATCTAATCTGTCCCGAATTAAAAATTCTGGCAACAATATAAGTGATAAATCGGTTTCAACATCTGCCGCCATCTCTGCAAATGTCGCCGCCCCCATATATCTGTCATCACCGGTATATATAACACCAAGCGTTGCGGTATCAGGCAGTGACGGCGTGAGCAGAACAGAAAACATGCTTATGGATATAAACGGAGACGGTTTCCCGGATTTATTGGAGGCTAATACAACAAATAAAGAAATCAAAGTCCGCCTTTCAAACATACGCAGAACAAACAAACTGAAAAGTGTGACCAATCCGCTTGGCGGTAAGATAGAACTGGATTACGCCCCGGCAAAACACACCTACGGAATGCCTAACGCACGTTGGGTTATGTCAAAGGTGGAGGTCAGCGGCGGCAGCCCTGAACTTGGAGCGACATCAACAAAGGACACCATATCCTACTACGGAGGCCACTACAACCGTTGCGAGCGTACGTTCATTGGCTTTGACTCCATAAAAGTGACATCACTTGACACCGAGTCTAAGGAAGATGTGAAGAAGCCGTTGCGTACCGCCAAAACCACATATCTCACCAACTCAATCTACACCAAGGGGCTTCCAAGCCTGACAGAGACGTTGGACTCTGACGGCAAAACCATCTATGGTGTAAAATATGAGTACACTCTTATGGGAGACTCGGTCTCCGGAGGCAAGGGCGTATTCCCTGCCAAGACCAAGGAGACCACCATCTGGTACGGTGACGGCACGAATTTGAGCAAGGTGCGCACGTTTGACTACGACACCTTGTGTAACCTTACTAAATATACGGTTGACGGCGATTTGAACGCTGAGATGGAGTATCACGAGTCAGACATTGTGCGTAATGCCGTAAAGAGCATCAAAGCAGGAGACCTGCTTGAACGCAGTTCAGAGATTGATGAAAAAGGCGACATTAAGAAACTTACGGCAAGTACAGGCTCAGATGACGCAGTGTATGACATGGAATATGACGGATACGGCAACCTTACAAAGATAACACGCCCTGCCAATGAGAAGGGAGAGAGGGCTTGGACGGCGGTCAAGTATGACGATGTCACCCACTCGCGGCCCGTTGAGGTGAGCGACTCATACGGACTTAAGTCAACCACAGAGTATCATAAACTGTTTATGCTCCCTGTAAAGACCACCGACGCCAACGGAGCCGTTGTAAAGTACACGTATGACAATATGGGACGTGTGACAAGCGTCACTGCACCCCAAAAGGTTAACAGCAACGATTCAACCTTAAGCTTTAAGTATGATGTGGAACGTCTCACCGCCACAACAACCCACCATACACCGGAGGGTAAGTTTGAAGTTATAACGGCTATAGACCCTCTGGGCAGGACTCTTTATGCGGAGCGTCCGTCAGCCATATACGCATCAGACACTACTGATGTCAAGCGTGTCCGCACAGGCATGTGTAAATATGACGCCCTTGGCCGTAAGGTTAAAGAGTATAAGGCTTACATTGAAGGAGAAGACCCTGACATTCTCAGCACTACTGAATATGACGCTCTTGACCGCCCCGTAAAGACCACGCTGTCAAACGGAGCCGTTACAGAGACAAGTTATGTGGTTGAGAGTAACGACATAGCGGGCGGAACGGTGCTTAACGCAACCGTCACAGACCCGCTCAAAAACAAGTCATCACAGATGACCGACGGCAGAGGACGCACTGTGGCAACTGTACGTTACAAGAAGAGTGACTCAGAGCACGATGACATTGTGGTAAAAACGGAGTACGACGCACTTAACCGCCCCGTAAAGGTGACCCATCCTAACGGTGGCAGCAGCACGTACGTGTATGACAAGGCTGGCAACGTGACCACATACGCAAGCCCCGACGCAGGCACTGTTACAATGAGGTACACCCCTCAGGGTCAGGTGCTTGAACGCACCACTCTTACGGGCGTGATAAAATACGAGTATGACTATGAGCGTCTGCAGAAGACCACATCAACATCA
>JAZLHT010000102.1:0-3186 GCA_045616965.1 Candidatus Enterocola sp.
AGCACCATAAACTCTTGTCAGTGCAGTAGGTAATGTATCTTCCTCTTTTATGGTTACGTTAGGGAACTCAGCACGCAACTCACTCTTTACCTCTTCTGAGAAAGCGTATATTAGCGTACTTTTATCCCTCAAGTTATTATACTCCGCATTAAGGTCTATCTTAATAACGTTAGTATTGTTAAGGTTGCTCTCAAAACTTGGGTCTTGTGCTATTTTAAGGTTTCTGAAAAGTTCTCTTGAATCACAACCCTTGCTGTAGTATGCCGCTATCATATTGCCAGCCATACTCTTACCAAAACGGCGTGGACGGGATACGCATAGATACTTATCTGATGTACCTATCAACTCATTAAGTTTAGAGATTAGCATAGATTTGTCTATGTAAATCTTTGACTGCAAGTTCTCTTTGAACTGCTCATTTCCCGGATTTAGATATAAGCCCATAGTTTTTTACTATCTTTGTGTGCCACAAAGATAGTAAAAAAAATTCACAAAACGGAGTTTTGTAAAATTCAAAATTCACAAGCTAACTTCAAATTTGGTCAATTCCTCATTAAACGAGCCGTACTTATAAAACACATTTAGACGGTTGGATAGCATTCTGTTACGCAGATTCCAACTTCTGTGATGGCGCATAATGCCCATAACGCTGCTAAGCGATGACCTTAAATGTTCAGTAGTAACGTGAGACAAATCACTTTCCAGTTTATTAAGACTTTTATTCACTCTGCACATAGTCTTGTTTGCCACATACGTACGCCACGGCTTAATGTATGCACCCAGATACTCCACTCCATACATCACGTCACATATCATTGTCTTACCCTGATTTATCTCCAATGACATCTCATTATGCAAAAATGACCTTATCTGTGGTATCAGCATTCTCAACAAATCTCTGTTACCTGAAACTATGTAAAAATCATCCACATACCGCCCATAATGCTTCACACCCATAACCCGCTTAATCCACTGGTCAAACACATTCATATAAACATTGCTGTACAGCTGAGAAGTGAGATTACCAATTGGTAGTCCATGACCAGGTTTTGAATAGAACAGACTTTTGCTCTCCGGCAAACCCAACCAATCCTCCGGCCATCCTATGCATCTGCAACCATCTAACGGATTGTGCATAATAATCAGTTCTGACAGGTAATCTATAAAGCCAAAATCCAGTATATCCGCCCAGCACACAGTAGTAGTGTTATTAACTCTATGGTACATCATTTTGCTTAAAGAACTGCGGCATATTGAGAGAAGCCTTTCCCTACTGATACTCATAAAATAACCTTTAATATCCATTTTCAGCACGTAGCATCTGCGCGTATAGTTAAGACTCTCCTTGCGTATATGCCTCTCCAACCGTCTTATGCCGTACAGTGTGCCTCTGCCATTAATGCAAGAATATGAATCCTGTATGAACGTGCGTACAAATAACGGATAAGTGTAGTTATAATACAGATGATGCACTATGCGGTCACGGAACTCAGCCGCTACAATTTCACGTTTCTTTGGATCTGATATAGTGAAGCATGTGGTTGGACGGGGTTTGTATCTGCGTTCATACAACTCATCACAGAGATTTTTCAGTTGCCAATACATATCAGCCTCAAACTGCTGTTGGTATCTCTTGTTACGTTTGTGGCGACGAGCCGTCAGATAAGCCTTGTGAAGGTCTTTGTAAAGTTGCTGACGGTCTAAAGTATATGCTTGCATATTTACTTGTAAATGAAAAGAGGAGGCCCTGACCTCCCCTTTAATGAGATATGCACCATACCAAGTAAAACATTAACATTAGCAAGTGCTGAAAACCGCACGCACAGAGTATCCGTTGTTGCGGTTGTTGTTGTTCACGTTCTGATTGCCTGAGTTGAAGTTCAAGTTGTAGGCGTTGTCACTGTCATTAGGTGTAGAACTCCAATAGTTGCCGTTACTGCCTGCGTTGTTGACTCTGCCATTGTTGCAGTTGCCCGCAGCGGGAAAAAATAACAGGAAACCAATATTCAACTGACTACTGATACACGGAGAAGAAAGAACCTTTACAATATGAGCCATCCACTCCTTACGTCTTTTAGCATTCACACCCTTACGGACTGCAAACGTTCCGTCAGTCTTTGAACTTGCCAACAGTTTGATACTGCCGGACTGCACATCTTCATTATGTTTTTAAATTATATTTGACAATTTCCTTTTCAGTTCAGCAACAAACAGCATTGTCTCAATTGGTGACTTGCTTTCAATAGGATATGACAGCAACTCCTGCAATATGCCCGTTACACGCACTCCGCCGGCTGACTTGACGAACTCCCCGTTCAAGCCGTTTCTGTCTTTCCTTTCATCATTATCAGCCTTTGCATCAGTGTAAGCCATCTCACGCTTCCATTTTGAAAAATCATCTGCCAGAACCTCTACAGACGCCTCCTCAGGAAATGTCTGCGACGGCAAAACCAACACAACATGGTTTGTGTCTGTCTCCTCAGTCTCTCCACTCTCCTTGGGACGGAACTTGTCAAGACTTGACACCGGGAATCCCACAAAAACAAAACTCCCATCCGGACTCTGCTTGGTCTTATGTTTCTTGGCTTGCAAATCAGACCCTGCATAATGAGACATAAGCCACGCACTCTGCTCGTATGCACGATAGAAGTTACCCTCCTTGAACAAGTGTATCTGCAACCACTGCTCCTGTACTGAGCGGTTGCCCTCCACCTTGAAAACCTCATCTATTTTTGCCATTTCTCTTAAATTGAACGTTTCCATTTGGAGTGGATTCTGCACAGCCTTTTCTTGGGAGGCTGTGCCCTTACCACCCCAACTGGAAACGTTTGGTCTCACTCCCGCCTGGGTGGTGGGCGGGATGTGCAGTATTCAAGTTACTTCAAAACCGCACGCACAGAGTAGCCGAGGTCGCGGTTGCGGTAGTACACGTACTGATTGCCTGAGTAGAAGTGCAAGAGGTAGGCGAAGTCACTGCCATTAGGGGTAGAACCCCAATAGAAGCCGTACCTGCCTGCGTTGAAGACTCTGCCACCGTTGCAGTTGCCCGCAGCGGGAAAAAATAGGGAGTTGGGGGAGTAGTCTCCCTTGCCTGTATATATTCTGCCTGCAACACGATATTCGCTTTCTGTCTTAGATTTCCACGCCACATCGCAGTTGTCAAGAAGAGCCTGTAATTCAGCATCC
>JAZLHT010000103.1:0-14798 GCA_045616965.1 Candidatus Enterocola sp.
CTTTCTTTGGTACAGGTGTTGTTGGTCTTAATGCACCTATTGGCGGTAACAGATACATTGCAGATAGTAATCCTCATATTATAAATTTTTATAATGGAGTTCTTCATGGAGAAATAACACCTCAGAATATGCGCGAATATCTCGAACATGAGGGTGCATTGTTAGCTGTAGCAGATGAAGAAGGCTATGCTCATTACAGAGCTGTCAAAGACAGGTTTAATGCAGAGCATAGTTCATTTGACTTCATATTTCTTTCTCGTGCAGGTTTTAATGGCATGATGCGTTTTAACAGACGAGGACAGTGGAATATACCATTCTGCAAAAAACCAGAACGATTTGCTCCAGCTTATGTAACAAAAATATGTAATCAAATAGCTTCTGCACAACGAGTTATTCATCAGAATCATTGGGAGTTTCATAATCAAAACTTCATTGAAACAATAAGCCATGCACAAGCAGGAGATTTGATATACTGTGATCCTCCATATTTTGGCCGATATGTAGATTATTATAACGGATGGACAGAAGAAGATGAAGAAACTCTTTTCTACGCATTAGAGCATACACCTGCTCACTTTATACTTTCTACATGGCATCATAACGAATTTAGAGCAAATGAACTGATGGATCGTTTTTGGAACCATTTTAATGTGGAAACACAAGAACATTTCTATCATGGTGGTGGACGTATAGAAAATCGGCATGCAATGGTAGAGGCTCTTATTTTCAATTTTGATCTTCATAAAATTGCTCAACCTGTAGAACAACAATTGGCTTTAGATTTAATAATGTAATGACTCCTTATTATCAGACAGATAAGAAAGATTTTATACTGTTCCATGGTGACACCAAGGAACTGAATTCTTATGTCTTTCAGAAAGTAGATATGATATTTGCAGACCCACCTTATTTCCTATCCAAGGGCATTTCTCAATGTATCAATGGAACTTGGAAATCATTTGAAAAGGGCGAATGGGATAGAGTTACAACGCAGGATAAAATCGATAAATTCAATACAAATTGGTTATCTAACTACCGAGACATTTTGAAAGATAGTGGTACAATATTCGTTACTGGAACATACCACAATATATTCTCAGTCGCATCATGTATGACCAAATTGGGTTATAAAATACTCAATATCATTGTTTGGCAAAAAACGAATGCAAAACCTACATTGTCACGCAACTATTTTAATTTCACTACAGAATATATAGTTTGGGCACGAAAATATGAGAAAGTCCCTCACTTTTTCAATTGCGATTTGATGAAGCAATTAAATAGTGGGGCAAGAATGTCTGATGTTTGGAGGATTCCTTTCCTATCATCATGGGAACTTAAGTGTGGTAAACACCCAACTCAAAAGCCATTACGTCTTTTATATCGTATTATTCTTGCAAGCACTCGCCAAGGAGACACTATCCTTGACCCATTCGCAGGTAGTTGCACAACAGGTATTGCCGCCAACTTGCTTGGAAGAAAGTTTATCGGCATTGACCAAAGTCAAGAGTTTTTAGATTACGGTATTCGTCGTCGAAGGGAAATTGATGATCCTGTTATGGCTCAAAAAATCCTCCACAAGATGTCTGAAAATCCAGATGAAGTTATGGTTATGGTCAATCATGCACGCAAGGAACTACAACAATTGATGATTGAAAAAGGTATTTGCTATCTTCGTGCTGGAGATTCAAAAGGTTCTTTGCTTGTAACACCTGGATTTGAACGCATGCAATACGTTCTTCTACACACAGGAGGCGAAAACTGTCATTTGTTCAAACTCAAAACAAAAGGTAATTTTCAAATCTGGACAAAAGAAACGCTTGAAAATTATGGATTTCATCCTGAACACGCTCCGTATTATATCGTATTGCATTTTGACAACTCAAAAGAAATTGAAATACCTAAACAACCGAATTTGAAACAAAAAATCAATACATATCGAGCAAAGATTCGTCCGTTAAGTGATATTATTGGATTAAATTAGAACATAATTTGTACACAATCACTGTCAATATATACAAATACTACCAGTTCAAGTGGCAAGAACAAGATTTGCTATTAATCTAATCCTTTTATTTTACCGTCAGCAGGAACTCAACCGCACATAAGAGTCCAAGAGCCCATGCAAATGGATTCTGGAACATTAGTGTCACTGCCAAAATGCCGTCTATAAGAAGTAGCATAGATGCCACCTGTATGGTTGATTTTAATTTGGGAAATTCTGCAATTTTGTTTTCAGCCCACAACACATAACCACCTAATACAATCAGCAGCATACCGCACATTAGGCTCATATAAATCAGGGCATTCTGCTTGGCTACAGGTAACACATCCAAGTCATTGTTTATCAAAGGAGTGAAGGTTGCAATAATATGCACTATACCCATTATTGCTATGGCAATGGAGAAGATTGTTATAAGTTTGTTTTTCATACTTTTCAATGTTTATTTGGTTAATAGACAAAGATTATATGACATTTATTAAACATCTATTTCATTTGATTATATAACCCCAACCCCTTTACGGTTAACATATACTTTTGACGAGGATGGCGGCAGACAACTTATCCGTATGAAACTTGTCTCCCAAGTTGTCGGGTAACTTGTCGGGTAACTTGTCGGACAACTTGTCGGGTAACTTGTCGGGTAACTTGTCGGGTAACTTGTCGGACAACTTGTCGGGTAACTTGTCGGGTGACTTGTCGGGTGAGGCAAATTCTTCAGGAGGACATATCACCATATAGCGATTCTTCAATTCGTTATTTTCGCCAAGCAGAAGGTTGCGGAAAAACTTTTCAAGAAAACTATAATCGCGAGATATACCCTTAAGAGGATTGCTGTAGTTTGCACGTACTAAAGCGTTGCGAAAGTACCATGAATGTTTTGCAAAAGGTTCATTATTCACATCAAACCCCATACTGCGAAGATACTGTATCAAGAACACAGCCGTTGTTCTGGTATTGCCTTCACAGAAAGGATGAATTTCCCACAACCCAGCAGTAAAACGACAGATATGTTGAATTATCTCATCTTTTGACAATCCCTTATAATCAAACTCTCGCTCTTGTTGCAGGTCATATTCAAGGGCACGACGAAGCCAATCAAACTCCATATAAGCTACGCTATCACCACTAAGCACAAACTCTTTTTTTTGATATATTGTAATCCCGAATCTTGCCTGCATGCTTAAAAACCCCATTAAAAATGGCTTTATGAGTACCTATTACTCCAACAACATTGAATGTGAGTGTGCGATGGCTTAAGAGTTCCTGAATATTACTACTTACCTTGTCTGCCTCTTCTTTTTCATCGTCATCAGGAGTACGAGCAGTCTTGGAGTCATAATAACTTTTAAGCAACTGCTTTACTTCATCAATTGTAATCTCTCCTTCGATGTTTCGGCGAGCAACATCCACCAGATAATCAGATGGCGTAAGTCCATCAACCGCCTGAAGACCGATGGCAATACCCCAGTTAGCCGCCCTCTCTGCCTTTTGAGGTTGACCCTGTCGGAGATACCCTCCAAGTATATCGTAGTAATTATTTCCTGTTTCCATAATCTGGTTTGCCTAAACAATCAGTATCATATCACTTCCCAATGAGTTGGATAATACTTGAGCATTTATCGTATCATTTACTTTGCCATTTTTATAGTATCAAAGCCATATCGTTCTATTTATGCTATACGTGCGGTTCTTATTACCGCCTTCTGGTATTATTAATTCTAGTTTTGAAAGGATTTGTAAGTATTTTTTTACAATTTCTTTCTTTTTTTCAATAGAAAAAGCAATTTCTTCTGTCGAAGAATGAGGATGTTGATCAATATATACATAAACATCGGTAATTTTATCTATAACATTGTTCGTTATCGGTAATTTAATATTTATTTTTCCCGATAAATGAATTTTATCGGTAATTTTTCTCCAAACATCATACTTTTTTACCGACAAATCCAATCTTTCTGATTTTTCAACTGATAAACCTTTTTTATCATCACCATCGTTGAGAATTTCATCATAATCATCATATAATTTCAACATTGCATCAACATCTTGTTCGTTACCATTATATGGCAATGTAAGGACTGTTCTATCCACATCTCCATCTTTTTCAGTTATTGAAGCATTTGTATGATAAACTTTATTCCAGATGTGCATAATTCCGTTAAGTCCACTACCAGCACGCTCTCCAAAGCGAATTAGGGAGAAAAATTTGAGAATTGTACCATTACGAGGATCTGACACACCACCTTCGACAGCTTCTGTCATTGGTATTCTCAAACGCCCTGGATTTGAAAATGTAAAACCATCCCTATTTTTAGAGACTACAACTCCTTGTCTACCATTGTAATCGGCATTTGAAAGAGTATTAACCATCGCCTCTCTAAGCAGTTTATGCATTGGAGTATCATCTATTCTGTATGAACCTTTAAGTACAAACGGAATTTTTAGGTCTGATTGTAACTTTGGAAGAACCTTAAATGTAAAGTCAAATAGATTACCACTCCATTCACCCGATGAAGACACCAAACGATCCTTCCATCTTGTTGCACCAATCATTGTACGTTCTTCTTGATAATCAAGAAAATATTGTGGAAATCTATTCGTAATTTCATATTCGTAACCAAACATCAATAATCCAGCCTCTGTAGGATGATACTCTCCATCTTCCCCCATTGCAACTGCCTTTATACGACGAAGAAACATATCATTATCAAGTTGATTCCAAAGGTGATTAGGATTTGTGCTCCTAAACACATTGCGATAACTATTGATACTTTCCTCGCAGAACACAGACATATTCATCCCATTAATCGGAGTTGCATCAAGAGACGACGATGACGCATCACGCATCATTGCGACAATTTCATCTGATGAGCATAAATGATCGCCATCACTCCATCGTCTATAAGTCCCCAAACGAGGGTCTTGCCCTTTGTATACAGGTCTCACCATACGTTCTGCTCTTGGCACTTCCACCACAAGAACATCTTTATTATCTACATTAGCAACATACACCATACTATTGGTAACAATGTTATGACTAATCTTCTGGCGATTATTTACCAAATTCCAGAATTGAGATTTCATTTTCTCCGCATCTAACAATCCATTCTGCAAATAAATAGTATGGTCGCTCGCCTCCTCGACACCAAACAGAATAATTCCACCATCGGTATTGGCAAAAGCCGAGTATGACTCCCAAAAGGAGTCAGGGAAACCACCTTTGGCACTTTTTGCTTCTAAATGTATGTTTTCCCTACTACCAATTATATCACGCAAATCAATCATATTAAATAATTCTGCCTTGCTATGTTTTTATGAAATAATCAAAATAATATTACAAATATAACATTTTTGCAAAACATATGCAAATTTAGTAATCATTTATGAAATCTATTTCATTTGATTATATAACCACAACCCCCTTTACAGTTAACAAATACTTTTGCCGAGGATTGCTGCAGACAACTTATCCGTATGAAACTTGTCTCCCAAGTTGTCGGGTAACTTGTCGGATACACAGAAAGATACCCACCAAGTATATCGTAGTAATTATTATGAACGTTATTTCACCGTCAGCAGAAACTCTGCCGCACATAGGAGCCCTATAGTCCAGGCAAACGGATTATGTATGAACGATTACGATTTGCTCCCTTCGCTTCCAAATAACCGAACTTCGTCAGTTGACGTAAATAGCGTTTTGCTGTCGTAGCAGTAAATCCGAATTGTTGTATTATTGTATTTGTTGTAACTTCATCCTTATTGACCAAATACACAAGTATATCTGCCAATTTATCGGCCAAAAATGGTTTTACCGACCATTTACCGACCAATTCGGTAATAAACTTTTGTTTATCGACCATTTCCCCTGCCACTGAACTCGTAAATTGATCAACATCTGTCTTCAAGTGCTTGCAATGAAGAGAGGACATATAATTAATGAATATATTGACATCCTCTGCTTCACGTGCATCAATAAGAGATTGAATATATTCTGCTTTATCTTCTTTAAGCACTTTGGTTGGCAAAACATCATACTCCATTTGAATTAAGTTCATCAACAATCTGCTGGTTCTACCATTCCCGTCAGCCCAAGGATGGATAGTCACTAATTCAAAGTGTGCCCAAAAACTAAGATCATAAATTGATGCCACATCATTAACATCAATTTCCTTTCTGCGTTTATTAAGTTCATTGCAAAATGTCTGTAGTTTTACAGGAACTTTCAAATATGACATATACGATCTCCCTTCAAAACCTGCTGTAACATTTAGTTTGCGTAATTCTCCACGTGCAGCGGAGAAGTCGCCACTGGCAGAGTGATACTCAGAACCTGTACGTGCCATCACTTTTGATGCAAGCAGAACAAGCCAATCAATGGTTATGTCTTCATGTTTCTTTATCCATACCCTACCATAATCGTATGCATTCTTAAGATCAAGGTTCATATTCTGTTCCACTATAGTACGTTTGCTGGAAGTGATACCTTCATCAAATAGTAATTTTACTTCCACTTCTGTCACAGTAGAGCCCTCGATAGCTGTTGAATGGGTGATAATGCTATATAGATAGAACTTATCATAGTCTATCTGGTCAAAGATTCCCAACTCCCTATGCTGTTGAAGCAAACCCTGAAGTATATTTTTATGTTCTTGCGTCATCTTATAAGCATCAATAAAACGAATTACAAATGTAATAATTTTGCAAATCTTTTACAAGTCCAGCAACAATTTATGTGTTTTATTTTATAGACGGCTGTGCTTCAAACGACGGCACATCTAACGAAGACAACGTCCAAGACGCTGACTTTGAGGAGATAAAGTAAATTAGTGGACCGAAGGTCAAAGAAGTTTGATAAGCAAACAACAAACAATTATGAAAATCCCATATAACTCAGGAAGTTATGCGGGATTTAATTTTAGTAATACAAAAATGTGAGACATGTCACACATTTTCACGAGTGTCCTCCTCAAAAGGAAGAGCATCCATGTACCTGTCAAAGTCACTTTGGAATAAACGGTCTTGTATGACACGATACTTTTCAAACTCCGTTTCTGCGTGTTCTTTTGCTTGTTCGGCAGTCACTTGTCCTGCCGTTTGTAGAACTTTGTTTCCACCAGCAGCCAAAATGGTGTCTATCTGTTTCGCCCAATCCTCCATTGTCATTGGAATATGACGTTTTGCCATTCTTTCTGCCAATTCAAGCACACCATTCACCAACTGTCCCATATCGGATAGTTCTGCCTCTTTCAGATAGTTTTTTGCTATCACAACATCGGTCTTCACTATTTTACCATCTGGTGCATTCTCCCAAGAACTAAGTCCCATATGCTCTCTATCTGCATCTGCTCGTTCTATAATCAGTTCCGCAGCAGTTCGTCCGTGAACTGCATAGTGCATTTTATTCTGCATCATCTTGAAAAATAATCGGGTGGTCAGTGCATCCCGGTTGTAGTCAACGGCTGTGGCGTAGATATCTGTCAGTTTCTGATAGAATCGCCGTTCAGAGAGACGAATCTCCCGTATCTCCGCCAACAGATGTTCAAAATAATCTTCGCCAAGAAACGAGCCGTTCTCCATTCTTTTCCTATCTAAAACATATCCACGTATAGCGAACTCTCGCAGTACGCTCGTTGCCCATTGACGGAACTGAGTGGCACGAATACTATTCACACGATAGCCTACGCTAATAACCGCATCAAGGTTATAAAATTGGAGAGAGCGGTTTACCCCTCTGACACCTTCTTGGCGAACTACCGAGATTTTCTCGGTAGTTGCTTTTTCTTCCAATTCTCCTCTATCATAAATATTTTTCAGATGAAGTCCTATGTTGTCCGTTGAACAGTCAAATAGCATACTCATAGCCTTTTGAGTACACCAAATAGTCTTATCTTTATAATAAACCTCAACACCTTGTTCTTTTCCCTCTATCTGGAATATCAAGAACTCAGCCGTACTATTCCGTATTTCTTTACGCTTTGTCATAATGAATGCCTTGAACTATTAATACCACACTACAAATATAACAAATTTGCAACACATATGCAATATTTAGCAACCCTTTATGAATTTTATTTTATCCAAATATTCATTATTGTTTTATCCACCACCCGATGTAGGTGAACACAAGGCAAAGTGCCAGAGTACCAAAGGCATAAAGAAGTCCAAGTCCCACTTGCCCGTCTTTTATAAGCAGTAAGGTTTGCAGAGAGAATGTGGAGTATGTGGTAAAGCCTCCGCACAGACCTACAATAAGCAGCAACGCCCACGTTTGGGTTTGGCAATAGGCAGTCAACAAACCTATTAAGAAAGAGCCTATTATATTAACGGCAAGCGTTGCCCACTGCCCTGATATTAGTGTTATGTTTGCCATCAGAGTAAACGCATAGCGGAGCATACTACCGGCAGCTCCTCCCACAGCAACCAACAAAAAAGATTTTAAAATGTTCATGTCATAAATCAATTTTTCTGCTCCATAATAGTGTAAAGTACAAATCACCACTTAAACACATACCCTATCTGTATTACATGCACACGCTTGTTAAAATGATTATCGGCATCGGGTTTCATATCAAGCAGGTAGCCAAGACTTATATCGTGATGCTCAGTAATGGAATATACGGTACCTGCCGCAAATCTCATTTCATCAAATTTAAAATCCTTATCCAAGCGGTTGAATATCTCATACGATATATATGGGGTCCACTTCTTGACAGGAAAATCCATCTTAAACTTACTAAGCAGATGGTGTTCATTAACAACAGGTGTGGTTTTCACCCCACTTGTATGGGTAAACTGGTAGCGTTCACGCATAGAAAGCCTTAGGTATTTGGCAACTTTCCCATGAAACACTACGTCAAACTTGGCTCTATGGCGTGGGAATATCTCTTTTTCATTAAGATTATTCTGCTTCAATTTCAGATGAAACTCATAAGACGTATATAATTTTAAGAAAGAACACGCCTTGAATGCGGCGTCTGCCTTTATATGCCAACGGTCAATACCCTTAAAATTATCGTAAACCCTAAGTTCGGTACCAACACCAAGATTCCACCTGCTGCCCAAGCCTTTACTAAATTCCACGCTAATCCAGGAGCCTGCCTCATCTGAAGCCCACACGTTGACTGCAGAGAGACATAACACCAATATAATACACAGCCTTATGATTTTCATTTTTCACCACAAAAATAACAAAATTCTGCCATAATCACTCTTTATAAATCAAAAAAAATAGCGCA
The DNA here is from genome assembly GCA_045616965.1 of Candidatus Enterocola sp. Lineage (GTDB taxonomy): Bacteria > Bacteroidota > Bacteroidia > Bacteroidales > Paludibacteraceae > Enterocola. The sequence goes on from JAZLHT010000103.1 coordinate 9,241, forward strand.
AGCAGACACTTACGCTATTTTTATAATTTCAAATTCAAATTATTTAAATGTGTAGCCTATCGCTAATTTCAACTGATGATTGCGTAAAGCAGCATCTTTTCTAAAATTTGAATTCCTGCTTAAATTAACCAAACCAAAATCAACACCTAAACGGAAATAAAGTTGTCTCCAAGACGCACCTGCTCCAAAACCTAAACCTAAATCAAAGCAACTGAGTTTATTATCATCATCCATCTTATCTTTAGTTTTGTTACCATCAGCGTCACATACCACCACATTTCCTGAAATATAGTGAGTGTCATACTTACATTTTTTCATACCCGATGCTGTAGAACGCACCCTATCAACCCAATCCAAATGGAAATTAAGAACAGGACCGGCAAATGCAAAAACACTCCAATCATTGTTAATATCGTGCTTATACTCAACACGTAACGGTATTTCAAGATTATGCATCTCTGACCAAGCCTTTGTTTTCTGGTTGGAATCTTTAACAATCTTACTTGCTGCAAACTGATAGAACAAAGCGGTTCCTATTCCAAAACCTTTAGCTTTTGGAAAATAGTAATCCAATACTGGTCCCACATGGAAACCGTCATAATTACTAAAATTACCGGTATTTAAATCTTTTGATTTATTAACCAGCCAATTGTGGTCATAGCCAAACTCAGCGCTAATGTGGAGCTGAGCAAACATTGATGTTGTAAACACTGACACCAACGCAATTAATAAAATTCTCTTCATAATTATTTTGTCATTTTTAACGTTGTAAATGTAGCAAATAAATTAAACCACATACATTTTGTTATGTAACATAATTGTATTATTTCAAACACATAAACTTTATCTAAAATCGGGTCATATACTGACTTAGCATTTTAACAGCTCTTCAAAAGATTTCTGGGCATAAGTGTCTGTCATACCCGATATGTAATCCACCGCCGCCCTTATATATAATTGCGGTGTGTCTAATGCACCGTATATCTTTTTGTTCTGCAAACTGCTGTACGGAATTTTCAACAGAGATTCCTCCCCTACATCCTTATCGCAGTACATTGTAACCCACTCCGCAAACTCTCTCACAAACTCAAAACCATCAAATTGTCGGGCTACAATATAATGTATAGTATCACTACCCTTATAATAATCCATAAGTATGCGGAACAGCTCATTTATAATAAGTTCAGCATATTTTCTGTATGTCTCAAGGCGTGGACTTTGATATATGTTAATACTATTGAACCGCTTGATATTACATAGCAAGGCATACACATCGGGGCTGAAGCACAAACCATTTTCAGGCGAACTGTTTCGGCAAATATCAAAAATAAGGTTATGAATTATTGATGTGGTGTTTATTGATTCTCCACCTCCAAAGGCGGTTGACATCTCACGCAGTTCAGCCTTTTGTTCATCGTTAAAATAGCCAAGAATGGTGGCATCCTCGATATCCCTGCCCAAATAAGCGATCTTATCAGATAACTTTACAATACAACCCTCCCACGTACAAGCCTGATACTGACCAGGTTTGTTAAATTCATTTAAGTCAATCAACTGCGTGCGAGGTTTAAGGCTACTCTCATCTATCTCTCCACAGTGAGATAAAATGCCGTCTCTTACGGCGTATGTAAGATTAAGGTTCTGCATACGTTCCTGATGATCAGGTAGAATCTCAATGTCGTCAACAAAGTGAAGTCCGTTACGCTCATGCCAAAAGCTCTCTGAAAGGTACTCTCTTGTTATGTGGCTCAGAACCATCTCACCATGATGCCCGAATGGAGCGTGTCCTAAATCGTGGCCCAATGCAATAGCCTTAACCAACTCTACATTAAGTCCCAAAACCTCAGCCAGCGTGAACGCCACAGACCCCACGTGAGTTACATGCTCCATACGGGTGCATATATGGTCATTGCCGGCACCGCCGAAGAAAACCTGTGTCTTATGCTTTAGCCTTCTAAACCCAAACGAGTGAAGAATACGGGTGTAATCCCTGTCAAAATCAGAGCGCACATCACCAGCGGTCTTATATATAGGCAGTACCCTATGCGTAAGCCACTCATCGTTGTTACTTGCCGCTACACTTTTAAATTCATTCATAATTTTGCGAAGTTACAATTAAACAAGAAAAAATCAAAACAAAAAACACATTTTTTTTGTTTTTTCTAAATATTTGTCCTACATTTGCAGACGGAAAGACTCTTTTCCCCCCCTTAAAAATCTACATTTAAAATTCATTTATTGTCATGAAGAAATTTTTAACGGTGGTTAGTCTTTTCTTACTATGTTCCACCCTGCTGTTTTCGCAACCGGACTATCTTGTAGGTAGTGCAAAAGTATTTAACGAGTTATCAAGTGGTGAACCATCGGGTTCCAATATGACTGTCAGCAAAAGGACAAGTCAGAATGTTGCCGGAAAACTCATTTCCGCACATACAGACTCACTTGCGTGGCTTAAATTCGCATACGGAGCCAATGGTTGGAATACACAATGGGCAGGTTCCGACACAGAAGAAAAAACAGTCTCTGTCAACACTGTAGAAGAAGCAGTTTACGGAAATGCAGACGCAAAAAACCTGCGTATTCAAGTCTATGCAGGAAAATACTACACAGTAAACATTTCCTGTAAAAACGCTAATGCAAATAACAAGTTTATTGCAATAGAAACAGATTTCAAGCCTGTTACAGTAACATCGGCTTCATGTCAAACCCCTGAAGCAGACAGAGAGGCGACAGTTTCAATAACATTATCAGACAACAAGTCATCACAAGAGCACCTTTACTTTGCATATTCCACCAATGATAAAGATTACACAGCAAGCGAATTAACAGGCAACGGCACATCATTCTCCGGAAAAATACCATCGTCAGTCAATAAATCAGGTGCAAAAATCACATATTTGGCATATACCATACTTGGTAGCACATCAATTACAGATACAGATTTTGACCTTCTATGCCTAAGTAGTCAATCAGGCGACTACACCATTGGCGAGGAACCGGAAAAACCTATTGACCCTGCCACAATAAAGGCACATCATAGTTCCATAAACCCTGACGACGCTACAGATTTTGCGTCATTGTATGTAAGTGACAACGGAGGATTGGATAGTGACGAATACACAGGCGATTGCACTTACCTATGGCAAATATCAACAGATGGCAATAAGTGGAATGAATATACTGACGGAAAGAAAAACAACACGAACAACATACGACCAATAAGATTGGCAAAGTACCGCTGCAAGATAAGCCGCAAGGAAAAATCCACATCAAAGGAATGCTATACATACTCTAATGTAATAGAGGTTACACAAGAGTATGGTGGCACTGTAACAATATCATCAAACTTGCCTGTAATTATTGTAAGGACAGATGTTGAGGATTTCCCTACTGGAGATTTTCTTTCAAGCAATGAGGCACTTGCCGCAGGCAAAGCAAAACGCAGCGTTGATGTAAAGATACTATGGGACGAGAACTCTACAGACGATACGTCTATAACATATACAGAGAATGATTTGAACAATCCTGACCGTCTGTATTACGATAAAAAGGCAAGAATGAACTACAGGGGTTCCTCCAGTATGGGTAACGAACGTAAAAATTACGCCTTTGTCGTTGGAGACGATGCATGCACCAATGAAGGTACTTGGATAAAGGATAAAAAGAAAATGTTTAACCTTAACGACACCAAAGACAAGGATTTTATTCTATACGCTCCGGTCGGAGATGACACACGAATGCGAAACATACTTGCAATGCGTATGTACGAGGATATGACCGGTCTGTGGAACCCACATGGAAGGTATGTAAAACTTTACGTAAACGGCGAAGATAAAGGCATTTACATATTTATGGAGAAAATCAAGGAGGAGAAAAGCAGGGTTCAAGTTAAAGATGACGGATACATCTTTAAATTTGACAGAACAGACCTTGTTAACAGATATGAAGAAAACAACGGAGACAGAAATAGTTTCATAACAGAAAAAACAGGGTGGAAGAATATCAACACCTACGGATTATGTGTTGATCACGGATATGAAGTTGAATTTCCTGAATGGGATCCTGAAGAGTTCTCAGAATCTGAATGGAAAACCAAAATGGACTGGATAAAAAATAAAATCAGCACATTTGAGAATGCTTTGGCAGACAACAATTATACAGAGGTTCGCAAACATCTTGACTATGAGTCCTGGGCAGATAACTTTATAATAAATGAGTTTGCAAAGAACATTGACGGCTACCGTTTGTCACAATATTTTGTACTTCACGATAAATCAAGCAAGATACAGGCACAGCCATTGTGGGATATGGAATTAGGGTTTAATGCAGACGGATATCAAAAAGATGAGAAAGGATGCTCCAGCACACATGGTTATTTATACGATAATGGTTACGTTCACGGTGACCCATTCACCATACCATTCTGGTGGAACGGCAATGCTAGAGATTACGTTGGTGGCAACGGACTTATGGGAGACGATTGCTTCAAAGCCATGATTAGATACCGTTGGGAGAAACACATTGCCAATGGTGGAGCCTTAACAGATGCCTCAATATACTCCCATATTGACAATTTCATAGCTTCATTAGGTAAAGATAGCAGACCTGAAGTTATAACAGATTGGGTAACACGCAGACGTGAGAATTTTGGTGCCTTAATCAACGAATACCCACAAGTACTCAAGAGTGCTTCCCTTACGGGTGGCAATGTGGATAAAATAGGAGACAAGCTTGAACTTACAGCACAAGCAGACGGAGAAGGCAATTATACCTACCAATGGTATTTTAAGGCAGAGGCAGAGAAAGATTGGAAGGCAATTAAAGGGGCTACCTCAAGCACATATACTATAAGTTCAATACAAGCCAAGAATATAGGAACATACAAGTGTGAACTTACATCAAGTACTTGCGAGTGTATGTCTTACAGTGTGGAAAAAGAGATAAAAATAGATAAGGTTATTGTTACGGTTTCATCAAACGATGACGAAATGGGCACAGTATCCGGCAGCGATACCTACTATAAGGGTTCAAACGTTTCAATAACAGCAAAACCAAATAACGGATTCATATTTATGGGATGGAATGATGGAAACACATCTAAGGCAAGGATTTTGAATGATGTTTGTTTCGACCAAGACTACACAGCCTACTTCGAGCCTATTGCAACCGATAACACTGCTGAAGCAGAAAGCAAAGTATCCATTTACGCTAAAGACAAGACAATATACATAGAGAATATTGATTCTGCAAACATTACTATCAGCAACCTTGACGGCAGAACAGTATCGCAAGGTAAAAAACTATACAAAGCCAATTCGGCAGGAATATATATAGTGAATGCAGATGGAATAAAACAAAAAATAGCGGTTGAATAACCGCTATTTTTTTTTATTAATATTTTTCTTACAGACTATCTACAGAAATGTTTAATCGGACAGAACGAGTATCCAATCATAATCTCGTGTGTACCACCGTTCTGAGTTACAAGATTATTCAGATCAAGACCAAAACAGTAGCCTACATTAAGACCCTTCCAATGAAAACTGCACATTGGCATA
>JAZLHT010000104.1:0-6459 GCA_045616965.1 Candidatus Enterocola sp.
AAAGGATTAACACGAGCAAAAAAGGAGATTTTGATAAATTCTATGAATCCGAATTGGGAAGAAGTTGAATTATGAGATTCTTCGCTACGCTCAGAATGACGATTGATTTACAAAGTACCAAAATATGAAACTAATTGATGGAAAAGCAGTTGCAACTGAGATTAAGCAGCAGATTGCAGAAGAGGTAAAGCAAATAGTGGCGGCTGGTGGAAAACGTCCGCACCTTGCAGCCATTCTTGTAGGTCACGATGGCGGCAGTGAGACATACGTTGCTAATAAAGTTAAGTCTTGTGCAGAGTGCGGATTTGAATCTACACTTATAAGGTATGAGGCAGACGTTACAGAGGCTGAGTTGCTCTCTAAAATAGATGAGCTTAACAATAACCCCGATGTAGACGGTTTCATCGTGCAATTACCTCTTCCAAAACATATAAATGAGCAGAAAATAATAGAGGCTGTCTCATATAAGAAGGATGTTGACGGTTTTCACCCGATAAATGTGGGACGTATGTCAATAGGGCTTCCTTGCTTTGTAAGTGCCACTCCTAAGGGTATTGTGGAATTGCTTAAGCATTACAATATAGAGACCAAAGGTAAGAATTGTGTGGTTCTTGGCAGAAGTAACATTGTAGGCAAGCCGGTAGCCTCGCTGATGATGCAGAAGGGTACTGACTCAACTGTTACTATATGCCATTCGCATACACAGAATCTAAAGAATATATGCAAGAACGCAGATATCATAATTGCGGCTCTTGGAAAACCTGAATTTGTAACGGCTGATATGGTTAAGGATGGTGCGGTGATTATAGATGTTGGTACAACTCGTGTTCCAAGTACGGAGACCAAATCGGGATTCAAACTGAAGGGTGACGTAAAGTTTGATGAGGTTGCACCTAAGTGCTCATACATCACTCCTGTTCCTGGTGGCGTTGGTCCTATGACCATCTGCTCCCTCATGATTAACACCCTTGCTGCCGGTAAAAAAGTTTATTATCGGTGAATCGTGGAATCGGAGAATCGGTATCCCGTCATTCTGAGCGAAGCGAAGAATCTCATAAATATAGAGTGATATGCAGAGAGGAGGCTACACCTACATAATGACCAATAAAACTAAAACCACGTTATATGTTGGAATGACTAGTAATTTAGAAAACAGAATATATGAACATAAGAATCATTCATTTAAGAATTCTTTTACAGACAAATATAATATAGAGTTTTGTATTTATTACGAATCTTTCAATACAATAGAAGAAGCTATAATAAGAGAAAAACAAATAAAAGGATTAACACGAGCAAAAAAGGAGATTTTGATAAATTCTATGAATCCGAATTGGGAAGAAGTTGAATTATGAGATTCTTCGCTACGCTCAGAATGACGATTTAGGTGCCGATTAACCAATTACGGCTACGCCGTGATTATGAGCTTCGCCTCAACGTACAAACAAGTCTGTCTGTATTCGGCTTGCACCATAATTAACCAGTATTATGAATTTTAACGAGATAGGATTAAAAAAGGAGATTCTCACTGCAATAGCAGAAATGGGATTTGAGACGCCGTCTGAGATTCAGGCGGAGGTGATACCGTATCTGCTGAACGAGACAGGAGATGTAGTGGGGTTGGCACAGACCGGAACAGGCAAGACGGCGGCATTCGGATTACCAATCCTGCAAACCATAGACCCCAAAGCCAAGATTACTCAAGCCTTGATACTCTCACCAACTCGTGAACTCTGCGTACAGATAGCAGGAGAGGTCTCAAAATATGCAAAGAACCTTCCAATGCACATAGTAGCCGTATATGGCGGCGAGGATATCCGCAAGCAACTCAAAGAGTTGGACACCGCACCACAAATACTTGTGGCAACCCCTGGCAGACTTATTGACCTGATGGAGCGTAAGAAAGTCCGCCTTGAGAACATAAAGTATCTTGTACTTGATGAGGCAGATGAGATGTTAAATATGGGTTTCCTTGACGATATAAACACAATTCTTGAAAAGACCCCTGAAACGCGCCGTACCTTGCTTTTCTCAGCCACCATGCCAAATGAGATTGCCAAGATAGCCATAAACTACATGAAAAATCCTGTGGAGATATCGGTAGGTAAAAAGAACGAGGCTGCCAAGAATGTGGAGCATTACTATGTACTTACCAAGCAATCCACCCGATATGAGGTGCTGAAACGCCTTCTTGACTACTATCCCGATATTTATGGCATTGTGTTTTGCCGTACCCGTCAGGAGACCAAAGATGTGGCGGAAAAGCTTATGGTTGACGGTTATAACGCCGATGCCCTTCATGGTGATTTGTCTCAGGCACAGCGGGATAGCGTTATGAATAAGTTTCGTCTGCGTGCCTTGCAAATCCTTGTAGCCACCGATGTGGCAGCCCGCGGACTTGATGTGAATGACCTTACTCATGTAATTCATTATAACTTACCCGATGACCGTGAAACCTACACTCATCGCAGTGGCAGAACGGGTAGGGTAAACAAAAGCGGCATATCAATAGCCCTTGTAACCCCTCGTGAGAAGGGTGCCATCAAGCCTATTGAGCGTGTCATAAATCATCCGTTTAACCAGATGGAGATTCCATCGGGTGGAATGGTTTGCCAAAAACAACTTTATTATATGGTGGAGAAGATGCAGAATCTTGAACCCGATAAAAAGTTGGAACGCTATATGCCTGATGTTGTGGAACTGCTTAAGAATATGGACCGCGATGATATAATTCGCCGCTTTATTGCATTGCAGTTCAATCAGTTACTTGAATATTACCATAATTCTACAGACCTTAATGCCTCTGTTCAGCAGGAGCTTAAATCTTCTCGTGATTCTAAAAGTCGTGGCTCACGTGGCAAACAGACCTACGATGATGAGCCTAAAAAATCACGCCGACAGATGCGTGTGGTTGATAAGGGTGACACCTTACGTCTTAAAATAAATCGTGGCAGAAAAGACGGTTTTGAGCCAAAACGCCTGCTTGGGCTTATAAACGACGTTACCGGCGATAAGTCTATAAAAATAGGTGATATTGATATTAGTCCTAAGTTCACATTCTTTGATGTAGACAAGAAACGTGTGAAACAACTTATGCAGGCATTCGCCACATCTCCTCGTGCAAAAGGCTACATAATAGGCGAAGTCAAAGGTAATCGGTAATAGTTGAAAGTGGAAAATTGAAAATTGAAAGTGAAAAAATGAATATAGAGACATATATATACAAAAACATATAATTTTGCACTACGAATTATTAATGCATATAAATATCTAATTGAGAACAAGAAAGAGTTTATTTTATCAAAACAACTTATTAGGAGTGGAACATCCATTGGTGCTTTATGTAGAGAGGCAGAACATGCTCAAAGTAAGGCCGATTTTATAAATAAAATGAATATAGCTCTGAAAGAAGCTAATGAAACTAAATATTGGTTGGATCTTTTAAAAGATAGTTCGTACATTGATATTAAGACGTATGATTCTATACATAATGATTGTAATGAAATTCTAAAGATTTTAGCTTCAATTGTAAAAACATCTAAAAAAAATAATTAACTTTCAACTTTCAACTTTTAACTTTCAACTATAATGACTAAAAAAATTATAAAAATCTTGTGGATAGTATTTGGTTTAGGAGTGCTGATAGCGATAATGCTATTTGCACTTATAGAGAATGGTGCAATAGGGTATTTGCCTGATATACAAGAATTGCAAAATCCTAAAAACAAGTTTGCCACAGAGATATACTCAGCAGATGGTGAACTTATTGGACGTTACTTCTATGGAAAGGATAATCGTGTGGCGGTGCAGTATAATGAAATCTCGCCATACATGACTCAGGCACTTGTAGCCACAGAAGATGCCCGATTCTATGAACACTCAGGCATAGACGTTAAGGCTCTGTTCCGCGCCATTGTGTTAAGAGGCATACTACACCGTAAGCAGGCAGGAGGCGGCAGTACCATTACCCAGCAACTTGCCAAGCAGTTGTATTCACCTCATGCAGAGAGCGTTATAGAGCGTGCCATGCAGAAGCCTATAGAGTGGGTCATTGCGGCAAAACTTGAGCGTTACTACACTAAAGAGGAGATTATTGCAATGTACCTTAACCAGTTTGATTTCCTCAATAATGCAGTGGGCATAAAGAGTGCCGCACAGGTATATTTTAGCACCACACCAGATAAACTTAACATAGAGCAGAGTGCCATGCTTGTGGGTATGTGCAAGAATCCGTCCTACTTTAACCCTAACAGGTTTAAGGAGCGTACTGAGGAACGCCGCAATACTGTGCTTAACCTGATGTATAAGAACGACTATATAACTGAGACTCAGCGAGATTCGTTGCAGCAGATTCCCATCGAGTTAAAGTTCCAAAAAGTGGATCACAAGACAGGATTGGCACCATATTTCAGAGAATACTTGCGTAAAATAATTACAGCCAAGAAACCCGATAGGGATAATTACGCATCGTGGCAAGACCAGAAATTCTATGAGGATTCACTTGCATGGGAGACAGACCCTCTGTATGGTTGGTGTAATAAAAACCAGAAACCCGATGGTTCTCCGTATAATATCTACACTGATGGACTGAAAATATACACCACTATAGACTCTCGTATGCAAAAGTATGCAGAAGAGGCTGTAAGTGAGCATGTTAGTGATTATCTTCAAAAGGCTTTCTTCAGAGATAAGCGTAATAAGAGTTATGCCCCGTTCTCACGTGATATAACCACAGAAGAGCGTAACGGTATTATGGAACGCTCCAAGCGTCAGTCAGAACGCTATATGAACCATAAGCGTGCAGGTATGAGCAAGGCAGAGATAGACCAAGCCTTCACCACACCTGTTGCAATGCGTATTTTTGACGGCACATCGTATGTGGATACCATTTTATCCCCGATGGATTCCATTAAGTGGGACAAATACTTCCTGCGTTGCGGATTTATGTCAATTGAACCTCATAGCGGACATGTGAAGGCATACGTAGGCGGTCCTAATTTCTCCGCTTTCCAATACGATATGGTAACGCAAGGCAAACGTCAGGTGGGTTCCACCATAAAGCCGTTCCTATACACATTGGCAATGGAGGAGGGCTCACATCCTTGTGATAAACTGCCTAATATTCAGCCTACTATACTACTGCCCGATGGCAATGTATGGCAACCAAGAAATACAGGAAACAAGCGTGTGGGAGAGATGGTTACGCTGCGTTGGGGACTTGCCAATTCAAATAACTGGATATCGGCACAGCTTATACGTGATTACAGTCCGCAAGCCCTTGTAAATCTTATGCATTCATTTGGTGTTATGAGCCATATAGAGCCTGTGGTGGCACTATGCTTGGGTCCTTGTGAGGTCTCCGTTAAGGAGATGGCAAGTGCATACACCACGTTTGTTAATCAGGGTATAAGAATAGACCCGATGTACGTTACACGCATAGAGGATAATCAAGGCAATGTTTTGGCTAATTTCACCCCTAAGACATCTGAGATTATAAGTGAGCTTACAAGTTATGAGATGCTTATGCTTCTGCAAGCGGTTATAAATGAGGGTACGGGAGTACGTCTTCGTTACCGCTACGGCTTTAAGGGAGAGATAGGCGGCAAGACCGGTACCACTAACAATAACTCTGACGGCTGGTTCATCGGGGTAACACCACAACTTGTAAACGCAGCATGGGTAGGAGGCGAGGATAGGTCAATACACTTTGACAATATGGCAGAAGGGCAGGGAGCGTCAATGAGTCTTCCTATATGGGCTCTGTATATGAAAAAAGTCTATGCAGACAGCACTCTGACATACTCTGACACCACATCGTTCCGTATTCCTAAAGAGGTTTTAAGGCAGTTTGACTGCTCATCGTCCCGTAGCAATATTAACAAAACAGACAATATATTTGGAGAAGACTTTTAAAATTACTATATTTGCAGTTTGAAACAATAGATTTTTCGCTTCGCTCAAAATGACGCTCTGAGATGTCAATACCTGACGTTTTAAAACGTCATCCTGAGCGTAGCGAAGGATCTTTAAATAAAAATACTATGAGAATCCATTTTAACATTAACTACTACACCACTTGGGGGCAAAATATGTCACTCAGTGGTTCTTTGCCTGAGCTTGGTGGCGGAGACCCTGCCAAAACCGTGTTTATGAATTACCAATGGAAAGAGACTTGGTTCTATGACATTGAGGTGGATAAAAAAGAACCATTTGAGTTCAACTATAAATACCAGTTGCGTAATGTTAATGGGGTGGATAAGTTTGAGTGGGGTGAAGACCGCATAATCAAGGTTGACCCTACCAAAACAGCCGATTTGTATCTCTACGATACTTGGAACAACCCTGGAGCCATAGAGAATGTATTTATGACATCTCCGTTCCAGAATGTACTTTTTAAGAACAATTATGAGAATGTTCCTGCCAAGGCTACACGCAAATATACACACATACTTAGAGTTA
>JAZLHT010000105.1:0-3771 GCA_045616965.1 Candidatus Enterocola sp.
GCATTCCAGCGTTGTACGCTTCAGACTCGGTGTCATACTTTGAGCAGCGGTAGTTCTCCGCCATCCATATCTGGTTGCCAATCTTAACCTGTGGGTATTCATCAGCGTTACATTTCTCCTTGCCTTTGCGGGTGATGGTTATGGTTGCGGTCTGGTTTGATGGTGTTGACAATATGTAAGTTGCTTGATTTGTTGCAGTTGAGTTGTAAGGTTTGAATTTAATTGTTAAAAAACCTGATCCTACACCACTTCTCAAAGTGTCTGTATTTTGAATTGACATCATTACCCAAGAGGTATTAGAATTCACTTGAATCGTTATAAACGTTTCTTCTGGTCCTACTACAAATTCATTGGGACTGACACCGATGTACTCTATAGCATTCAATGAAGGCAAGGCAGGTCCTTCATAGAAGTTAACAGTCGCTTTTTCAAAATTCACATTATGAGCAGTAAAGAGAATTTCATCAATGTTTGTAATATCAGTTGCTTTCACAATCTCTCCCCCTACGGCAATGGAGCAACATATCAAAAAAAGTAAATTGATTAATGTTTTTTTCATTTTAACGAAATTATTGGTTAAAAAATCGGGTGGCAAAGGTCGTACTTTTTGCTTGTATTTTATCACCCTATTGTAACTTTGGTAGTGCTCTTTGTTTTGTCTTAAGTTCATTTATAACGATTTAATGCCTTGCGGTAACGCTTAAAAAGTAGTTGATGCGGTGTTGCTATTTAAAAAACAGACATGGTTAGTCAGGGTATCCACATAGTTGTCGCACTACTTTTTTTATATAGCAAAAATCAATTTTAATGTTGTATAATGGTGTTTTTTATTCTAAAACCACTACTTTTTGCGTAGTTTTTTTCAAAAATATAGTTACTTGTGATTTGTTTTGTAACTTTGCGGTCTCATTTTCGTAATGGTGTCTATGGAAAAAATTAGTCTAAATAAACTTGCAAAAATTAACAAAAGTATGTTTGCTATGAGAAAAAGTATGTCGTTTTTATTTTTTACAACACTGTTTGCAATGAATCTCCAGACAGCGGTAGCGGAAAACCAGAATTGTGAAAATTCAGCCATTTTGTTTCAAGAAGATTTCACCTTTGAAAATGATCAAAGTGGAGATTTTGTGACCTCTGCCAAGACATACGTGAATGCCAAGTATGGGACAAAAATTAATACCAATTACAAAGAACCTGCTAATTGCGGACCTTATTTTTGTCAAATAAACGATGATGAGATTGGTATTGTAACTCACAGTGATAAAGTCGGTTATTGGCCAGGTAGAGGATTGACAGGTACTACTGGTAATAATAGTTCTTATATGCCGGAAGGGTCATTTATGCGTAAATATATCCACGATGGATTCATTATTATCAATTGCAATGTGGAACTTGCTAAAATCTGTAGTTTTAATGTATTTGTTCCTAATTCGAATGTGGCTTGCGTTTTCTCTGCCAATATAAGTAGCTTGTGCGAAAATAAACCAAATTTGGCTGGCATATATTTCGCTCCTGGTAAGGTGAGGTTTGTTGTTAAAGGAATGAATAATGGTCTAATTTATGCTGATGAAGTGTTTGACATACCTAATTATGAAAAGTCTGAATGGGGTTCTTTTAGTACTGAATTTGTAACAGATGATGAAAGCGAATATGTTTTTGAGTTGTACAATGCGTTTACAGACTTTCAGAAATACCCTAAAGATGATAGTTCAGGTGGTGTGAATGGTAACGATATAGCAATTGATGACATTGTTGTAGCGGCTTGCCCCTCAGGAGTTGAAACGAATGCCCCTGAAAAGGAAGAGGATGAAACCTTAAAAAATTATAAGTATTTCAAGAATGGCAGGTTGATAATTGTTGTTGATGGTAAAAAAAATGATATTTTAGGTAGAAAACAGTAAGTAATCCTACTACTTTTTTAGTGGCTGTATTGGTGGGTTTATCCATTGTACAGCCACTTTCTTTTTGTTTTGTTTTGTAAAAGCCACTACTTTTTTGCATTGGTTTTACAAAAAGGTGGTGGCTTGTGCTAATTTTTTTTGTAAATTTGGAAAATTTGTGTTAATAGCTGTTTGGAGGAGGTGTTATATGAAAAATATGATTTTTTTTAAGCGTTTAGGTATTGCTTGTACACTCAATTTGTTGTCTGCGGTATATGCTTTTGGTGTGCCTTGTCAAGACCCAACCATAATGTATAAGGAGGACTTCACGTACGAAATGCCCAGCCACATTGAGTGTGGCGGAGCAGGTAGTGCTTGTTTTGAGGCTCATAAAACATCGGGTAATCCGCCTCTTGGTATAAGTAGCGAATATAAAAATCCAACTGCATTGCAAAAGGGTAAAGACGAGTGTACTGGCTCTAATTCTCTGTTTATTAACGATGGTATGTGGGGTGTTGTTACAAATAGTAATTTTGGCGGTTATTGGGGCGGAACGGGTATCGTGGGTCATACAGGTAATCAAAAACAGGGGGCTACAGATCCCATAACGTATATGCCGTTGCAAACTTTTGATGGTTTTCTTTTGGTGAACTGTAGTTTTGAGTCTGCCGAATTATTTAATCAGGTGATTGATATATGTCCTGGCGTGGATTATGATTTTTCCGCTTGGGCGGTAAGTATTTGCGATGGAAAAGGTTCTAACGCTCCAATTAAGTTGAATTTTGAGATATGGGGAATTCAAAACGGTTCGGAAACTAAAATTGGAGAGAAAAACACTGGGGAATATAATCAAAAGACATGGAAACAGTTTGGTTTTCAATTTAATTCAGATATATATACGCAAGTAAGGCTTATTATAAGAAACTCACTTCCAAAATTACCAGAGTATCAAAAGAGCGATGACCCTAATGGTGCTACAGGTAATGATGTGGGTATAGATGATATTACATTCTCTGCTTGTGTGCCAAGTATAAATTTGTATTCCAACGGTACTTACACTCAAAAGGATATAGAACTTAAGAATTGTGAAAAGAGTACAAAACTTTATATTAACACTACTGAAATTCAGAAGTTTTTCAAGGGAACTGCGTATTTCCAACTTCAGTCTTCTGTAGATAAAAAAACTTGGACTAACGAAGGTGGGGTGGTAACTACTTCTTCTTTTGATATTAAAACAGGTAACGCCACTCATAAGAATGGAAGATATTATAGATTGTGGGTTGGTGGTTCTCAAAAAGATGTTGAGGATGCCGCCAATAACGGACAAAGTGCCAGCATAAGTTGCAGTGTGCTGACGGCTGTATCCAATCCTATAAGAATAACATATTCCTGTCCATGTATTACAAGCGATAAACCAACTCCATCAAGTTACAGCAAGTGCCCGGCTACAACAGGGAACGGCACTTTAGATTTGACAACACTTGTACCTGTAAGTTATTTGGGAACTTACAAGTGGTATTCCGATGAGAACGCCACATCTCCATTATCAAATACAGTTGTAGATGTTAAGACTGTGGGTAAAAAGAATTATTATGTCACTTTTACAAGCAGTATGTCCAATTATTGCGAGAGCGAGGCGGTTCCAGTTGTTGTAGAGGTTATGGGTGGCATTCAATTTGACGTTACCCCTAAAGACATAACCACGTGCCTATATCAAGGTGCTCCTCTTACCTATACAGCCAAAGCCACAAGCCCATCGGGTGTGACGTTCAAGTGGCAGGATGAGAGTAAGAAGCAGTTGGGAACAGGATCCACATACACATTGCCCTCAACTCCGGGCAAGGGTACCATAACGGTGGTGGCAAGCGACCCATCGGGCAAGGCTTGCGAT
>JAZLHT010000106.1:0-9545 GCA_045616965.1 Candidatus Enterocola sp.
TATTGCCTACCATTAAGATTACGGTAACAAAGTCTGATTGGAACGTTTTCCTAAAAAATTACGACTATTATCCTAAAAACAGTATTTATGTGCCTGCCAAATGGTCCTTTACAAAAGGCGGCATAACTTATCTCCGCGATAGCATAGGTCTCAAGTTAAGGGGAAACACATCTCGTCGCAGACCGGAATCAAGTAACGGAAAGATGCACAGCGACGGTGCAGATTGGCATCACGCTCATTTTGGGGTTAGTTTTGTTAAATACAGTGAAGGTGGATTTTTTGGCTGCGACAAACTTTTACTTAAATACGCTAAAGAAGACCCCACTTACGTCCACGAGGTTTTCTCATTTAATGTTCTAAAAAAATTTGGTGTATGGACTGCTCCATACGCATCGTACTGCCGACTTTACATAAAAATAGAGGGTGACTCACGCGATATATATCTTGGGGTTTATGTTATGAACGAGAATCCACGTAAAGGGTGGCTTGACGAGCGTGTGGCTATGGGCAAATTACACGATGACAAAGGTCATATCTGGAAGATACAAACAGGTGCCAACCTCTCAAATCCCGATTTCAGCAACATGGGTATATCGGATGATTTTGGGCTTGTAAATCCCACATACGACCTTAAAACAAAAAAATCAGAGTTAGATGTGGCTAAACAAGAATTAGCTAACTTTATTCAAAAACTTAACGCCCTACCCTACGGTTCTGACAATCTTAAGCAATGGCTTGAGACAAATATGGATGTTGATGTATTTTTACGCAACATGGCATGCGACGCCATGCTTGGGCAATGGGACAACTATTGGGGGAACTGCAATAATTATCAATTTTATTTTGACTCTAACCATAAGTTTTACTACATTCCTTACGACTACGATAACACATTAGGTACAGGCTGGGTTGGATTCGGGAATCCTGGAAATAACAACATGCTTAAATGGGGACCACGAGATGACAGCCGTGTGCTTGTTGCCAAGGTACTATCTATAAAAGAATACGAGGATAGGTATAAATCATATATAAAAGAGTTGGCATCTGACATTATGAAGCCCGAAAATGCTATGGAAACCGTACGCCGGTATCAATCTTTGATAAGGGCATACGTTAATAATGATACTGGTGAGGATTGTACTATTTATGACCATCCGGCTACTGGTTGGGGCGAGTTTATGTATTATAGAATTCTATCCGGGTCAATTGGAGACGGACAAACTAATATTTCTAACTTTTTTAAGACCAAAGTAAACAGTATAAATTTCTAACTACCTAAAGAGGGGCACAACACTGGCTATGAATGAAATAGTGAATAAGATGACATCGTTCATTGTTATGGACGTACTTGAGAGAGCCATTGAACTGCAAAACAATGGTATAAACATTATACACATGGAGGTAGGCGAGCCTGATTTTGATGTTCCGGACTGTGTGGCAGATGCAGTGGCTCAAGCATATAGAGAGCATCGTACACACTACTCCCACTCACTTGGCGATATAGAACTGCGTAGAGAGATTGCAAAACTATACAAAATCGAATATGGTGTTACTGTATCTCCTGAACAGATAATTGTTACCGCTGGCTCATCTCCAGCCATTATGCTTGCTATGATTCTGATTTGCAGTAACGACTCTGAGGTTATACTCTCCAACCCTGGCTATGCATGCTATGCAAATTTTGTACTTGCCGCACACGGCAAACCTGTATATGTTCCACTGAATTCAGAGAATGGCTTTCAATATAGAGTAGATGATATAAAAGATAAAATTACAGACAATACTGCCGCCATTTTCATAAATTCACCGATGAATCCGACAGGCACACTTCTGAATCCGGATTTTTTTAGTGAGATTGCCAAACTTGGAGTTCCCATTGTGTCTGATGAGATTTATCACGGTTTGGTTTATGAGGGCAAGGCTCACAGCATACTGGAATACACAGACAACGCATTTGTGCTGAACGGATTCAGCAAGCGTTTTGCTATGACGGGTCTGAGACTTGGTTATATGATAGCTCCTATGGAGTATATGCAGTCTATACAAAAACTTGGGCAGAACCTGCTTATCTGTGCCCCATCTACGGCACAGCGTGCTGGAATCGCAGCCTTACGTGATACGTCCGACTACCAAGACAAAATGCGTGAGACTTATAATGAACGCCGCGTATATATGCTTGAACGTCTGCGTAATATGGGGTTTATAATCCCTACAGACCCACAAGGTGCATTCTACATTTTTGCCGATGCACGCAGGTTTACTAATGACTGCTACAAGTTTGCCTTTGACGTTCTGGAGAACGCCCATGTAGGCATTACTCCAGGTGTGGATTTTGGTACAGGTGGCGAGGGGTTTGTACGTTTCTCCTACGCCAACTCAATAGAGAATATCAAGATAGGGCTGGATAGAATAGAACAATATTTAAATAGGAGCGTGAATGAATAGTAATGAATGCAGTTGTAAAAAAAAGTATTTGGGGAGTTCTTATATCTTTGCTAAGTATTCTATTACTTGCTATGCTTGCTGTTTGCACATTAGTGTATGTGGTATTTACACCCAAAAGGCTTACTCCTATTGTAAATCAGGCGGCTGATTCCATTTTAGTGGAGCCACACACATTGGATAACGTGGAACTCACTTTCTTCAGTACATTCCCTGATTTTGGGCTTGAACTTAACAATCTGTGTATTAAATACTCTGCTCCGCAATCACCTACAGACACTGTTTTTAGCATTCCGTCATTATTAGTTACGCTTAATGTGGAATCCTATATTACGCAAAAGAAACTTGACATAAACGGAATCCGTATAAAAGATGCCACCGTTAATGTGTTTATAGATTCTTTATGTAACCTGAATTTGGCAAAAATAGTTGATATTCCATCAGATACAACTAAAACGGAAACATCGCCGTTACCTTTTTATTTTGATATAAATAAAGTATTGATAGAGAATTGCAAGGCTTCATTTATTGATATGCCTGACTCCATATCTTTTACTGATGTAAATATCAATCTGTACGCCGATGCCGACATAGACTCCACATTTTCTGACATTAAGGCTGACATTAAGGATCTTAATCTGAGGTGGCAGGCTGTTGGAATTGATTTGGTTGGCAGTATAGCCATAACAGACTCCCTGACGGCTGATATTCAAAGTCTGAATCTTGATTTGGATCCGTTGGCATTAAGTGCTGACGGCTTGTTTAGTATGGCTATGGACTCTACGGCAGGAATGTATTTTGATGTTAATGCCGATATTAGCAAATGGCAATACTCTGACATACTTAAAGTTATAGCATTGAAGCAGTGGAACGCAATACCCTCACTTGGCAGAATAATGTCCTCTATACCCGCTTCCATTCCAAAGGAGATAGAGGCTGATATGATGTTATCCACAACTTTAAAAATGAAGGGTAATCTTGACGACAAGCATTTTCCTGTAATTGACAATAATCTTAAAATAAGCGACCTGCACGGACATTATGACCTTACCAAAGTTCCGTATTCATTAGACTCCACAACTATTGACGTGGATACACATTTTGATATGGCTCACTTAAAACGTAGTAAGGTTACCGTTAATGATTTCAGCACAAGGATATTATCTGAATTGCACAATGGAGGAGATACGCCAAACACACTGCATCTTACCGCCGGGCTTACAAATCTGTTTCCATCGGGTAAAATTGAGAAATTCAACCCTACGCTTGATGTAAAGTTAAACATTGGTGCTGATGTGGCAGAGGCTAATCTTTATGTGGATTCTCTGCTAAACTGCATTGCAGACTCTCTGCCATCAGTGTTATATGACATACATAAGGCATACTCTCCTAAAAGCAGAGCCCAATCAGATGTGGCTAAAACTATAAAAGACATTAAGACTTATACTCACAATGCATCAGTATCAGGTATGCTGAATCTTGATGCGGAGGTTAAGCATACCTGCCTTAACGATATAGTGAAACTGAATTTGGACAGCATTTACGGAGACATGACACTAAACGTAAATGATATTAAAGTCCATGCCCTTGACGGCTACGATGCCGACATCGGGGTATTGAATTATAAAGTCAGTTTCCCTATCCCGGATTCAACAATACAAGTGCTAAAGAATTATGTTAAGGATGTGGAATCTCCTGATTTAATGAATTTTGACTATAGATTGAACTTAAAGAACATAAGAGTGGATATGCCGTACCTGAGCATTGACATTCCAAACACCACACTTGGCATATTGGGACAGGCATGCTCTGACAGCACTAAAAAATTCACCCCCACATACCTTTTTGATTTTAAGGTTGATGAGCTTACGGCACTTGTAGATACAGACAGGCTATGGCTTTCAAAACCTTACGGAGAGGTTTATTATAGAGGGTCTTATAAAAATCCTGACTGGCAATACTCTCATTACACTGCAAAAATTGACAGCATTGAGTATGGCTTTATCAATTATAAGACAATTCTTGTGGGGCAGATGGAATTTAAGTATGAAGATGAGGGTGACTTTGCCAATTATACAGATTATGTGGTTGACCTAAACCCAAATGTATATATTAATGTTGAAAACATGCAAATAGTTCCTATACAAACCAATATGCCAAAGTTGGTATATACATACCATGACCAGACAGCGGAAGTTACTAAAAGCAGGATACAAATAGGAGAATCTGATTTTGAATTGACAGGTAAATTGAATAATGTTGCAAATTGGAGAAGCAAGAATGGGAATTTAGAGGCAGACCTTAAATTCTATTCAGAAAAGGCGAATGTAGATGAGTTGCTTGGTTTTGTCTCCGCCATTAAAGACTATTACACAGAAATTAACGTTATTGAAGCTGACAGCAAGCACACAGAACCTGTGGCAGCCGATTCTACAAACGATTCCAGCAACAGTCTTACCGATTTGATGACATCAATACCGTTTGATATTGATTTGGCACTGGATGCAAACATTAAGAATACCGTTATAATGAACCAAAAGGCTAAAAACCTTACCGCCAATGTTTACCTGAATAACGGCACCTGCTTGCTTAAGGACATTGCATTTGAAAGTGAGTTGGCAAATATCAACCTAAATGCCATAGTGGCTCTTACGCAGCCAAAGGAAGGCAAGCAATTTGGCGACAGTGCCTCTTTGGATATGAACTTTAAAATGCGTAATATTGATATTAAGAAGGTTGTGGAAATTATTCCAAACATTGATTCCATTATGCCGATGCTTCATTCCTTTGCAGGCAAGGTCGATGTGGATTATACGGCATCTATACGCTATAATGATAAACTTGAAGTGTTGCCAAAACACGATGTGGAGAATCTTTCAATTTCAGGCACCGATTTGGTTATTATCCCTAAGGATATCTATAAAACAATGTCAAAATGGTTGGTGTTCCATAAGAATGCAACTAACAAAATAGATTCTCTGTATGCCGAGGCTCACTTTGACAGCGATACACTATTTATATATCCTTTCAGAATAAGGCTTGACAAACTGTTGGTTGCCGCTGGCGGAAACCACACTATGGACGGCAATTCCATTGAAAAACTTGATTACCATGTTACTGTTTTAAAGCCTATAGTTCTGGGCGTAAAAATAGGCGGCACTGTATATAATTTGGATATTGGACTTGAAAAGCCTCTCTATACAAGAAATGAGCCTGTACGCTATTATGAGGCTCAAACCAGCGGCAGAACCATTATTGATGATATAAAATCAACCGCCGAAGTGTTTACTGATGCATTAAGAGGGTCAAGGGTCAAGGAACAAGGTGATGAATAGGTTATTTACTATATTGTTATTATTCTGTCCGGCAGTATTGTTTGGTCAGGGTTTTGGTGGGAGCATAGATGTAAACGGCTCATATAACTTTATTAAAGGGCATACTGAAAATTTGGATTTGACGCTCAATTATGACACTACAAAATGGTATATCCATACCGATATAAGCGGTGGTCATAAGTATTGGACTACTGAAACTGATAAATTCTCAGCCAGCGGCACTAAGGAGTTTTGGAACCATATTGACGGTTTAAACATAAGCGATATATATAAAGCCGTACAGAAAGGTTACATTACAAAAGGAAGTTATGATTATACAAAAGATAACAAACGTAGCTGGAATGGAGGAGGCGGTGTTGACATCGGGGTTAATATCACTTCCAAAGATGTTCTGTCTGCATATCTTAGATACGATTATTACGGCAATAAAAACAATTCCTTAACTCAAAGCGGAAAATTGGACCTGTCAGGTACAGCACCCGATATAAAGATAGACTCTATTATGGGTCATCAGGACGAAGACTACAAGTTCTCAAGCCATCAGATAGAGTCATATATAAAATATAACCACGACTTTAATGTTACAGGACGTAATTTATGGGTGCAGTTCTCCACTTTTATGAGTTTTGACAGAGAAGAAAAAGAGAGGTCTCTGCACAATGACCGTGGTGCTTATTACAAAGAGGAGAAACGGTACAAGGCACCAAGCAGCCTGAATGACCTTAACTATCTATACCAAATTTATTATGAGGATAAGAACCTGTTTACAGCACCCGGACTTAAAGGATCTTTAGGCATAGATGTAAAGCAGAACAACGATATGGATTTCTATTGGCGTAAAGACTACATAAACGGGCAATGGACAGACGATAAGTCAAAGACTCAGGGCTATTGGTACTACTCACTTGCCGTAGAGCCTGTAATAAAGCTGGATTACAGTATATATAAATTTGATTTTGGTGTGGAGAACAGGTTGCAGTGGTTTACTCATGCCCTTACACCCGATATGGCAGAGGGTAAAAGCCTTGATTCCATAAAAGTCTCTTTTAGAAATAACGAGTGGCGTGATATGGTTAAGGCTTACATAGGCTACAGACCTGCCGACAGACATAAGTTACAAGTATCGTACAACAGAAACATAATCCGCCCCACATACGATAAACTTACCAGTATGATAAAGGTTGGTAAGACTGAAAGCGAGTATTTTACAGGTAACCCTGACCTAAAGCCACAAATAAACAATGCGGTGGATTTGAAATACACCTACACGTTCAAGCAGAATTTTGAGTTGTATGCCTTGATAAAATACACTCACATGCGTGATAAGGCGGAAAAAGTTGTGGATAATACAACTGCAGACGGAATTACATATTACACATACATAAATGCCGGCATTCAGCAACAGGCAAGTGCCAGAGTGGATTTAAAGGGAACATGGGAGCACTTTACTATGGAGATTTACGGACAGACCAACATTGAGTTTATTTCTTACAAAGACAATATCAAGGCTACAAAGACCACTGTAAACTATGAGTTTTTTGCTGATTTAAAGTGGAAACTGCCACAGGGTTGGGGTATAAATCTAAAAGGAGGCTATGCAAGCCGTAAAGAGACTGCCTATAGTGCAAAAGACTCTTACATACAGACCAACCTACGTTTCTCAAAGACATTCTTTGATAAACTTGACCTCTATATAGAGGGCAGGGATTTGGGAGATTTTGACCAATATGAATATACGTGGAATGAGGAATTGAACTATTGTAAAATATCAAGAATTGTAAATCATAGGATAGCATTGGCTATAGGAGTGAAATACAATTTTTGAAATTCAAAAAAAATAATTATCTTTACAACCGGATTAACCAAATATAAACATTCATTAGTATGAAAAGACTGTTTTTACCCATTGCCATTATGTTGGCTATATCTGTAAATGCGTTAGCATCAAGTTTTAGTGTAGGTATTGAGGCAGGTTATGATTTCCTTAATTTCAGGACTCAACACAATGCATTCTACACCACAGCGCCTAACGGCACTAACTTGGGAATAATAAAAGAATACTTTGAAGTTACACAGGCTGGCAAATCCGTTTCCACATACTCTGCCACTACGCTTAAAGGTATTCCTCTTCAAAAAACCGTAAAGGAGACAAAAAACAGTACAGGCAGAATGCCTACCATGCACGGATTCCACGTAGGTCCTGTTTTTGACATAAGATTCAGTGATAAAATGGGGCTTGGACTTAAATTAGGACTTACATACCAATATGCAAGAACCAATGGCGGTATCTTTGACTGGAAAGAGGAAAGAGACCTGCATAACAACAGCGACTATTACGAGAGATACAACACCACTTATCATGGATTAAATATCCCTATCCGTTTGTATTACAACTGGGATTTGCCAAAAAATTGGAATATCTGGATTATGACAGGTCCTAAACTAAATATAGGATTGTCATTTAAAGAAAATTTTGCTGTACTGAACTCATCTACAGGCAAATGGGATGACTATACTTATAATTACCTGAACGGCAAGCAGTATATTAACGGCACTTTAGTAGATTGGGACGAGCCTGATGACCTATCACCAAAGCAGAAGGAAGAGTACCATAAGGCATTGCCTTTCCACACTACATGGGGTATAGGATTTGGTTTTGGCTATAAGAATTTCAATTTCTCTGTGCTGTATGATTTTGGCTTATCAAACAGATACTATAAGCAAGATGAATCTTACCAATGGGCAAGCGATGTGTATGAAGACCCTGAAACAGGAGACAAATCCGGCGTTTTGTGCGTGGAGACTGCAGAATTCAATCACAGCCTATACAACAATGAACTTGTAGTATCTATAGCCTATACATTCCCTATTGTTAAGAACGGAGTCAATATGACAGGCAAGCATAAGGGAGAATATACAAAGACAAGACAGAGAAAAATAAAGGAGCAAGAGGAAGAGAAGCAACAGCTTCTTAAAGAATTAAGGGCTTTAGAATGACGACTGTAGGTATTTCAGCAAATCCTCTACGGTGTCAAACACCAAGTCTGCACCTGCCTCTTTAAGGCACTCACTTTCAAGGATTCCTGTGTTTATGGCTATGGTGTATATGCCGGCAGCCTTTGCTGCTTTGATTCCCATCGGGGCATTCTCTATAACTATGGTCTCAGAAGCATTAACACCACATTTCTGCAAACCTTTAAGATAGGGTTCCGGGTCTGGTTTGCCTTTGGTAACATCGTAGGCTGTAACCATATATTCCGTCTTGAATATATCAGGATAATAGTGGTTCAGCTTAGCAAACAGACTTTTCTGACCTGAGCCTGTTACAATGCCTATGGTGTATCCCTTGCTTTTTAGATAACAAAGCACCTTATCCATATTCTTCATAGGCCAATCCCTACCGTATGACTCAAATATCTTGCATTTTATGCCATAGATATGGTCTATCTCATCTTGGGTGGCAGCCCTACCCTTTTGCGACATAAACACTTGGTTTACAGTGCTTGCCCCTGTACTACCCTCCTGCAGATATACTTGATACTCTGTAAAAGTGAGACCAACCGATGCAAAAGCATCCACCCACGCTTTGGCATGGATGGGCATAGAGTCAAAAATAACTCCGTCCATATCAAAAAGGAATGTGCGAATCATGGGAGTTAAGGAGTTTAGGAGTTAAGGAGTTTAGGAGTACAAAAGTACTGGTGAAATTAATTTTAATGCAAAGATAGTGTATTTTTGGGGAATTATTAGTAAATTTGCAAGATAATG
>JAZLHT010000107.1:0-2507 GCA_045616965.1 Candidatus Enterocola sp.
CTAAGACCGCTTGGCCTCCGACTTGTGCGTACATTAATTTCGCCACCCTTAATTTTGTCTGCATCAAATGCGTGAAGCGGTTGTCCAAGCTCATTAAGAATGAAATTTGTAACGTCCACCACATTGTTTATAGGTTTTAAACCTATGGAGTTAAGCCTGTTTTTAAGCCAATCAGGAGATTCCTTTACCGTTACCCCCGATATAGTAACGCCACAGTATCTTGGACAAGCCTCCGTATTGTGAACATTAACCTTTATAGGCAGATTATTGTTTTCTACACTGAAAGCATCTACGCTTGGACGTATTAGCGGTAACCCCAATGCGGCGGCAAGGTCTCTTGCCACACCAAAATGAGATATTGCATCTGAACGGTTAGGAGTTATATCAACCTCTATAAGTGTGTCATTTTCTATCTTGTAGTAGTCTTTAGCAGGCATGCCTACCTCTACATCGTCAGGTAACTCTATAATGCCGGCATGGCTCTTGCCTACGCCAATCTCATCTTCGGCACACAGCATGCCAAAAGACTCTACGCCACGTATCTTTGATTTCTTTATTACAAAGCACTCATCGCCGTCATAAAGTTTGGTGCCAAGGGTTGCCATTATGGTTTTAAGCCCTGCCCGGCAGTTAGGAGCGCCACATACAACCTGAATAAGCTCTCCGCTTCCGTTATCCACTTTGGTTATGTGCAGGTGGTCTGAATCAGGGTGGTCCACACACTCCACAACTTTAGCCGTAACTAAACCTTCAAGTCCGCCTTTTATGCTCTCTACAGTCTCCACAGAGCCTACCTCAAGACCAATGGAGGTAAGTTTTTTAGCGGTCTCATCTGCACTTATATCAAGCAGAATGTACTTTTTAAGCCAATTAAAAGATATATTCATAATCTACCGTTAATCCTAATTACCAAATAAAGCACAAAGATACTATTTATTTGGAAAACAATAGCAAAAAATAAACTATTTTTGAATTAAAGATACAGCGTAGGCTGATATTCCCTCCTGTCTGCCAGTAAAGCCAAGGCATTCTGTAGTGGTGGCTTTAATTGAAATATCATCAATATCACACTCCAACACCGATGCCAAAGTGGAACGCATTGTATTTATGTGTGGATTAAGTTTGGGCTTTTCTGCACAAACTGTGACATCTATATTGCACAGTTGCCACCCTTTGGAGCGTACCAAATCTATGGTGCGTTTAAGCAGTATTTTAGAGTCTATATTTTTGTAGGCGTTGTCTGTATCGGGGAAATTATAGCCTATATCACGCAAAGATGCGGCTCCCAAAAGAGAGTCGCATATTGCATGTATAAGTACATCGGCGTCTGAATGTCCGAGTAAACCTGATAAGTGGTCTATTTTTATGCCGCCAAGCCATAAATCACGGTTCGGCACCAATTTATGAACGTCATATCCAAACCCGATTTTGAATTTCATTGTTAGAAAACCTCATTTTCATTGTCATTTACGTTGTTCTTGACAAGGTTGTGGATACCTGCCATATTGAAACCAAGTGTGAATTTAAGTGTTTGGTCAAGCGGGTTGTTTTTGGCAACTGAAAGCAAATACGCAACATCAAGAACCACTACATTTAAACGGAAACCGGCACCAAATTCAAGAAACTTCCTATTGCCACATTGCTTTGACTCATTAAAATAACCCATACGGGCAAGGAACATATTCTTGTAGTCGTACTCGATACCAACTGAGAAATTCAGTTGCTTTATTTTGTACCCGAAATCAAACTTACTGTTGTCCGGCATATCCGCAAATGATTTTCCTATACCTGTAAGAGGGTCCATACGATAGTAGTCGTCAAGACGCTTGTTATAGTCTTCCGGGCTTTCTTTATCCCCCTGAACAGGACGTGCCGGTACTAATAGTTTGTTTACGTCCACATTAAACGACATATGGTTGTAATCATTGCCAAGCGGTAATTTGAAGCTTCCTCCTAAACGCAGGTTAGTTGGAATAAACGCTGCTGATCTATAATCGCCGTAGTCAATCTTTTTACCTAAGTTTGATATGTTGAAACCAAATGAGCCGCTACCCTTACCAAAAGAGAAATCAACCTCTTTAGTGTAGAACCCTGAGATGTCTGCCGCTATACTCCAACCTGGTTTAAGGTAGTTGCCGTCAACGGAATGACCACCTGTAAGGTCTGACCATATAAAACGGAGTGCCACACCCATAGAGAAACCTTTTGTAAGTATTCTGGAGTAAGATGCATCTACAGCTAAATCGTAAGGCTTGACGTTATATCCAGGGTCGGTTGCCTCTTTCTTTATAAGTACATTACCTATAGAGAAGAAGCGGAACGACATAGCCACAGTCTGCACATCTTTTATCTTATAGAAACCTGCGGCAGAGACAAGGTCAATGTCAGCAACCAATTTTCTCAACCAAGGTACGTAAGATACTGATGCACCACCTACACCATCAATAAAGGCGTATTTTGCAGGATTCCAGAATTGAGAGTTCTCATCAGGGGAAGTCGGAGGCCAA
>JAZLHT010000108.1:0-12438 GCA_045616965.1 Candidatus Enterocola sp.
GTCTTGGTCTCATATAACAACTCCCTTCCGTTTTCAGTAACCTTACGCACCATATTAGTTTCGTCTCCATACTTGTTATACGAGTATGTTATGTCTGTAACTGTGTTGTCTGATTCTATTATCAGTCTGTTTGGCAATTCACTATTCTCTCCGATAACGTAACGTTGCATGTCAAGTTCTCCGTTAAAATAGAAATCCTCACGACAAGTGTCTCCATAATACACAAACTCAGACCAATTATCATGTGGGGTTGTAAACGGGAACACACACTCACTCTTGATTTTACGGCATTGCTCATCGTAGGTTATGACATCACATCTTGACAGCGAATCCTTATTGCCTGCCATGTATGTGCTTACCTCTATTTTACCTAAATCTATCTTTTTATACACCTGAACAAACTGCAACGAACTGTCCGCCGCATAATTTGATATCTCAAGCAGAGAACCGTTTACATCGATGTCATAGATTATCCACGCATCTGCAATGGTATCGTTGCTATCGGTGTAGATATCTGTCTCAAGCAGATTGTAACCTGTCTCATCATAAATATGCTTACGCAGATACTCTCTTTCCCCATTGCCTATTAACTCCTCGCTCTCCAAATACCCCAACTCATTAAAATTATAATAGTAAGTATATCTTGCACCATATTGGACGTAACTCTCTTCAAGGTAGTGTACAGAACCTCTCAAAAACATTTTTTGAGTATCGGGTCTTGTATCTATTGGACTTACAACGCATTCCTTTGACTTTTTTCCGCATGAAACAACAGACAGAACCACCAAAGCTATAAGTAAAAATCTTCTCATAATTCGAAATGCAAATATAAATAATTTTTCTGACACCAACATATCAACAATATAAAAATTTGTTCTTTTTGTATTTTAATACTACCTTTGCAAGAATTTGTAAAAATTTGTCACGCAAATGGAACATTACCGGTTAGGTGTGGACATCGGTTCCACCACTTTAAAGGTAGCACTTCTTGACAACGACTGTAATCTTGTATTCTATGATTATCGCCGCCACAATGCCAATATTCGTGCAACCGCATCTGCAATAGCCAAAAGTATATACGAGCATTTTGGAAATTGCACGATGAGCATTGTCGTAACCGGTTCTGTAGGAATGGGCTATGCAGAGAGACTTGGGCTTGGATTTGTGCAGGAGGTTGTAGCGGCGGCAGAAACCATCAAACGCCAATACCCAGAGATTCACACATTTATAGATATAGGCGGAGAAGATAGCAAAATGATATTCTTTGAACCTGGAAAAGTGCCTGACATCAGAATGAACGGAAGTTGTGCAGGCGGAACAGGTGCCTTCATAGACCAGACAGCCACCCTACTTGGTATTGACACGTCTGAAATGAACCGTTTGTCAAGTCAGGCTAATAACATATATCCCATTGCTTCCAGATGTGGAGTGTTCTCTAAAACTGACATTCAGAACCTTATAAGCAGAAAAGTTAGTAAAGCGGATATTGCCGCAAGCGTGTTTAACGCAGTTACAATGCAGGTGGTTGCATCACTGTCAAGGGGTATGGACATAAAACCTAAGGTGTTTATGTGCGGCGGTCCGTTTGCATTCCTGCCTGAGCTGAAAAAGCATTTTTTGCGTGTGCTTAAAATAAGTGAGAATGAGGCGCTTCTACCTGAAAACGCACAAATAGTGCCGGCTACAGGATGTGCATTGCTTGCCGATGACTCAACAAAAAGCATAACACTGTCAGAGTTGGTATATTACGTAAGGTTTGGTAAATATACGTCACCTGTCAGCCAATGTAACAGATTACAGCCACTGTTTGGCAGTGAGGATTCCTACAAGGAATGGTTGGATCACAAGCACATATATAGTGTGCCAAGGGCAGAATTCAATCCTAAAGAACCGTCAGATTTCTTTTTAGGGGTTGATTCAGGAAGCACCACCACAAAAATAGTGCTGCTTAACGCAGACGGTGATTTGGTATATACAGACTACCTTAGGAACAAGGGAGACAGTTTCAACACATTCCATGAGGGGTTGAAAGCCATGTATAATGCAGTACCTAACCCTGAGAATGTGAACATTAAGGCAAGTTGCGTTACGGGATACGGAGAAAATCTGTTAAAAACAGCATTCAATCTTGATTACGGCATAGTTGAGACAATGGCTCATTTCTATGCCGCCCATAAAATAGAGCCTAAAGTGAGTTTTGTGCTTGACATAGGAGGACAGGATATGAAAGCCATATTTGTAAATA
This sequence comes from Candidatus Enterocola sp., assembly GCA_045616965.1. Lineage (GTDB taxonomy): Bacteria > Bacteroidota > Bacteroidia > Bacteroidales > Paludibacteraceae > Enterocola. The sequence goes on from JAZLHT010000108.1 coordinate 2,246, forward strand.
ACGGAAGCATAAAACGCATTGAGATAAACGAGGCTTGCTCATCGGGTTGCGGCTCATTTATAGAGACATTTGCAAATATGCTTGGCTACAAGGTTGAGGAATTTGCCAAACTCTCCTGCCTTGCAAAAAATCCTTTTGACCTTGGTACCCGATGTACTGTTTTTATGAACTCAAAAGTAAAGCAGGCAATGCGTGAAGGCTCCCCGATAGATGATATAGCGGCTGGATTCAGCTATTCAGTTGTTAAAAACTGCCTATATAAAGTACTGAAGCTTAAAAACATAAAAGAGTTAGGCAAATACATAACGGTACAGGGCGGCACTTTCCGCAACCATAGCATTGTGCGTGCATTGGAGACAATGACAGACTGTAACGTGTCATTCAGCGATATACCTGAACTTATGGGTGCATACGGATGTGCCCTGTATGCCAAAAAGCGTGCGGAATCTAAAAACTGACAAACACCATGAACCTAAAAGAGATATTGCAAGCAAATGAGTATGAGTCTGTGTTTGAGACCTGCCCAGGGTGTGAAAATCACTGCATGGTTAAGGTTTTCAGATTCAAGAACGGCAACTCATACTATTCAGGCAATAACTGTGAAAAGATATACTCAAACAAGAGCGAGCACAGCCATAAAGGGGTGAATATGTTTGCAGAGAAATACAGATTGCTGTTCTCACGCACGCCAAGACATATATTTGACACACCCCCACTACTTACCATAGGCATTCCAAGGGCATTAGGCATATATGAGGATTACCCTTTCTGGCACACACTGTTCACATCGTGTAACATAAATGTGGTATTGTCAAAGCCGTCAAGCAACAAGCTCTACGAGAAAGGCGTACATACAATTATGGCAGATAACATCTGTTTTCCAGCAAAACTGATGCATGGTCATATTCAAGACTTGATAGAGAGCAAAGTTGACCGTATATTCTATCCGTTTGTGGTTTTTGAACGTAAGGAGGACCGGAAATCAAAAAACAGTTTCAACTGCCCCGTAGTTTCCGCTTACAGTGATGTTATTAAAAGTGCTATAGACCCCGATGGAAAAGACAATATCCCTGTTGACGGACCTGTTATAACATTCAACAGTGAGAAACTGATGTACAAATCATGTCTGGCATATCTGAAAACCTTAGGAGTAAAGAAAAGCGTTGCCAATCAAGCCATAAAGGAGGCGAAAGAGGCTCAAGACAACTATCTGCTATCACTTACAAGGCGTAACATGGAGATACTGCATAATGCAGAGCGTGAGAACAGACTTGCAATACTGCTTGCGGCACGCCCTTACCATACAGACCCTCTGATAGAGCATAAGGTATCGTGGGCAATAGCGGATATGGGCATTGATGTGCTTACAGAAAACATTGCCTCAGAAGCAGGTGCGGCTGTATATGATGAGCTTAACGCAGTAACCCAATGGGCATATCCTAACCGTATTTTCAAAGCGGCGCATTTTGCAGGCAACTACAAGTCTGATAATCTTCAGATGGTGGAGCTGACATCATTCGGTTGCGGTCCCGATGCATTCATACTTGATGAGGTGAACAATATCCTTTCCCGATACGGGAAAAACCTTACTATACTGAAGATTGATGATGTAAACAACATCGGGTCACTAAGACTAAGGATAAGGTCTCTTGTAGAATCAGTAAGAATACAGCCTAAAACTGAGGTGCAGAATCCAACACCATACGTTACAACAAAGATTTTTACAATAGATGACAAGAGGCGTACACTGCTTGCACCCTATTTTGCAGAGGGATATTCAGAGTTTCTGCCGTCAATTTTTAAAGCGGCGGGCTATAATCTGGTCAATCTGCCTATGGGCAGCCAAGTGGATGCGGAGAAAGGTCTCCAATTTGCAAACAACGATATATGTTACCCTGCCACCATCGTGGTAGGCAGTATTATGAACGCACTGCAAAGCGGCAGATACAAAAGGGAGGAGACCGCAGTTATAATAACCCAGACAGGCGGTCAATGCAGGGCTACAAACTACTACTCACTTATAAAGAACTCTATGGTTCAGGCTGGGTTCAGTGATATTCCTGTAGTTTCTTTAGCCACAGGAGAGGGGGTTAATAACAATCAACCCGGATTTGATTTTATGTGGAGAAAGTTATCGGGTCTGCTGATTCATAGTTTAGCGTATGCAGATTGCCTTAACAAGCTATACTTTGCCTCTAAAGTCAGAGAGAAAGAGGAGAGGGCCGCCCTAAGACTTAGGGAAAAATATATGAGGCTTGCATTCCCGTTAATAGAGACATTGAACACAAAAGAACTTACCAGACTGTTAGAGAATGCGGTAAAGGATTTTTGTGCCATTACAGAGCAAAAGGATTTACCCGTAATAGGGTTGGTAGGGGAAATTTATGTAAAGTACAACTCATTCAGCCATAAGAATGTGGTTAATTGGTTACTTGACAATAAAATAGAGGTGGTTCCACCTGCTATTGTAAACTTTTTCTCCACCACTTTTGTTAGCAGGCATGTAAACAAGAACCTTAACATAAAGAAAGAGTCTGTTCCGTTGTGGATAACTAATCTTATATATATGTATATACGCCATATTCTACGTAAATATGACCGTATATGCAAGTCTTTCCCATACTATAGGAAATTCTCAAACATATTTGACGATGCCAATTTGGCATCAAACATATTGAGCCTTGCCGCCGATTTTGGCGAAGGTTGGGGTTTGCCTGGCGAGATATGCTCTCTGGCTGAAAGCGGAGTGGATAACGTAATAAGCCTTCAACCGTTTGGTTGTATAGCAAACCATATAATATCAAAGGGTATAGAGAAGCGAATAAAGACCGTATTTCCTAAAATGAATCTGCTGTTTCTTGATTTTGACAGCAGCACCTCTGAGGCAAACATATATAACAGGCTGCACTTTATGGTGAGCAATGCCAAAGATTCTAAAAAATAGTTGTACCTTTGTAAAAAATTATCATGTAAAATGAAACATCAGTTAAGAAGTGCACAATGCACTGAAGGCAGGCGTATGGCTGCCGCCAGGGCTCTATGGGTTGCCAATGGAATGAAACGTGAGCAACTTGGCAAGCCTATTATTGCAATAGTAAATTCATTCACACAGTTTGTACCGGGTCATACACACCTGCATGAGATAGGTCAGGAGATTAAGGCGGAGATAGAGAAACTTGGCTGTTTTGCGGCAGAGTTTGACACCATTGCCATAGATGACGGCATTGCCATGGGACACGATGGTATGCTATACTCACTGCCAAGCCGCGATATTATAGCAGACAGCGTGGAGTATATGGTAAATGCCCACAAGGCAGATGCCATGATATGTATCAGCAACTGTGACAAAATAACCCCGGGTATGCTTATGGCAGCCATGAGGCTTAATATACCTGCTGTGTTTGTATCGGGTGGACCTATGGAGGCAGGCGAGTGGAACGGCAGACACCTTGACCTTATAGACGCTATGGTTATGGGTGCAGACAAGAGTGTGTCTGACAAGGATATGGCAGAAGTTGAACTTACTGCATGCCCTACCTGCGGTTGCTGTTCAGGTATGTTCACCGCCAACTCTATGAACTGTCTGAATGAGGTTCTTGGTATGGCATTGCCGGGTAACGGCACTGTTTTAGCTACTCACACAGGCCGCCGCCGTCTTGCTCTTGAGGCTGCAAGGCAGATAGTCAAGAATGCTTTTAAGTATTATAATGACGGCGATGAGAGTGTTTTGCCACGTTCTATTGTAACAAGAGAGTCAGCCCTTAACTCAATGACACTTGACATAGCAATGGGTGGTTCCACAAATACGGTGCTGCACTTGCTTGCCATTGCTCATGAGGCTGGAGTGAACTTTACTATGGACGATATTGACGCTCTGTCACGTAAGACACCTTGTATCTGCAAGGTTGCCCCTAACACTGCAAAATACCATGTACAGGATGTGAATCGTGCCGGTGGTATTCTTGGTATACTTGGAGAACTTGCAAAAGGCGGTCTGCTGAATCTTGACGTTAAGCGTGTTGACGGACTGACTCTTGGCGAGGCTATCAAGGAGTATAGTATTACAGGTAATACTGTTTCTGACAAGGCTAAAGAGATTTACTCTGCTGCTCCTTGCAGAAAATTCAACATAGTACTTGGCTCACAAGATAACAGATACTCTGAGTTTGACACCGACAGAGCAGAAGGCTGTATACGTGATTTGCAGCATGCCTACACTAAAGACGGTGGTCTTGGCGTACTGAAAGGCAACATTGCCATTGACGGTTGCGTAATTAAGACCGCAGGCGTAGATGAGATCCTTTGGAAATTTAAGGGCAAGGCTGTTGTATTCAACTCACAAGAAGATGCCTGTGACGGCATACTTGGCGGCAAGGTTCATGCCGGAGATTGTGTAGTTATAAATTATGAGGGTCCTAAGGGCGGTCCTGGCATGCAGGAGATGCTCTACCCTACATCTTACATTAAATCCATGCACCTTGGAAAGGAGTGTGCCCTTATTACAGACGGACGTTTTTCAGGCGGCACATCGGGGTTAAGTATAGGGCATATATCTCCTGAGGCGGCATCGGGTGGAAACATAGGACTTATTAAAGACGGCGATATTATAGAGATTGACATACCATCACGTAAAATTAACGCACTAATAAGCGATGCTGAGTTTGAGGCAAGGCGTAAGGCGGAAGAGGCAAAAGGCAAAGACGCCTTTAAACCTAAACGTAACCGTATGGTATCCAAATCATTACAAGCATACGCATCTCTTGTAAGCTCAGCAGACAAGGGTGCGATAAGAATCATATAAATGATGTATGATGTATAATGTATGATGTATGAGGAGCCGTACAAAAGTACAGGAGTTGACAGTTGACAGTGGACAGTGAAGGGGATTTTCTCGTCATTTTGAGTGAAGCGTAGCGTAACGAAAAATCTCACAATGATTATGAGATCCTTCGTTTCACTCAGGATGACGTAAAAAAGGATAATAATTTTAACGAGCGTATGCGAGGTTAAAATGATGTATGAGGAGCCGTAGGTGAGTTAAAAAATTTATATTATGAAAATTTCAGGTTCTAAAGCATTGATGGAAGCCCTGCTTAATGAGGGGGTTGATACCATTTTCGGGTATCCTGGAGGGTCTATTATACCTGTATTTGACGCTTTGTATGATTACGTGGATAAATTCCACTATGTACTTACAAGGCATGAGCAGGGTGCAACACACGCCGCTCAGGGATATGCAAGAATTAAGGGCAAGCCAGGTGTATGTATAGTTACCAGCGGACCTGGTGCCACTAACACCATTACAGGTATAGCGGATGCTATGCTTGACAGCACTCCGCTTGTGGTTATAACAGGGCAGGTTAATGACACCATGCTTGGTACAGACGCATTTCAAGAGACCGATTTGATAGGCATTACACTCCCTATATCCAAGTGGAGTTATCAGATTAGAGACCCTAAAGAGATTGCATCTGCCGTAGCCAAAGCATTCTATATAGCCGGCAGTGGAAGACCTGGACCTGTAGTGCTTGACATTACCAAGAACGCGCAGGTTGACAGCGTGAATTTCAAGCCTGCAAAATGCGATTTTATACGCAGTTATCTGCCTAATCTTGCCATAGATGAGGATAGCGTCAGTAATGCCGCAAAACTTATAAACAGTGCCAAAAAGCCACTTGCCATAGTAGGTCATGGTGTTACTATTGGTGAGGCGGAAAAGGAGTTAATGGATTTTCTGGACAAGGCGGACATACCTGCGGCATGGACCATTATGGGAGAGTCTGCAATGCCTACTGACTACAGGCTTAACAAGGGTATGGTAGGTATGCACGGGAACATTGCCCCTAACATAAAGACCAATGAGTGCGATGTGCTTATAGCCATAGGCATGCGTTTTGCAGACCGTGTTACAGGCAATTTGCATAATTATGCACGTCAGGCAAAGGTTATCCATTTAGAGATAGACCCTGCGGAGATAAATAAGAACGTAAAATGTGAAGTGGCTGTATTGGGTGATGTTAAGAAAACACTGCCAAAAGTTACAGAAAAAATACAAAAAAATGAACATACCGCTTGGATTAACTCTTTTGCCAAGTATGAAAGAATAGAGAGCAAACATGTTATAACACCTGAGTTGCATCCAAAACAAAATGAGCCACTTACTATGGGTGAGGTTGTACGTGCTGTATCAGACGCTACATGCGGCAACGCCATACTTGTAACAGACGTAGGTCAGAACCAGATGGCAGCGTTAAGATATTTCCAATTTAAGCAGAAACGCAGTGTGGTGACATCGGGCGGTGCCGGCACTATGGGATTTGGTATTCCAGCCGCCATCGGGGCTAAAATTGCAGCACCTGACAGGACAGTTTGCCTATTCTGCGGTGACGGAGGTTTCCAAATGACCATGCAGGAACTTGGCACCATAATTCAAGAAGATACAGGTGTTAAGATGATTCTGCTTAACAACAACTATCTGGGTATGGTACGTCAGCAGCAGGAGTTGTTCTTCCATAAGAGATACTCCTCATCCCCAATGCTTAACCCCGATTTCTGTGCAGTTGCAAAGGCTTACGGCATAGCGGCAAGCCACGTTACCAAACGAGAGGAATTAAGCGGTGCCATAAATGATATGCTTAAAGACGATAAGCCGTATCTGCTTGTGGCTGAGATTGAAGAAAAAGGATTGGTACTGCCAATGGTTCCACCTGGGAAAGGTATTGATGATATTATAATATAGGAACAAGGGACAAGGAACAAGGGACAAGTACCTGACCCTTTCCCCTTGACCCTTTCCCCTTGACCCTTGACCCCTGACCCTTGACCCTAAATTTTTTACATCTATGGATAAAAATTTATACACCGTAACAGTATTTTCAGAGAACATTCCAGGTCTTCTGAATCAGATTACCATTGTATTCACCCGCAGACAGATAAACATTGAGACACTCTCTGTATCGCCGTCTGCAATAAAAGGGATACATAAGTTTACCATAACCGCATATACAGATGAGGACACCATTAAGAATGTGGTTAAGCAGATAGACAAGCGTATAGACATTCTAAAGGCTTACTATAACACTGATAATGAACTTATCTATCAGGAGATAGCACTCTATAAGATTGACACAAGCAAAGTGCTTGCAATGGGTGGGTTAGAGGTAATTATTCGCAAGTATGATGCACGTGTGCTTGAGGTTCTTGAAAACTGTATAGTACTTGAAAAGACAGGACTTTATGAAGAGACTCAGAATATGTTTGATGAGCTTCAGCAGAGCATCGGGGTATTGCAGTTCATACGTAGCGGACGTGTTGCCATAACAAAGGACAAAAAGGAGAGACTGTCTGATATGCTGAAGAAAGTTCAGGAGTTAAGGAGTAAAGGAGTTTAGGAGTTTATGTATGATGTATGATGTATGAATAACTTTGATAACTTTCAATTTTCAACTTTCAACTATTTTGATTATCTTTGCACTTTCAATTTTGTTAAAACAAGTTTTAACCATGTTCCGTCTTCGCTCGGCATAGTCCAAACAAGTTTGGCTCTGCCCTCGCTCATAGGAACAGTCAATTATCAACTAATTTAAAATGGCTCAAATTAATTTTGGCGGTGTAATAGAGAATGTAGTTACCCGCACCGAATTTCCACTTGAGAAGGCACGTGAGGTGCTGAAGAATGAAACTATCGCCGTAATAGGTTACGGTGTTCAAGGTCCTGGTCAATCACTGAACCTAAGAGATAACGGATTTAACGTTATAGTGGGTCAGCGTAAAGGCAAGACTTGGGATAAGGCAGTTGCAGACGGCTGGATTCCTGGTGAGACCCTATTTGAGATTGAGGAGGCTTGCAAGCGTGGTACTATTATACAATACCTGCTTTCTGATGCCGCCCAAATAGAGCAATGGCCTGTTGTAAAACGCAATCTTACACCTGGTAAGGCTCTATATTTCTCACATGGTTTTGGTATTACTTGGAATGATCGTACAGGCATTGTGCCTCCAAAAGATGTAGATGTTATTATGATTGCCCCTAAGGGTTCAGGTACATCACTACGCCGTATGTTCCTTCAGGGACGTGGACTTAACTCATCATACGCTATTTGGCAAGATGCTACAGGCAAGGCATTTGACCGCGTTATAGCACTTGGTATTGGTGTAGGTTCAGGCTACTTGTTTGAAACTACATTCCTTAAAGAGGCTACATCTGACCTTACAGGTGAGCGTGGTTCACTTATGGGTGCCATACAAGGTTTGCTTCTTGCACAATATGAGACTCTACGTGAGAACGGACATGAGCCATCTGAGGCATTTAATGAGACAGTCGAGGAACTTACCCAATCACTTGGACCTCTATTTGCAGAGAACGGTATGGACTGGATGTATGCAAACTGCTCTACCACTGCTCAGCGTGGTGCTCTTGACTGGATGGGTCCTTTCCACGATGCCATCAAGCCTGTTATGCAGAAACTTTACGCAAGCGTTAAGTGTGGTAATGAGGCTCAAATCTCAATAGATTCAAACTCACAGCCTGATTATCGTGAGAAACTGAACAAGGAACTTGAGGCACTCCGTAACAGTGAGATGTGGCAGGCAGGTGCAGTTGTTAGAAAATTGCGTCCTGAAAACAATTGATGTTTAAGAAAAACATTGATATTACAGTTACAGCAGCAGTGTTAAGCGTAATTAACCTGCTGCTGTTCCATATTCCGTTCTATAGTTACGTATCGGGTAACATAAACTGCGATTTTAACGGATTCTGCATAATGGCAAGTTTGCTTGTAATAATGCTTACGGCAAACTTTTTCGGGTTCTACCTTACCCTGTTTTTAGGACGTCTTGTAGGCAAGATACTAATAGCCATAACTTTTATTCTAAACTCAGTAAGTATTTATTTTATAAACACTTACGATGTTATGTTAGACGATACCATGATGGGTAACGTTTTTAACACCAATTACGCTGAAGCCACAAGTTACAACTCTGTGGCGGCTATACTCTACCTGCTTTTTATGGGAATAATACCATGTGTATTGCTATTCCTTATAAAAATAAAGTACGGCTCTTGGAAAAAATTTGGCAAGGCGGTGGGCATATCGTTGCTTATAGTGCTTGTAATTGCGTTTGCCAATGCCACCAACTGGACTTGGATAGACCGCCATGCACCCGTTATAGGCAGCCTGCTACTACCCTGGTCTTATATTGTAAACACAGTAAGGCTAAAGGTTCATGAGGCTCAAATGAATAGAGTTGAGATTAAACTACCCGATGCCACCATTGCCACCGATGATAAAGATGTGGTGGTGCTTGTAATAGGAGAATCGGCCAGAAGAGACCATTTCTCACTATATGGTTACGGCAAAAACACAAATCCGCAGCTAACTCAGACATCGGGGTTAAAATGGTATAATGCAGACTCTTACGCCACCTACACCACAGCAGGTGTAAAAGCCATATTGGAGCATACTCCTACCGATGATTTGTATGAGCCGTTGCCTAACTATCTGTACCGCAATGGCGTAGATGTTCAGTGGAGAAGCACAAACTGGGGAGAGCCACCGCTACATATAGAGAAGGTGAAATTTGGACCCGATGTAATAAAAGAGTGTCAGGGAGAGAACTGCGATTATGATGAAGCGTTAATCTACGGACTTAAAGAACATATTACAGAGAGTGGAAAAAACAAGGTGCTTATTATTCTGCATACCAGCACAAGCCATGGACCATCATACAACACCAAATATCCGCCATCGTTTGAGATATTCTCACCCGTATGTGATAATGTAGAGCTAAGCAAATGCACCCACGATGAGCTGATAAACGCCTACGATAACTCCATTATCTATACAGACTACCTGCTCAGCAGCATAATCTCTGACTTAAAAGAACTTACAGATTGGAACAGTACAGTTCTATTTGTGTCAGACCACGGAGAATCACTCGGTGAGAAGAACCTCTATATGCACGGTGTACCTATCAGTATGGCACCCAAAGAGCAGTATGAGATTCCGTTTATAGTCTGGGCTTCCAACCCCGATGTAAAGTTCAAGAATTATAAAAAAGTTACACAACACCACGTATTCCACAGCGTGCTTAAATTCTTAGGCATAGAGAGTCCGGTCTATGATGAAAATATGAATATTTTCATCATAGAGGGTCAAGGGACAGGGGTCAAGGGTCAGGGGTCAAGGGTCAAG
>JAZLHT010000109.1:0-5224 GCA_045616965.1 Candidatus Enterocola sp.
CCTGTTTTAACAGCGTTGCTGTTAAAACAGTTTCAGCTGTCCGTCCTCTTCTGCCTCAGGTGCTGAATCATCTGAGCCATCTGAACCGTCTTCCGGGGCGTTTGAATCATCGGGGTTCTCCTCTTCAGGGAATTGTTCCGGCTCTAACCGTTTGACTTCTGCAATCTCAAGTGTTGTAAGACGCTTGCCTTTGGCTTTAAGGCTCTTTATGCCTATAAACTCATCTGCATCAACAACCATAGGCTCCGCCACATTGCCATCGGCATCGGGCGTAAATGTTACCTCAAGGCGTGCGTAGTAGTCATCTACAAGCAGCAACAGATGGCTGCGTGGGTTGTCGCCTAAGAAACTGACCTCTTTTTTGCTATCCTCCAATGGGAATCGTTTAAGATACGGATATTTTTGGTCTGCATCATATAGGGCTGCTGTCCAAATTTTATCGGGGTTAAATTTCTCTACAAGCAGTACATCGTCTGCAAAGTGGGTGGTAAGCTCAAAACTCAGGTTTTGGTAGGTACCGCGCTTTGTAATCATTAAGATTGAGTCTTCTGAGTTGAACTCTCCAAGCAGCGTGCCTCTGCCATCGTAGTTAAGACGGTTTACATCGGAGTCATACCAAACTTCACGTCCACCAAGGGTTGATGCACCTTTTTGTTTCATATTTATTTTAAGTACATCGTTCTTGGTGAATATGTTACCCATGCTGGCACGTCCTTTTATAGCAATATCGCTGAAATCACGTTCAAAAATAAGGTTCTTTAGTTTTGGACGTGGCTTTAGCCAACATTTTATAATCTCTGCCTCTCCATTAGGATTAGCACTGAAATACAGTACTTTAGTGCCTGGCGTGCCTTGGGTCAGGTCATACTCTTTATCGCGGCTCAGACCTCCGGCGGCAAAACGCTTTATGTACGATATTCCGTCCTTGCCGTCGCGATATACCATATTGTAAATGGTGCGGTTATCGCCTTTCTTAAATACTCCTGCCCATAGTATGTTTTTACCCACATACACTTTTTCCTGTACCTTTATGACTTTGAACTTACCGTCTTTGTAGAATATTATTATGTCATCTACGCTGGAGCAGTTGCATATAAACTCATCGCGTTTAAGTCCTGTGCCTATAAAGCCTTCCTCCTTGTTTATATAGAGTTTCTCATTTACATCAGCCACCTTGGTTATTTCTATATTGTCAAAGTTGCGGATTTCTGTGTGACGTGGATATTGGGCTCCGTATTTCTCTTTTAGATGCTCAAACCACTTGATGGTGTATTCTGTAATGTGTTCTTTGTTAAAGCGTACCTCTTTAAGTTCCGCCTTTAGGTCTGCCAATGCCTTGTCTGCGGCATCGGAGTTAAAGCGGAGAATACGTTTCATCTTGATTTCCAATAGTCTGAGTATATCCTCGTCTTCTACAGGGCGTATGAATTTTTCTGTAAACGGTGCTAAACGTTTGGCTATATGTGCCACTGCCTCATCGTTGCTCTTGCTCTGCTCATACTCCTTATCCTTATAGATACGCTCCTCAATGAATATGCGTTCAAGGCTCATAAAGAATATACTCTCTAAAATCTCGCTCTCACGTATTGTAAGTTCTCGTTTAAGCAGACGTAAGGTGTTGTCTGCACTGAATTTAAGCACATCGCTTACGGTCAGAAAGTGCGGTTTATCCTCATATATTACGCAACAGTTAGGGGCTATGCTCACTTGGCAGTCTGTAAAGGCGTAGAGTGCGTCTATGGTCTTGTCACATGAGCGTCCCGGTGCTAAGTGGACTATTATCTCCACGCTTGCGGCTGTGTTGTCGTCCACCTTTTTTATCTGGATTTTTCCTTTCTCATTTGCACGTAATATGCTCTCTATTACGCTGGTAGTGGTGGTGTCGTATGGTATTTCAGTGATACTGAGTGTCTTATTGTCTATCTTGTTTATCTTGGCACGTACACGCAGTTTGCCTTTGCGCTGTCCGTCCATATAGCGGCTTACGTCCAAATAGCCTCCTGTGGCAAAATCGGGGTAGAGTGTGAACTCTTCTCCTTTAAGGTATGACACCGATGCGTCGCAAAGCTCGTTAAAGTTATGCGGCAGAATTTTTGTGGATAGTCCTACACCTATGCCTTCCGCCCCTTGTGCCAGCACTATCGGGAACTTTGCAGGCAGTGCCTCAGGTTCTTTGTTTCTGCCATCGTAAGATAGTTTCCAATCTGTGGTCTTGGCATTGAACAGCACCTCTAACGCAAATTTATTCAGTCTTGCCTCTATGTAACGTGGGGCTGCCGCCCTGTCGCCGGTAAATATGTTTCCCCAGTTTCCCTGACAGTCTATAAGCAGGTCTTTCTGCCCCAATGTAACAAGGGAACTGTATATGGATTGGTCTCCGTGCGGGTGGAATTTCATAGTCTCTCCCACTATGTTTGCCACCTTGTTGTAACGTCCGTCGTCCATGCGTTTCATGGTGTGGAGTATGCGGCGTTGCACAGGCTTTAGTCCGTCTGCAAGGTGCGGTACGGCGCGATCAAGTATGACGTACGATGCGTAGTCAAGAAACCAGTTTTGGAACATTCCTGACAACTGATGCTTGATAGTGGTGTCATTGACATCGGGTATTACATACGTAGAATGAATACCACTCTCTATATCAGCAGATTCTGCATCTTCTTCCACTTGGATATTTTCTACTTGTTCCTCTTCTACAGGCTTGTTGTCCTTATCTTTCATAACGTGATGATATTCTTTAAGGTGTAAAGTTACGAAAATAAATTCATTTTTCATTCAATTGTTGATAACTTTACGAGCGAAGCATCTTCCTCCTCGTCATTTTGAGCGTAGCCGAAGGCGAAACGAAGAATCTCAAAAAAAAATTGCAGAATAAAAAAATAATTCGTAAATTTGCATTGTTACCCTCTCCGTGTGGCTTATCGGGGGGGGTAAAACATTAAAAATCAAGTAGTTATAAATATGAAGAGACTTTTTTACATTACAGTTTTTGCAGTTATACCACTGTTGGCTTTTGCAGAGGAGCATCTGATAGTGATAACAGCAAACGGAGTGCGTTCCGAGTATCTGCTCAATACGCTTGGCAAGGTTGTGCTTGATGACAAGTACAGCCAGAATCCGCTGTTTAATGTCCATCTCACTAATGGACAGATTATAAAAAAAGTGCGTACGGTTGCATTTGACCTCTGGTCAGAGAGCAAGGATGTGGAGGTGGTAACATCAGACAGCACAGCCACATTCCATTGGCCCGTGGTGCCTGAAGCGGTAAGGTATGAACTGATAATATACAAGGACACCTCTACTGGAGAAAGGATGTGCACACTTACATTTGATGCGGAAGGGCACCTTATAGGCATAGACTTTAGCCCATATCCGCAGCAGAGGACATCCCTTACATCCTTGTCGTTTACCGTAACAGGAATGGAGAAGGACAGGGAGTACATTTACAGTATGACGGCAGTTGACACCAACGGCGAGGTGCTGGCGGAAGATAACGGAACGTTCAGGACGGGGGAGGCAACCGATGCGGTGCAGATAACGCAAGATGCTCCTAAAATCTACACCATAGGTAAGACAATAGTAGTGGAGTGTGCCACAGAGAGCGACATAACATTCCACAGCATGGCAGGTCAGCAACTTGGCGAGACGGTAAGGGCAACCAAGTGCGAGTGCCAGGTAAGCATACCCGGAGTGTATAACGTAACAGTAGGGGATTATAAGCAGAAAGTAGTAGTTCCGTCATTTTGAGCGGAACGAAAAAACTCAAAAAAGTCATAACAATAAAACCAACATAATATGAAAAAGACAATAATTTCAGCATTAGTGGTCACAGCCACTATGTTAGCGACAATGGCATTGGCAGGACCAAAAGTGTATGTGTATCTGTCAGACGGCGATCACATAGCGGTGGAGGCGGCAAATTTTGACAGCCTCAGTTTGGTGGAGCCGGGAGTTCTAAAATTGGACCCTGAGAGCAAGAGCCTTTCAGCAACAGGAGGCAGGTTTGCTGTGGCTGTCACAGCAAACAAGACTTGGACGGCAAAGGTCAGCGACCCTACCGCTCTCACGCTCTCCGCATATAGCGGCACAGGCAGTGGAACCATATATGTTAACGCTTCCGCCAATGCGGACAGCAAGGCATATACAGAGATAGTTACAGTAACACTCACCGGCGGAGTGTCAAAATATGTGTATGTTACGGTGGCTGGAGCAACGCCTGGACCAACCCCGACAGACCAGGTTACTGATGCCTGTGACAACACCTATCCTGTAGTTAAAATAGGGGAGCAGTATTGGATGGCTGAGAACCTTAGATGTAACAAGTATGCCACTCAGTCAGAGGCATACAACGCCTCTTGGCTTACCAACAATACTGTTCCAACATCAGAGAACTACACATATACCCCATACTACACCGATGCATCAGACAAGAGCAAGTGGTACTCATCAGAGTACGCCGGCAACCTTACAGATGCACAAGTCGCAAAGTTGGGTTACCTCTACAACTGGGCTGCGGCGGTAGGAGTTGCAGACGGAGAGAAACAGACAAAGAGTTTTACAAGTAAACGTCAGGGTATCTGCCCCAACGGATGGCATATTCCGTCAAGGGCGGAGTGGCAGACACTTCAAGACTATATAGAAAAGACGGACGGGAAAGGAACAGGTACTGCGGGCAAACACCTGAAGACCACATCAGGATGGTACGATGAAGGTAATCCACAAACCTACCCACAAGGATTGGATACGTATGGCTTTGCGGCTCTGCCGGCAGGCTACGCGAATGGAAGTGAAGTGAGCAATGTTGGCTACAATACCGGTTTCTGGGCGGCGACTCCACGTGAGAGCTACAGCAGCATCGCTTACGGTCGCGGCCTCGTTTACGACGATGACTTCTTGTACGACAACTACAACTATAAGGACTTCGGGCCTTCTGTGCGTTGTTTGAGGAATTAATGGAGTAGCGAGAGCAGAACAAGTTTACTTGCTCTGCCGAGTCACGACATTAATCACGACGAAGTCGTAATTAATACTCCTACGGAGTTATGTATGATGTATGATGTATGATGTATGAGGGTCAAGGGAGAAGAAACGCTCCTTTGACCCTTTTGTTTTGTTGTGTTAATGTAAAGATTTATCTTCTGTCAGTAAAGATTTTTCGCTGCGTTTCACTTCGTGCATTATCGGCTACACTCGGCATAGAAAATGAATTTTCTCTGCTCTCGTTTGC
>JAZLHT010000110.1:0-7424 GCA_045616965.1 Candidatus Enterocola sp.
ATGTTGTTTGGTGTGGTATCGGTTGTTGTTTTTTTTCATTATGCCAATTCTATTTCAAAAGAGTGGAGTATTGCAAAAATATCAATGGATAAACGTTTCGAGAAAAAGGTATTTTGGACATCCTTTGTTATACGTTTTGTGTGGATGACACTAATATATATAATTTTTCAGAATGAATATGGTAATGCATTTGGTTTTGAAAAATTTGATTCTACATTCTATGATGGTTCTGCGAAAAATGTAGCATCATTGCTTAGAGAAGGTCAGATGGATATGGATGCAATAGTTTCCATATTTGGAGATGCTGATATCTCAGATATCGGTTATGCAATATATCTTGGCATAATATATTTGTTGACAGATAATAGTATCTACATTAGCCGAATCATTAAATGTCTTTTATCTGCTTGGACTGTATTAATGATGTTTCGCATAGCAAAAATAAACTTTGGAGATGATATAGCACGCCTAACCGCCATATTTTGTATGCTATGGCCAAATTTCTGGTATTATTGTGGTACAAGTTTAAAGGAGACTGAAATGGTGTTTTTGTCAGTTCTATTTGTATATCTATCCGACACAATGCTTAAAACAAGGAACTTTTCTGCATGGAAAATAATTCCCATATTTTTAATATCAGGTGCATTGTTTACATTTAGAACAGCATTGGCACTACTTACTGTTTTATGCTTATTATTCTCAATAGTTATGTCTTCTACAAAAGTAATAGGTTGGGGGAAACGTATAATAATAGGAATAATAGCGTTGGGTATGATAGGTGTTACTATGGGTAATTCCATTATGGAACAAACAAAAGAATTAGTAGAAGAAGCACAATCTAACCAGCAAATAAAAAATATGGAGTGGCGTTCAACTCGCAAAAATGGAAATGAATTTGCTAAATATGCTGGTAAAGCAGTTTTTGCACCTATGATTTTTACAATACCATTTCCAACTATGGTTAAACCATTTGAGGGACAAGAGGTTCAGCAGTTGTTGAATGGTGGAAATTATGTAAAAAACATATTGTCTTTTTTTGTAATACTATCAATGTTTATGCTGCTATTTAGTGGTCAATGGCGTAACTATTTAGTTCCTTTATCATTTCTTTTGGGATATATGTGTGTTTTGGCTCTATCTACATTTGCACAATCGGAGCGTTTCCATCAACCTGCAATGCCATTTGAGTTTATGTTTGCAGCATACGGAATATCGCAAGTGCTAAGGGGTGTGCCTGTGTATAAAAACATTGGTAGTCGCACTAAATACAAACGCTGGTTTAATATGTGGGTAATATTGATGTTTGTAGCGGCAATTGCGTGGAACTGTTTCAAACTAAAAGGACGTGGATTGGTATGACATTAACTATTTTAATAGTAGGTAGTCTTAATAATCACAATGGAAAATTTGCACCATTTATTGTGGAACAGGCAGATGCGTTGCGTAAATATGGATGCAATGTTGAATATTTTGGTGTTAAAGGCAAAGGAATTATTGGGTATCTAAAACAACTTCCATTACTACGTAAAACTATAAAAGAGAAGCAAATTGATTTAGTTCATGCACATTATGGTTTATGTTGTCTTTTGGCAAATTTACAACGAATAGTACCTGTGGTAAGTACATATCATGGAAGTGACATTAATGTGCCATCTATTATGCGATTGTCAAAGTTGGCAATGAAATTATCTGCTTGGAATATATTTGTGTCTAAAAGGACTCAAACTATAGCATACGAACAGGTTTCAAAAGCAGTACAAAAAAAATGTTCTTTGCTGCCATGTGGCATAAATAAACCAACACCAATGGATATGTGTCCTGATGTGTCATATCTGTTAATGCCGAACAAAAAACATATTCTATTTGCAGGTGCTTTTGATAATGAAGTAAAAGATTCAGCATTGGCAAAAGCAGTTGTATTGCTGGTGCCAAACACTCAATTAATAGAATTAAAAGGATATTCCAGAGAAGAAGTTACAGCTTTAATGTATGCGTGTGATGTATTACTAATGACAAGTAAAACAGAAGGAAGTCCACAAGTTATTAAAGAGGCAATGGCGTGTGGATTACCTATTGTATCAACAGATGTTGGTGATGTGGCAGAACGCACAAACGGATTAGACGGATGCTATGTTGCCAAAAGTAGAGATGCTAAAGAATTGGCTACATTATTGCATCAAGCAATAGACTTTGGACATAGAACAGATGGCTTACGATTTGTTGAATCTGCAGGGCTTACCAATGATATGGTTGCAAAGAAACTTATTGATATATACAAACAGGTGTTGAGATGAATATTCTTACCAAATATGATGAGATAGACCATTCGATGTGGTGTGATTTGGTTGCTGATAGTAAAACAAGTACTTGGTTCCAAACTTCGGAGGCGTATGAATTTTATGTATCTTTACCTAATTTGTTTGAACCATTTGTTTTTGCTGTAGAGAATAGTGGAATACTCAAATGTTTGGTTGTAGGATATATAACACAAGAAAATAACAAGATAAAGCAATTCTTATCAAGACGAGCAATTATAGTAGGGGGACCTTTATTGACAGAAGAGACAATATCGGAGGAGTTAGAATTATTGTTAACAGAACTAAAGAATAAACTATCATCTAAGGCTATTTATATTGAAACTAGAAATTTTAACGATTATTCTAAATGGAAAGATACATTTTTAAAGTGTGGTTTTAAGTATGAACCTCACTTGAATTTTCATGTAGATTGCACTAACTGGGAGATGGCAGAAGAGAGTATAGGTAAACATCGTAAGAAATATATCAGATTATGATTGCGGGATGCAGCATCTATTATTGAGAGTCCGACTATTGAACAAATTTCAGAATACTATTCGTTATTAGATGAATTGTATAAAACAAAGGTAAAGATGCCTTTGCAACCATTTGAGTTTTTTGAAAAACTTTATTATTTACCATCATGTAAATATTTACTTGTTGAATTTGATGGACATATTGTTGGTGGTTCTGTTTGTATGTTGTTGGAGGGTAAAGGTGTTTATGAATGGTATGCATGTGGCAAAGATGGAGTATATAAAAACATTCACCCGTCATCTGTAACAAAATATGCAGGAATGAAATTTGCATCAGAAAACAACTTTCCGATTTTTGATATGATGGGTGCAGGGAAACCTAATGAAGAATATGGCGTAAGAGATTTTAAGGCAGAATTTGGTGGTACGCTTGTGGAACACGGCAGATTTTGTTATATTTGCAAACCACTATTATATAAAATTGGTGCTGTTGGTATAAAGGTTATGAAAAATTTAAAATGAAATCACCGTTATTTTATAAAAGAAAATTCTGGTTTTTGTTAACAAAGTTCCCTTCAAGAGGGATACGTGTTAATGCATTGAAACATCTTGGGTACAAGGTGGGTGATAATGTGTATATTGCTCCAGGCTTAACAATGGCAGTTGGCATTGAAGATGTTAATATGAAATTGAAGATAGGTGACAGAGTAAGTTTTGGACCTAATGTAACATTGATATTAGCAACTCACCCAAATTTTTCTAGACTCAACAAAATCATAAAACATCCCAAAAGAGAAATAACAATAGGTCATGATTCATGGTTGGGTGCAAATGTAGTAATAATGCCTAATGTCCATATAGGTAAATATTGCATAATTGGAGCTGGCGCTGTTGTTACACATGATGTGCCAGATTATTATGTGGTAGGAGGAGTGCCGGCAAGAAAAATTAGAGAAATAGATAAAACATTTTTACCAATTGATTAATGAATATTCTTATAGACATAGGTCACCCGGCACATGTGCATATGTTCCGCTGTTTTGCTAAAGAGATGCAGGGCAGAGGGCATAAAGTTTTGTTTACCTGCAGGGATAAGGAATTTGAGGTTAATCTTTTGGCAAAATATGGCTTGGATTTTGTTAATTTTGGCAAGAAATCAAACTCAACATTGGGCAAAATATTCAATCTAATAATGTTTGATTTAAAGGAGTTAAAAGTTGCCTTGAAATTCAAACCGGATGTATTCCTGAGCCATGGCTCTATAACAGCATCTCAGGTGGCTTGGTTAATGCATAAACCAAGTATTGCTTTTGAGGATACATTTAATATGGAGCAAATCAAACTTTGGGAGAAGTTTGTAACAGTTATTTTTACATCTGATTATGAGCATCCACTTAAATCTAAAAAGGTTGTTAAATATCAGGGATATAACGAGTTGCTATATTTACATCCCAATAGATTCACACCGGATAAATCGGTACTTAAAGAATTGGGTATAAAAGACGGAGATAAGTATGTAATTGTAAGATTTGTATCTTGGAATGCTACCCACGACAGAGGGCATAATGGAATTTCACACGAGAATAAGTTGTCTGCCATAAAACAATTCTCGCAATATGCTAAAGTTTTTATTTCATCAGAAGGAGAGTTACCGGAAGAATTAGAGCAGTATAGGTTCCCTCTTGAACCATCTGAAATGCACGATGCTATGGCTTTTGCAACAATGATTTTTGGTGAGAGTGCCACAATGGTAACAGAGGGTGTAATGATGGGTGTGCCAGGTGTTTATATTGATAATACAGGACGTTATTACACAAGAGATATTGAGCAAAAATATGGGCTGTGTTTTAATTATACAGAAAGCGAAGAAGACCAAATAAAAGCAATAGCAAAAGGAGTTGAAATTTTGCAAGGTGGACTACCTGTTGCTGATGGTTATAAAAAAATGATGTCAGAGAAGATTGATGTGACAGATTTTCTTTGCTGGTATATTGAAAATTGGCCGAAAAGTAAAACAATGAAATATAATTAACAATAGATATGAGAATCGCAATAGTTGGAACCGGGTATGTGGGTCTTGTCTCAGGTGTATGTTTTGCCGAGATAGGGACTGATGTTACATGTGTTGATGTAAACGTACAAAAAATTCAGCAGTTAAAGGATGGAATAATCCCGATTTTTGAACCAGGATTAGATGATATGGTAAAGAAAAATGTGAAGGCTGGTCGTTTGCATTTTACCACATCTCTGACTGATGTCATAAATGATGTAGAGATTATATTCTCTGCCGTAGGTACGCCTCCCGATGAGGATGGCAGTGCTGACCTGCGTTATGTGCTTGAGGTGGCAAAGACTGTGGGGCAGAATATGAACCACTATCTTGTGCTTGTTACCAAGAGTACGGTGCCTGTGGGTACGGCAAAAAAGGTTAAGGCTACTATTCAAGCTGAACTTGACAAAAGGGGTGTGAAAGTTGATTTTGATGTGGCTTCCAATCCTGAATTTCTGAAAGAAGGTGCTGCTATTAAGGACTTTATGAGTCCCGATAGAGTAGTCATCGGGGTGGAGAGTGAGAGAGCTAAAGAGTTAATGACTACGCTTTACAGACCATTCCTTTTGAACAACTTTAGGGTGCTGTTTATGGATATTCCATCGGCGGAGATGACTAAATATGCCGCCAACAGTATGCTTGCCACCCGTATCAGTTTTATGAACGATATGGCTAACCTTTGTGAGTTGGTGGGCGCAGATGTGAATCAGGTTAGGCGTGGCATAGGTGCCGATACACGCATTGGAAACAAGTTCCTATATGCCGGCTGTGGTTATGGTGGCAGTTGTTTTCCTAAAGATGTTAAAGCCTTGATACACACTGCCAAAGATAACGGCTACACAATGCAACTTCTTGAGGCTGTGGAGGCTGTGAATGAGCACCAGAAGACGGTGCTGTTTGAGAAAATTTTACGTCATTCTGAGCCCTGTTTACAGGGCGAAGAATCTCACCCTCTACGTGGTAAGGTAATTGCTATCTTGGGCCTCGCCTTCAAGCCCAACACCGATGACCTGCGAGAGGCAACATCCATTGTGTTGATTAAACAATTACTTAATGCAGGAGCAAAAGTCAGAGTATTTGACCCTGTAGTAAAATCATTTCCATCATTCCTTGGTTTTGACAGTGCGGTTTCTGATGGCAGTATCTATTTTGCAAAAGATGCGTACGATGCCACATTTGAAGCGGATTTGCTCTGCCTTGTAACAGAATGGCAGGAGTTCCGCCTACCTAATTGGCAAATCATAAAGAAAAGCCTTAAAGATCCCGTTATAATAGATGGCCGTAACATCTACGACCCCGCCGAACTCAGGAAACTTGGGTTTGAGTATCGGGGTATTGGAATTTAATATAAATATCCGTATATTTGTAGCGAGTTTTGTATTAAGTTGTGGCACAAGGCGTTGTTAAAATATTCCTATATAAATACAGAATATTGAGTGTGATAGTTAGGTGTAAATTTAATTCTGAAATTAAAAATTTAGAGAAGTATATATGTCTGTCGTTGATGATGTGAAAATTGACCAGCGTTTCTATATAGATGATGCTAATTTTGAACGTTTATTTTCCTCTTATCAAAAATGTTATAAATACAACATTGAATATGTAAGGGTGGGTAGTATTTTAAGATTTTTGGACAATAAAATTACGTGTTTATATGATACAGATGTATATCCATATATTAAAGATTCTAAAAAAGGGAGCTTAAGATATAAGAAATATTGCAATAGATGTAATGTGAATTTTAGGACACCTGAGAAATTTCAATTATTATTAGAAGAATTAAGGAATAATGAGTATGATATACGTAAAGGTGCAATAGTTGTAGATGAACAAAATTTTATTCTAGATGGTCAGCATAGATTATGTTTCATATTGTACAAGTATGGTCCATTTCATAAAATACCAGTGGTTAAAGTGTCCTTTCGTGAATATGTTAGGCTACGTAAACGATTACGTTTGATATTGATTTGTATAACAGGCAATTTGCTTCATATTGATGAAATAATAGCGAGCTTTTTTAGAAAGCATTAATGTAAATATATTAAAATGCCACAATATTTTATCGGATATAGTACAAATCAAGATATTCGGTTTAAAGCCTCATCAGGTGGGATTGGAACCGCAATAGTAAAATATTTATTATCACTTCCAGAATATGGAACAGCAATGACATTCGTTTTTAATAAACAGAAGTGTGCGTATGAGCTTAAGTTGATTTATACTTACGATGATTATAATATTTGTGGTAGTATATATCAAGATACTAATACGGTTCAATTTATAAGGGATAATATTAATATGGTAAGGGGGGGGATGGTTGTTACTTGTATGCCATGTCAAGTTAAGGCAATCAGAAATATATTGGACGCATACCATATTAAATGTTTTATCATTTCCTTTTGTTGCTCTGGGCAAACAACCATAGAGGGAACATGGTTTTATTATAAATTATTGGGAATTACAAAGGAGTTAGTTTCTAAAATGCAATATCGTGGTAATGGCTGGCCTAGTGGAATACAAATAACATTATCTAACAATGATGTCATATATAAGCCAAATTGGACATATCCTTGGACAATATTGCACTCGTCTCTTTTATTT
>JAZLHT010000111.1:0-19419 GCA_045616965.1 Candidatus Enterocola sp.
ATCGACCCACAAACTTACGATTTTTTTTACATTAAAACAACTTTTAGAGCTATTTTTTTTGTTTTTAACATAATTTTATGCTCTTTAAATCCAAAACAATTTGTTTTTTGATAAATTTTAACTATTTTTGTAGATTAAAGAAGTGTGTTATTGTCAGACTATGAAATCACAAATCACGATAAAGGACATAGCAAAAGAGCTTGACATTTCCATATCCACCGTATCCAGGGCATTAAACAACAATCAGGAAATAAGCAAAACCACTAGAGACAAGGTGCAATCCTTTGCAAAGGCACATCATTACAAGCCTAATGCCATTGCCCTAAGTTTAAAGAAACAGCACTCTAATTTAATAGGTGTAATAATCCCTGAGATTGCACATCACTTTTTCTCTTCTGTGATTTCGGGTATCGAAGACACAGCAAACAAAAGCGGTTATACAGTTATAATCTGCCAGTCGTCTGAAAACTATACTAAAGAAGCGAAATGCGTTGAGACCCTTATGACCGCACAAGTATCCGGTGTACTTGCCTCTGTCTCAAAAGATGTCAAGGATATTTCCCACTACAGAGAGATAATTGAAAGTGGAACGTCGCTTGTGTTTTATGATCGCTTCTGCCCCGATTTGGTGACAGACCACGTAGTTGCAGATGACTATTCAGGCGCTTTTCAGGCAGTGGATTACTTGGCAAAATCAGGATGCAGAAAAATTGCACTGTTTAGAACAGGCAACAATATTACAATAGCAAAAGACCGTACAAACGGTTACATCGATGCACTTAAAGCAAATGGATTAAAAGTTGATGGATCTCTTATTTTTGACTGCGACAATAGGGAGAACGCCATAACGCTTACAGAAAAAATAATTAAATCAGGATCTCTACCCGATGCGTTCTTTGCCGTTAACGATGATACGGCATCAGGCATTATCCATGCTTTGAAACGTAATGGGAAGCGGGTTCCGCAAGATGTGTCTGTATGTGGTTTTGGAGACGGCATAGTGGCTCAGATTTCAGACCCTACCATAACCACCATAGAGCAGAACGGATATGAGATGGGGGTTGAGGCTTGTAAGCTTCTTATTGCCAGAATAGAAAACAAGGATTCTCTGCCTATTACGCAGGAGACTATTCCTACAAGGTTGATACTGAGGGAAAGCACGAGGTGATGATGTATGATGTATGATGTATGATGTATGAATTAAAATGATTATATATATGAAAAGAGCGTTTACTTTTATTTTTTTGATGGCTGTCATGGTGACGGCTTTTGCGGCAAAGCAGAGTGTGAGCAAGGTGGAGCCTATCAGCTGGTGGGCTGGAATGGAGAACCCTGAACTTCAGTTATTGTGCTACGGCAATGACATTCAGAATGCCACCGTAGAGATAGATTATGCCGGAGTAACCATAACAAAGACAGAAAAGACAGATAACCCTAACTATCTGTTCGTATTCCTGAACATTGACCCTTCCACCAAGCCCGGTACATTCAGCATTGTGTTCAAGAACGGCAAAAAGAAAATTGCAAAATGGGCTTATACCCTGAATGCACGCAAGCAGGGAAGTAGACAGAGAGTAAGTTTTGGTCCTGAAGATGCAGTCTATCTGCTTATGCCTGACCGTTTTGCTAACGGTGACTACAGCAACGACAGCGTAAAAGGCTACATACAGGGTGTTGACCGTTCTGACTTAGGCAAACGCCACGGAGGTGATATACAGGGTATAATAGACCACCTGCCTTACATTAAGGATTTGGGCTGCACGGCATTGTGGATAACCCCTTTCTTTGATAATAATGACACTCAATACTCCTATCACCACTATGCTACAGGAGATTACTTTAAGGTAGATCCACGTTTAGGCACTAATGAGTTATACAAGGCTCTTGCCGACAGTTGCCACGCATTGGGACTTAAACTTATTATTGATGTGGTTCCAAACCATTGTGGCATTGTAAGTTACTGGACAGAAGACATGCCTGCAAAAGACTGGTATCATATCTGGCCAAACTACACAAGTTCCAACTACAGAATGACCGCATGGACAGACCCACACGCAGCCAAACTTGACCGGGAGATTCTTGAAAAAGGATGGTTTGCCTACAATATGCCTGACCTTAATTTAGAGAATCCGCTACTGTTCAAGTATTTAAGCCAAGTTTATATTTGGTGGATGGAGTTTGGCGGTGCAGACGGAATAAGGGTTGATACTTACCCTTACAATAATATTAAGGTGGCAAGTGAGTTTATGAAGACATTCCGCAATGAATATCCTGGCATAAACATCGTAGGAGAATGTTGGGTTAAATCTCCGCTTGAGATAGCCTATTACCAATCAGGCAATAACAACAAGGACGGTTTTGACTCCAACCTGCCAAGCGTTATGGATTTTGTATTGAAAGACAAACTACAGGAGGCGTTCAACGAACGTGACGATTGGGATCATGGCATGGCTAAGTTTTATGCCCACTATGCACAGGATTTTGCCTACCCCAATGTAAACAACATTATG
Organism: Candidatus Enterocola sp.; assembly: GCA_045616965.1. Lineage (GTDB taxonomy): Bacteria > Bacteroidota > Bacteroidia > Bacteroidales > Paludibacteraceae > Enterocola. Next base: position 2,511 of record JAZLHT010000111.1, read on the forward strand.
AATTTTATTGACAATCACGATATTGACCGTATGTCCGGTGCTGTCAATCGTGATGTAAACAAATATAAGATGGGCATTGCAATGCTTCTGACCACACGTGGATTCCCACAGATTTACTCCGGCGATGAGATAATGCTTGACGGCATACCCGGCAACTATGAGGGATACCGTTTTGATTTCCCTGGCGGTTGGAAAGATGATGACCACAATGCATTTACTGCAGAAGGCAGAACCGCAGAAGAGAACGAGGTGTTCAACTATATGCGTAAGTTACTTAACTTTCGCAAGAACTGCACTGCCCTACAGACAGGCAAGATGACACAGTTTATACCGTATGACGGAATCTATGTATTCTCTCGTTATGATGACAAGAGCAGGGTTATGATGGTATTTAACAATAGTGTAAATGACCAACTTATAAGTTTTGACAGATACAAGGAGTTATTTGAAGGCTCTGAATCGGGAACCGAAATTATTACAGGTAAAAAGATAGACTTTACAGTAAAACTCTCAATCCCAGCCAAAACTGCATACGTGATAAAAATATTATGAAGAATCAATCTTTTTTTAAGCTTTTTAACATTAGTTTCGGATTTTTTGGGGTGCAGATTGCATACGCACTGCAAAGTGCCAATATAAGCAGGATTTTCGCCACACTTGGAGCAGACCCCCACACTCTAAGTTTCTTTTGGATACTGCCCCCGCTTATGGGTATGATAGTTCAGCCGTTAGTAGGCAAGTATTCAGACAAAACATGGTGCTCCATTGGCAGACGTAAGCCATACCTTCTTGTAGGTGCAATAATTGCGGTAGCGGTTATGGCACTGCTCCCTAATGCAGGAAACTTCACTTTTGCACAAGGTCTGTTTCTTGGACTCAATGCCGCCATGTGGTTCGGACTGTTCTCTCTTATGTTTCTTGACACCTCAATAAACATAGCCATGCAGCCGTTTAAGATGATGGTGGGCGATATGGTAAGCAATGAGCAGAAAGGTCTTGCCTACTCCATTCAGTCATTCTTATGCAATGCAGGTTCTCTTGTAGGTTATCTTTTCCCTATATTTTTTACATGGATAGGTATAGCAAACACAGCTCCTGAGGGTGTAATACCCGATTCCGTTAAGTGGAGTTTCTATATTGGCGCCGCTATACTGATTTTATGCGTAATTTATACATTTGTTACAGTTAAGGAACTTAATCCTCAAGAATATAAGGAGTTTCATGGCATTACCGACAATGATGAAAGTACAGGCAAAAAGAAAGAGGCAAGTTTCTTTGGTTTGCTAAAGAACGCTCCTTCCACTTTTTGGACTGTGGGTTTGGTTCAATTCTTCTGCTGGGCTGCATTTATGTATATGTGGACATACTCTAACGGAGCCATAGCATCAAGTTGTTTTGGCTGGACCGGCATTGAGACTAAAGATGCCGCATTCCAAGATGCAGGAAACTGGGTGGGTGTGGTGTTTGCTGTTCAGGCTGTAGGTTCTCTTATTTGGGCTGCTCTACTTCCTGCCATAGAGAACAAGTTAGGTAACAAGTGGGCATACGCCATAAGCCTTATTATTGGCGGTTTAGGGTTCATCTCTATATTGTTTGTAACAAATAAATACATGTTGTTTGCAAGTTACGCATTGGTAGGTTGCACATGGGCAGCAATGCTTGCCATACCTTTCACAATCCTTACAAACTCTCTGAAAGGCGACAATATGGGTTATTATCTTGGACTATTTAACTGCACTATATGTCTGCCACAAATAGTGGCGGCTCTCTGCGGTGGTCTGATTCTCAGTGTTGTAGGCACACAACTTGCCATGCTTGCTATGGCTGGTGTGTTACTGATACTTGGAGCGGTGAGTGTTATACTTATAAAAGAATAGGGACAAGGATCAAGGGACAAGGGACAAGGACCTTTTACCTTGACCCCTGACCCTTGACCCATAAATTTATTTATCATGAGAATATTTAAGTTATCGATTTTTTTAGTTTTAGCAGCCTTTTTATCTGGTTGCACTCAGTATGAGTTGGGTTACCCTGCAGATAGCACAGAGGATGCGGGGCTTAACTCTTTTGTAACATTGGAGCCTGGTCCTAATGTAATTCTGACTAAGGATTATGTGCTTGACACAGACCTGATAGATTCCATATCGTGCGATAACAAGATGATTATTGCACGCCTCAGCGAAGATAAAAGCCAAATAAACGTTTATTTAGGCAAGGCAAGGCAATTACAGAACATTGCCATTTGGGTTAAAGGAGTGCCTTACAGCATATTATGCAAACGCACAGATGAGGGCGAGTACACATTCCGTTATAATCCGCACGGCAAGCGTTGGAACAGGGTTCAACTTGCAGGTCAGATGAATGATTGGGTACCGTCTTATCACCCTGACCTTACACTTAACAGCGATAGTATCTACGAAGTAACTTTCCGCATAAGCCCGGGAACCTACCTATATCAGTTGGTACGTGACGGCGATTGGAACCACGATGAGACCAATCCTGAAAAGGTGGATAACAACTCAGGTAAGTTCAACTCTATACTGCACATACAAGGCACTCAAGACAAGGCACCTGTGCTTACATCGGGCTGTTTTAATAAAAATTCATTTACACTTGACATCTACAATGAGGTGGAGCAGGTTTACGCCTATTGGCAGAACTACAAACTGCCTACACGCTTTGTAAAACAGTCTGACGACAACATTGAAATACGGATTCCTGATGAAGCCAACTCTACAAAACGCTCATACATAAGGGTTATTGCCGCCAATAAATTCGGTATATCAAATGATGTTTTGGTTCCGCTTGAATTTGGGAAGGTGGTCTCTGACGCTAAAATGATAGACCGTTTTGACAAGCACAGCCAAGTGCTTTACTCTCTTATGATTGACCGTTTTTACGATGGTAACAAGGATAACAACCACCCTATGAACCGCCCCGATGTGAACCCTAAAGTGGACTATTTTGGCGGTGATATAAAAGGTGTTTCTGATAAGATAGAATCGGGTTATTTTGACTCTCTTGGTGTAGGAACCATCTGGATTTCACCTATTGTACAGAACCCTTTGGAGCCATATTCCGGAATGGAATATCCTGTTAAGACCAAATTCTCAGGCTATCACGGATATTGGCCTATATCATCAAGCAAGATTGATTTCCGTTTTGGAACAGACGATGAGATGCTTGAAATGGTGAATAACGCTCACAAGCACGGGCTTAATGTTATTATGGACTATGTGGCTAACCACGTTCATAAGGATCACCCTATGTTTAAGAACGACCCTACCATCTGCACTCCGCTTATCTTGCCTGACGGCACCAAAAATCTTGAAAAATGGAATGAGCACCGCCTTACCACTTGGTTTGATGAGTTTCTGCCTACCCTTGACTACTCAAGAGAGGAGATAGTGCAGACTATGACAGACTCTGCCGTGGCTTGGGTAACCAAATTTGACCTTGACGGTTTCCGCCACGATGCCTGCAAGCATGTTCAGGAGCATTTCTGGAGAACTCTTACATACAAACTGAAAAAAGAGGTGGAAATACCTGATCATAAGGAGATTTATCAGATAGGAGAGTCTTACGGAAGTCCTAAACTAATAAGCAGTTACGTAAATTCAGGTATGCTTAACGGTCAGTTTGATTTTAACGTATCTGACGATGCCTCCAATGTATTTGCAGTAGAGGGGCAAAGTCTGCGTAGAATAAGCAATACTCTTAACATGAGCCTTAAAGTATATGGGAACCACAACCTTATGGGCTACATATCAGGTAATCATGACAGGGCACGCTTTATATGCTACGCATCGGGTGATGTACGTTACGATGAGGATTCAAAGGCGGCTGGTTGGTTAAGAGACGTTACCGTTACAGACTCCACTGCCTACAACAAACTTATTCAGCTAAACGCATTTAACCTTACCATACCCGGTGTTCCTGTAATATTCTACGGCGATGAGATAGGTATGGCAGGTGCAAATGACCCTGACTGCCGCCGTATGATGAGGTTTGACGACAGCCTTAACAATTATGAGAAACAGGTTATCAGTGCTGTTTCCACTATTGCAAAACTTAGAAGAAGCAGTATGCCTCTTATGTACGGTGATTTCATAGAGTTACGCCTTGACGACACCACATGGGCATACGCCAGAAATTATTTTGGCGATGTAGCCATAGTTGTATTCAACAAGAACAATGAGGGCAAGAATGTACAGATTCTGTTGCCTAAGATATTGGAGAACAAGGAGTATAAGACCACATTGGGATGTGAATTCTCTTTAGATAAAAATGTATTGAGTGTTCAAGTGCCTGCTAATGGAGTTGAGGTGTTGACACTTAAATAAATTTTGTTTTTCGTTCACTTAATCGTATCTTTGCACGCAATTATGAAAGATACCAACAAACAATTTGATGAGGCTATAGCCTGCTGCAAGGAGATTTTTACAAAAAAACTCTATGATTACGGCGGTGCATGGCGTATAATGCGCACAGAATCAGTTACAGACCAGATTTTTATTAAGGCCAAGCGCATACGCAGCCTTGAGATAAAGAAAGAGAATCTGGTAGGAGAAGGCATAAAACCAGAATTTATAGGCATAGTGAACTACGCTGTAATTGGTCTTATCCAGCTTGCTCACGGTGCATCTGACACCATAGACATGCAACCCGATGAAATTGTTAAATTGTATGACAAATACGTATTGGATGCAAAAAATCTGATGTTTGCCAAAAACCATGACTACGATGAGGCTTGGCGTAGCATGAGAATCAGCTCCTATACAGACCTTATCCTTATGAAGATTAACCGCACTAAAGAGATAGAGGACCATAAGGGCAAGACGCTGATATCTGAGGGTATAGACGCAAACTACTTTGATATGCTTAACTATGCCGTATTTGCATTAATAAAGATAGCGGAAGGAGAAGCGGAATAATGAAGATTAAGAGGGGGGTAAATATATTATGCAGACTGTTTATAGGATTTGTATTCCTTTTCTCCGGTTTTGTAAAAGCGGTTGACCCTCTTGGCACGTCATACAAGATAAGCGATTATTTAGAAGCGTTTGGATTACCTGAATTACAAGCACTTGCACTACCTGCCGCTTTCTTAATGATAATTGTGGAGTTTACCATAGGCTTTAATATGGTATGCAATCTGCGATTAAAAATCACAGCCATAGCCACCGCTCTGTTTATGGCGGTAATGACACCTCTCACGCTCTACCTTGCCATTGCAAATCCAGTATCGGACTGCGGCTGCTTTGGAGATGCCATAGTACTTACAAATTGGCAGACTTTTTACAAGAACATAATAATAGACATAGTTCTTATAGTGCTGTTCTTGACACTGAAAGCCAACAGGGCATTACTTACGGAAGAAGGTCAATGGGTTTTTATGGTTCTGCCCGTATTCTTCTGTTTGGGAATACAAATATACTGCTACAGGCACTTGCCTATAATAGATTTCCGACCTTATAAGGTTGGCAATAACATTTCTGAGCTTATGGTCATACCCGATGATGCTCCTACAGACAAGTACAACACCACATTTGTATATAGCAAAGACGGTGTTGAAAAGGAGTTCACCCTTGCAGACTACCCTGCCGATGACTCCACCTGGACATTTGTAAGACAGAATGTGGAGTTAGTGGAAAAAGGGTATGTGCCGCCAATCCACGATTTTTCTGTACAAATTGACGGTGAGGACATTACTGATTTAGTGCTTGAAAGAGAAGGATACACTTTGCTTGTTATCTGTTCCAAATTGGAGATAACAGATACTGACAGTTTTAAAAGACTGAATGAGATAAATAAATGGGCTGAGAGTAAGAACATCCCAATGTATTGTCTTACAGCATCATTTCATGATACAGTCAATGATTTTGTGATCAAATACGATATTAAGTTTGAGATGGCTCAAACAGATGAAATCACATTAAAGACCATTGTAAGGTCTAATCCCGGGCTTGTGCTGCTGAAAAAAGGCACTGTTATAAAGAAATGGCATTACAACGATTTTCCGTCAGATAAGGAACTTAACAACATTACACAATAAATTAACTGAAAAATGAGAAAAAACATTGTAGCAGGTAACTGGAAAATGAACAAAACCCTGCAAGAAGGTGTAGCACTGGCTACTGAGTTAAAAGAGGTTCTTAAAGGTCAAAAGCCTAATTGTGAAGTTATCATAGGCACTCCATTCATTCACTTGGCAACTGTTGCAGAGGTGATTAAAGGCAGCGTAATCAAATTATCGGCAGAGAACTGTGCTGATAAGGAATCAGGTGCATACACAGGTGAGGTTTCTGCCGCTATGGTTAAATCCACAGGAGCGGAGTACTGCATACTTGGTCACTCTGAACGTCGTGGCTACTATGGAGAGACACCTGAAATTCTGAAGGCAAAAGTGGATTTGGCACTTGCCAACGGACTAAAGGTTATATTCTGTATAGGAGAAAGCCTTGAGGAGCGTGAGGCTAACAAGCAGAACGCAATAGTAAAAGCAGAATTGGAAGGCAGCGTATTCCACCTTTCACCAGCGGAATTTGCAAATATAACAATAGCATACGAGCCAATCTGGGCTATAGGTACAGGTAAGACCGCCACTTCTGACCAAGCAGAAGAGATTCACGCATACATACGTAGCCTTATAGCAGACAAATACGGCAAGCAGGTTGCAGAAGACACCTCTATCCTTTATGGCGGTAGCTGCAAGGCTTCCAATGCTCCTGAACTTTTTGCAAAACCTGACATTGACGGTGGTCTTATTGGAGGTGCTTCTCTAAAAGCCCCTGATTTCAAAGGCATTATTGACGCATTTTAATATTTATACTATGCGTACACTGGTTTTTGCAACCGGAAACAAGCATAAGGCAGAAGAAGTGCAGGACTTTTTAGGTGAAGGTTTTGCACTTTCATGCCTTAAAGATATGGGCATAACAGAAGATATACCTGAAACTGCCGACACCCTTGAGGGTAATGCCTTGCAAAAGGCAAAGTATGTATATGACAAGACAGGAAAATCCTGCTTTGCAGATGACACAGGGCTTGAGGTTAACGCCCTTAACGGAGCACCTGGTGTCTATACTGCAAGATACGCAGGTGAAAGTTGCTCATCTGAAGACAATATAAACCTGTTGCTTAAGAATTTAAAAAACACACAAGACCGTACCGCCCGCTTCCGCACTGTGATAGCGTATATAGACAATAACGGTTCCGTTCACTATTTTGAGGGGATTGTAGAAGGGTCAATCATACAAGAGAGGTGTGGTGTACAAGGATTTGGTTATGACCCTATTTTCACACCTAAGGGTTACGACAAGACTTTTGCCCAACTCTCGTTATCTGAGAAAAACAAAATCAGCCATAGGGCCTTGGCTTTGAAAAAATTCATTTCTTTCCTGAAAAATGAAAAATAGAATCTTTTTATTGCAGATATTATTTTTAATTGCATCGCCTCTGTTTACAAGCACCCCTGTAGGGCAATGGACCAACTACTCCTCTTACAGAACAACAACCGCTTTAGAAGAGACAGGGAGTAAGATTTTCGCCATTGCCGACAATCATCTGTATTCTATTTCTAAAGAAGACGGATCTATTGACACATATTCCAAATTAGACGGTCTTTGCAGTACAAAAGTTCAGTGTATGGCATACAATAAAACCAATGGCAAATTGGTTATTGCATATACAAACTCAAATATAGACATCATTGATTCTGACGGAACCACACATAATATCCCAGATTTCTTCAGAAAAGACATGTCCACAGATAAAACCATTAACAAAATAACTTTTTTTGAAGACAACGCATACCTTGCCACTAATATTGGTATTGTAGTGTTGAATCTGAACAAATATGAGATTAAAGACACATACATTATAGGAGATAATGCACAAATGAATCCTGTATATGCCGTAGAGGTGTATAATGACTCGATTTACGCACTGATGGATAATCAAATAAAAGAAAACTCCGTCAAAAGCACCAACTTGCTTGACTATAGCAATTGGTCATCTGATAAGACTCCCCAACTGCCATCGGGTTATAAATTCACTGATTTAATATTTTTTAACGGGTATTTTGTACTTGCCTCACAAAACAGCAACGTGTTCAGGTGCAAGCCAAAAGATGCTGTATGGCAAATTTTATACGACAATCCGCAAGATAATAAAATAAAACTGCATAAAAGCAACGACAATCTGCTGATTAGCGCATACAATTTTTTTATCAAATATGACACGTCTTGGTCGTCTGAACAAATTGATAACATTTATAATACAGATGTTATTTATTCTAATGACGTTTATTGGCTTGCAAGTGGAGAATCGGGAGTGATAAAATTAAAAATTGGTGAATACAGCACCACATATTTACCTGACGGACCTTACACTGGACGGGCTCAAAAAATTATTTTTGACGGTGATAAATTTGTAGTGGCTCCAGGATTTTCATGGCTTAACAGAGGTTTTTCTTACGATAACAGAGATATATGGAAAGGGGCTGTAATGCTATTGGAAAATGGGAGATGGCAATCTTACACAGGCTACAACTCAGGTGCGTTGGAATTAGCTCCAGATGGTATTTTCTACGATGTAGTATCTGTAGCGGTTGATCCTAAAAACAAGAATCATATTTTTGCATCTACCTGGGGGGAAGGTATATATGAATTCTTAAATGGCAAAGCCATAGCACTTTACAACAAGGAAAACACAAACGGAGTACTTCAGGACGTTGGAGGTTATGGTGTGCATTATGTCCGCGTAGATGGACTTACATACGATAAGGAGGGGAATCTATGCTCTTTAGTAACATTGAGCACAACAAAAGGCAGTGCCAACTCTGTAGTATGCATGACCCCTGACGGGGAATGGAAGGGGTTACAAGGCTATTCTCCTGTAGAGACGTACGGACACCTTCTAAAAATGTTTTTTCACTCTAATGGACAATCGTGGGTGATGTCAGCAAGAAATTCCCAATGCATTTTTATAAAAAAGGACAATAAGACCAAATCCTTTTCAACATTTACAGACAAAGATGGTAGAAGTATGACCCCATCATTCATATATGACATGGTCGAAGACAGGGAAGGGAATGTATGGGTAGGCACATCGTCCGGACCTATACTTTTCACTAACTGCTCCAAGGTTTTTGACTCCGATTATCGTTGCACCAGAGTTAAAGTGCCGCGTAATGACGGCACAGGATTGGCGGACTACTTGTTAGATGGCATCGGAGTAAAGGCTATTGCAATAGACGGCGCTAACAGAAAATGGATGGGCACTGAGAATAGCGGCGTATTTCTGCTCTCTGCAGACGGGCTTACAACAATTCAACATTTTACAACCAATAACAGCCCGTTGCCATCCAATGAGATTACTGCCATTGCTATAGATTCAAATACTGGAGAGGTTCTTATAGGCACAACAGAAGGTCTTGTATGCTATGGAGGTGATTCAACAGAGCCTGTTAAAAATATGAAAAAAGGAGATATCTATGTTTATCCTAATCCTGTAAAACCAGACTATACAGGCATGATTACCATTGTGGGATTAGAAGAAAACACTACAGTTAAAATAACCGACGCAAGCGGTCATTTGGTATTTGAAGGGGTTTCAAACGGTGGATCATTTGCCTGGAACGGCAAAAATTTTAGCGGGCAGAATGTTAGCGGAGGGGTTTATTTCTATCATCTTTTCAATTCTAATGAAGATGATAGCAGAAGTGCGGCGGCTAAAGTGCTTATAATACGTTAAGTTTACAATATGTCATAAAAAAAGCGGGATTTTTGATTTCCCGCTTTTTTATTATTCCTCACCTTGTTGAAGTTGTTGTACGTAGATTGCGTGAATCAAACGCTCTCTTTTAACCTCTGAAGGCTTATTGTATGCCTGACGTTTGCGAAGTTCCTTAACAACACCTGTCTTCTCAAATTTACGTTTGAACTTCTTTAGGGCTTTCTCTATGTTCTCGCCGTCCTTAATAGGTACTATAATCATTTAAAATCACCTCCTTTCATCTGGAATTCTCTCCAATTGAGGGCACAAAGTTAATCAAACTCTTTATACCTGCAAAATTTTTTATTATTTTTTTTGAAATGGAGTTACAAATCACTAACTTTGTCCTTTGATATGAAATGGTCTGTTTTAAATATTCAGGATTGGCTGAAAAGGAATGATTATGCCGTATGCATTGTGCCACAGGCTGACCCTCACCAAAGTGAATATATAGAAGATTATTTTCAACTGCGAGGCTATTTAAGCGGATTTACAGGCTCTGCAGGCACGCTAGTGATAACTTGTGATAAGGCAGCCGTATTTACAGATTCAAGATACCATATACAAGCATCTATACAATTAAAAGACTCCGGCATAGCTCTTTTTAAATGCGGATTACCCGATGTTCCCACCTACTCTGAATGGACTGCAGAACAAGCAAAATGCGGAAAAGTGGCTGCCAACGCTTTTCTGTTTTCAGCCAAAGAGTGGGAGAATCTTGCCGAAAAGGTATCTATGGTGGACGACTGCGGCTTTGAAAGTGTATGGAAGAACCGCCCTCCGCTATGTGCAAGCAAGATATATATTCACGATGAGAAATACTGCGGAGAGAGTGTAAAATCCAAATTGCAGAGGGTGCGTAATATAATGGGTGGCAAGAATGCTGACATAGCTCTTATCTGCAATTTAGACGACATTGCATGGTTGCTTAACATTAGAGGCGGAGATGTGGCATATAACCCTGTTGTAAGGAGTTATGTGGCTGTAACCCCTACCCGATGTCTGATATTTGTGGACTCAAGCAAGATAGACACATCTGTCAATAATTATTTTAACGCTAACAGCATAGAGGTTGCCGATTATGGCAGTATCGGAGCATTTATTGAAGAAAACAAGGATAGCACCATATTGTTTGACAAGAGCGGATTAAACTACGGACTGTTTGAAAAGGTCAAAAAATGCAAAGACCAAATAAACCTACCGCTGTATATATCCCGTCTAAGAGCTATCAAGAACTCTATTGAAATAGACGGATATCGTTCTGCCATGATAAAGGACGGCATTGTCTGGGTTAAGTTCTACAAATGGTTTAATAAATGTCTGAACACCGATGTAACCATCACAGAAATAGATGTGAGGAACAAACTGAGAGAATTAAAAAGTGTTCAGAAAGGGTTTGTAGATGAGAGTTTCGGCACTATAGCAGGGTATGCAGAACATGGAGCTATAGGACATTACGCCGCAACTTGTGAGACAGATTACAAGGTAGAGCGTAAGGGATTTCTGGTTATTGACACAGGCACTCACTACCTTGAAGGCACTACAGACACCACCAGAACGGTGGTATGTGGTGAACTTTCTGATGAGCAGAGACGAGACTATACATTGGTGCTTAAAGGGCATATAGCATTGGGAACGGCAATATTTCCTAAAGGAACTAAAGGATCGCAACTTGATATATTGGCAAGGCAATATCTTTGGAAAAGCGGTATGAACTACGGGCATGGCACAGGGCATGGTGTAGGACATTTGCTAAATGTACATGAGGGGTATGCGTGGTTACGCCCATCGGAGAACAATATAGGGTATGAGCCCTGGCTTACTATGACAGATGAGCCTGGCATCTATAAGGAGGGCAAATATGGAATACGAATAGAGAACACTGTTTTGGTGACTCCTTATAAGGAAACTGATTTTGGAGAGTTCCTAACTTTTGAGCATCTTACTATAGCTCCGTATGCAATGGATGCCATAGATGCAACCATGCTTACCCAAGATGAAAAGAATTTTATTAACACCTATAATATAAGAATGTATGACGCACTTTCTCCTTATCTCTCTGAAGATGAGAGGAAGTTTCTAAAAACAATATCGTATGAAATATAAATGTATATGTCTGATAGCATTGTTGTTTACATGCTTTTGTTCCGCATTTGCTCAAAATCCGTCCATCTCAATTAACTCAAAGCAACTTGCAAACAATAAGATTCTGCTTGCCTACTATTATTTCGGACAGATTTATGTAAAAGACTCCATTACTCTTGACAGTAAAGGCAGAGGCAACTTTGAGTCAAAAGAAAAATACCACGAGGGACTATATACGCTATGTGTAAACCGTACTCCTGTTCTGGACTTTATTTTGGGAGAAGACCAGACTATGACCATAAAGATAGACACCGCAAATCACTACGAAAAAGTGATGTTTGAGAACTGTTCTGAATCAAGTGACTTTAACAGTTACGCATCTTTTATGAAGATTGTCCAAAAGCAGAGCCGGGAGAATGATGAGCGTATAAAAGGCATGACAGACAGCATGGAGATTGATAGGGCTAAAGCGGAAATCAAACTATTGGGTGTATCTGTTACAGAGCATCAAAACGTACTCATAGAGAAATACCCTAAATCAATGACCGGCATTTTTATAAAAGGGTTACAACCTGTTGAGTTCAAAAAACCTGACGGATTTGACTCAATGTCTGACTCTATGAAATGGGTTACTCAATATGCATTTCAGAGAGACCACTATTTTGACAATATAGACCTTGCGGACGAGAGAAGCTTCCATACTCCGTATCTAAAGGATATGCTCGATAATTATTTGGAACACAATCTAATACAACACTACGATTCTATAATTCCCCCTGCAATGGCTTTAATAGAGAGAAGCCGTAAAGGGACTGAAGCAACATTCCGTACCGTTTGCAACTATATGTTGCAGTATTGCGTAAAAAGCAACATTATGGGAATGGACAGAATGATTGTGGATCTTGGCAGAAGCTATTACCTTAATGGAGTAGCCACTTGGGCAGACTCCGCACTTGTATCAAACATAGATAAGGAGGTTAGGAAAATAGAGCATTGTCTGGTGGGAGACGTTGCCCATAATATGGTGGTAAAGACTCTTGATGGGGATGACAAGCCTATTTACGATCTATGCGGTTCCCAATACACAGTATTGTTTTTCTTTGAGCCTCAATGCGGACACTGCAAGAAGACCGCTCCTCTTGTCAGTGAGTTTTATGATCAATACAAGAACGACCCTCGCATTAAGATTATTGCCGTCTATATGCTGACCGATAAAGATGAGTGGACACAATTCATAGAGAAGAAGAATATGCAGAATCTTACCAATGTATGGGACCCTGACCGCACATCGTACTATTGGTATTGGTTTGATACATCGTCCACCCCTATGATATACGTTCTTGACAAAGATCATAAAATATTTGCAAAAAAAATAGATGTGGATACGTTAAAACTTATTGCAACTCATGAGTTAAAATAAGTTTTAACAAGGGACAAGGCCTTGACCCTTGACCCTTGACCCTTACGAGTGAAACGAGTAATATATATACACTTATGGCTATTATTAAATCTGTACGAGGATTCACCCCAAAAATAGGCAAGGATTGCTTTCTTGCAGACAATGCAGTGATTATTGGTGACACCACCATTGGTGACGGTTGCAGTATATGGTATGGTACTGTGCTACGTGGCGACGTTAATACCATTACAATAGGCAACCATGTGAACATTCAAGATGGTGCAGTACTTCATACACTTTATCAGAAATCTGTGGTTGAGATTGGCGATTACGTGTCTGTAGGGCACAATGTCACAATTCACGGAGCCAAGATCTGTGATTATGCACTTGTAGGTATGGGTGCCACTGTTCTTGACGGTGCTGTAGTTGGCGAGGGTGCCATTATTGCAGCGGGTGCATTGGTATTGAGCAACACTCATGTTCCTGCTGGCACTATTTGGGCTGGAGTTCCTGCAAAGCAAGTTAAGGAAGTATCGCCCGAACAGGCCAAAGAGATAAACCAAAAAATAGCGCACAACTATGCAATGTACGCATCGTGGTACAAATGAATTGATAATTGAAAATTGAAATTTATAGTTGACAATTTCATAGAGTATTTAACGCATCAGAAACGCTATTCAAAACTGACTGTGGAAGCGTATGAGAGGGATTTGGAGCAATTTCAAACCTTTCTCAACAACACATACGGCATTACAGATATTTTAGAGACTAAAAGCGTTTTTATCAGGGATTGGATTATGTCTTTAAAAGAAGACGGACACATGAATTCCACATCGGTGAACAGGAAACTATCATCTCTACGCAGCTTCTTTAAATATGTGAAAAAGTGCAATAATGATTTTCCTGACCCGATGGTCAAGATAACAGCATTAAAGACACCAAAGCCGTTGCCTATATTTTTTAGGGAGAATGAGGTGAACGAAGTGCTGAGCGAGAAACCTATTGACGGAGATTTTACAGCAGCCAGAAATGATATTGTTCTGGAACTGCTGTATGACACAGGAATACGTAGGGCGGAACTAATTTCAATAAAAGATTGCGATTTTAATTTTTTTTCACTATCTTTGCAAGTAACGGGTAAAGGTGGTAAGGAGCGTGTGATACCTATTAGTGATATTTTAAAGGAGAAGGCACAAAAATACATTGCCCTAAAAAGTGAGATTTTTGGCGACACCACCTATTTTATAGTAACAGACAAGGGTGAAAAGGCCTACCCTCAGTTGATATACAGGATTGTTACAGAGAGTATGGGTTGTGTGTCATCTCTGACAAAACGCAGTCCACACGTTTTAAGGCACACTTTTGCAGGTGAGCTGCTTAATGCAGGAGCAGAGATAAATGCGGTAAAGGAGCTGTTGGGGCATGCTAATTTGGCTGCTACGCAGATATACACCCACACATCTTTTGAACAAATGATGCAGATATACAGTAAAGCACACCCAAGGAAATAACCCTTGTCCCTTGACCCTAAAAAATTTTAATTTTTTATACATTATGGAAATTTTAATTAAGGCAATTAAGTTTGATGCAACAGAGAAATTGCAGAACTTTATTAACAAGCGAGTACAGAAACTTGGCAAATTTTACGAAGGTATTACAAATGTTGAGGTTTCATTAAAAGTGGTCAAACCCGAAACAGCAGCCAACAAAGAAGTGTCTTTAAAAGTCACAGCACCCCATATAGAGTTGTTTGCCAGCAAAATAGCGGATAGTTTTGAAGATGCTACAGATTTATGTGCTGAAGCAATCCAGAAACAATTGACTAAAGCAAAAGAGAAAAATCAATAAAAATTAAAGTTTTTTTATAAAATTATTTTGCGGTTTGAAAAAATTGTCATACATTTGCAAGCCGTTAGAAAGGGTATGCCTCTTTAGCTCAGTTGGCCAGAGCACGTGATTTGTAATCTCGGGGTCGTTGGTTCGAATCCGACAAGAGGCTCAAAATTAACAATGGGCAGTTACCAGAGTGGCCAAATGGGGCTGACTGTAACTCAGCTGGCTATGCCTTCGGTGGTTCGAATCCATCACTGCCCACAAAATTTCAAGCGGCGAAGCCGTAAGATTAGAAGAGCAAGACTAATTGGAAACTTGTTTACGGATAAGTCTTGCTCTTCTAATCTACTCACTTTGTGAGTTGAAATTTTGTGCAAAGGTTTCCCTTTCCTGGTTCACGGACCGCAGGTCCGTAATCCATCATCGGGGTAGAAATGCGGAAATAGCTCAGTTGCCAAAGAGACACGGATTGCTCTATCAACTGAAGCTATATGCGAGAAAAGAAATTATGCGGAAATAGCTCAGTTGATAGAGCACTAGCCTTCCAAGCTGGGGGTCGCGGGTTTGAGCCCCGTTTTCCGCTCACGGTTGCCGATATAGCTCAGCTGGTAGAGCGCATCCTTGGTAAGGATGAGGCCACGGGTTCAAGTCCCGTTATTGGCTCTATAGAGTAAATAGGCAATTCTAAATAAACAATCAATAATACTAATTTAAAACTTAAAGCTATGGCAAAAGAGAAATTTGATCGCTCAAAACCGCATGTTAACATCGGTACTATTGGTCACGTTGACCACGGTAAAACAACTTTGACTGCTGCTATCACCACAGTATTGGCAAAGAAAGGTCTTTCAGAGGTAAAATCATTTGACCAAATTGATAATGCTCCAGAAGAGAAAGAGCGTGGTATAACAATCAACACATCACACGTTGAGTACGAAACAGCAAACCGTCACTACGCACACGTAGACTGCCCGGGACACGCTGAGTACGTAAAGAACATGGTGACTGGTGCCGCTCAGATGGATGGAGCAATCATAGTAGTTGCAGCAACTGATGGTCCAATGCCTCAGACACGAGAGCACATTCTTCTTGCTCGTCAGGTAAACGTTCCTCGTTTGGTTGTATTCATGAACAAATGCGACATGGTTGATGACGCCGAAATGCTTGACCTAGTTGAGATGGAGATGCGTGAGCTTCTTGCATTCTATGAGTTTGATGGTGACAACACACCTATTATTCGTGGTTCTGCTCTTGGTGCTCTTAACGGAGTAGCTGAGTGGGAAGATAAAGTTATGGAGCTTATGGACGCTGTTGACAATTGGATTCAACTTCCAAAACGTGACGTTGATAAACCATTCTTGATGCCTGTTGAGGACGTATTCTCTATTACAGGTCGTGGTACAGTTGCTACAGGTCGTATTGAGACCGGTGTTGTCAAGGTTGGTGATGAGATTCAAATCATCGGTCTTGGTGCAGAGGGCAAGAAATCAGTTATCACAGGTGTAGAGATGTTCCGTAAGATTCTTGACCAAGGTGAGGCTGGTGATAACGTAGGTCTTCTTCTTCGTGGTATCGACAAAGACGAGATCAAACGTGGTATGGTAATCACCCACCCAGGTGCTGTTACACCTCACGATGAGTTCAAGGCTTCTGTCTATATCCTTAAGAAAGAGGAAGGTGGTCGTCACACTCCATTCCACAATAAATACCGTCCACAATTCTACATCCGTACACTTGATGTTACAGGTGAGATTACTCTTCCAGACGGAGTTGAAATGGTAATGCCAGGTGATAACCTTGAGATTAAAGTTAAGC
>JAZLHT010000112.1:0-2900 GCA_045616965.1 Candidatus Enterocola sp.
CCCTTTGAAGCCATTCCTGACCACATTGCTGGACCCACAAAAAAAGCATTTTTTTTACCATATTAATAATAATGTGTCCAAAGTTACTGCTATTCAGTGATTTACAAGGATTTTATCCTACTTTTTGATAATTAACCCAAAAATTTTCCTCGCTCGTGAAGCGTCAACGCACCCACTGTGTTGCGAGCGTTGACGGATTACTCGCCACTGCGTGGCTCGTGAACCGTCAACGCCCATGCAAATTGAAGCATGTGGCTACGCCACTATGCTCTTTTTTGTGTCCACCCATATAAAAGTGAGCGAGCTCACTTTTATACGGGCAGGCACAAAAAAAGCATCTGCAACGCAGATGCTTCAATTTGTCAGTGGTGGGCGTTGACGGATTCGAACCGCCGACCCTCTGCTTGTAAGGCAGATGCTCTAAACCAGCTGCGCTAAACGCCCTTTTCAAAAGCGGTACAAAAGTACAGTAAAATTTTTATACCACCAAATTTTTGCACCACTTTTTTTATTTTTTTAGATTTTTCGTTCTGCTACGCTCCTCTCAAACTGTTTACGAACCGTTAGGTAATGACGTGGGAATATAGCTTCTTCACTGTCAACTGTCCACTGTCAACTGTCCACTATACTTGACCCTTGTTCCTTGTCCCTTGACCCCTATTTCAGCCTCGCCTGTATAGCTTTGGACTCTGCCTCGTAGCCTGGCTTGTTAAGTAAGGCAAACATATTCTTCTTGTATGCCTCCACTCCAGGTTGGTTGAACGGATTTACATCAAGCAGATAACCGCTTATACCGCAAGCCTTCTCAAAGAAATAGATTAGCTCACCTATATAGAATGCGTTAAGCTCAGGCATCTCTATAAGAATGTTTGGAACGCCACCATCTACGTGAGCAAGGCGTGTGCCAAGTTCAGCCATCTTGTTTACATCATCTACACGCTTGCCTGCAAGGAAATTAAGACCGTCAAGATTCTCGACATCCATCGGAACCTCAAGTTTCTTGTTGGCTTTCTTAACAGAAATCACAGTCTCAAAAATAGAGCGCTCGCCCTCTTGAATCCACTGCCCCATTGAGTGAAGGTCTGTTGTAAAATCTACAGAAGCATTAAATATACCCTTGTTCTCCTTACCCTCGCTCTCTCCGTAAAGTTGTTTCCACCACTCTGCTATAAAGTGAAGCTTAGGTTGGAAATTAGCAAGAATCTCTATCTTCTTGCCGTTGCGATACAACTCATTACGTGTGGCGGCATAAATTGCGGCAGGATTCTCTGCAAACGGAGTGTCAAGTCCGCAAACCTTCTCCATACGCTGCGCACCCTCTACAAGAGCATCTACATCAAGTCCTGCAACCGCAATAGGAAGCAACCCCACTGGAGTAAGCACAGAGAAACGTCCACCCACATTATCTGGAATAACGTACGTCTTATAGCCCTCTTTTGTAGAAAGTGTACGCAACGCACCCTTTGCCTTATCTGTAATGGCAACTATACGCTTGCAAGCCTCAGCCTTGCCCATTTGCTTCTCAAGTTGAGTCTTAAGCAGACGGAATGCAAGTGCAGTCTCTGTAGTGGTACCCGATTTAGAGATATTTATGATACCGAATTTCTTATCGGCAAGATACTCCGTAAGTTCAGCCAAATAATCTTCCCCGATGTTATTTCCGGCAAAAACAATAACCGGTTTCTTAGCATACAGCCAAGAGAAACTGTTAGACAGCGAGTCTATAACAGCCTTTGCACCCAAATAACTGCCACCGATACCTGCAATCACCACTACATCGCAGTTAGCACGCAGATATGCTGCGGTCTCCTTAACATCGGCAAGAAAATCCTTGGTTATAGATGATGGCAAATGCAGCCAACCAAGAAAATCATTACCCTTACCTGTACCGTTCTCAAGCGTTTCGGCACATTTCTTAACTTGAGCCTCATAGCCCATAACCTTGCTCTCAGAGATAAAACTCAGACAGCTGTCAATTGATAATTTTAAATCTTCCATAAAATATTTCATATTTAGGTTCAAGGGTCAGGGGTCAGGGGTCAAGTGTAATCCTTGTCCCTTGTTCCTTGTCCCTTGTCCCTTTAATTAAGTTTTTCCGTCAGCACATTTATCTCTATATTAGGTGCAATACGCTCATAAAGTATGTTATAGCATGCTTCAAGGATAGGCATATTTACACCAAGTTTTTCATTTATCTCATGAATACATTTTGTACCGTAATACCCTTCTGCTATCATCTCCATCTCCAGTTGCGATGACTTTACAGAGTATCCCTTGCCTATCATGGTACCAAACATACGGTTGCGGCTGAATTTTGAATATGACGTAACAAGCAAATCACCAAGATAGGCGGCATCACCTATGTTACGCTCCTTATCGGGTGCAATTTCATCTACAAAACGGCTCATCTCACGTATGGCGTTTGATACCAAAATGGCTTGGAAGTTGTCACCGTATTTTAGTCCATGACATATACCCGATGCTATTGCATACACATTTTTAAGCACCGATGCGTACTCCATGCCCCTTACATCCCTGCCCACGTATGTCTTAAGATAAGGATTTGATATTCTGTCAGCAAACCATTTAGCCAGTTCCTGATTATGGCTTGCCACCGTAAGGTATGAGAGCCTCTCCAACGCCACCTCCTCTGCATGGCAAGGACCGGCAATCACCCCCATATTGTTTATACTTACATCAAAGTACTTCTGAAAATAATCAGTTACAATCATATTCTCATCGGGTACTATACCTTTTATGGCAGTAATTATAAACTTATCTTTAAGAGGAGTCTTAACCATAGCCAAATGAGCCTTAAGGAAAGGCGACGGCATAGCAAACACAAGCACATCAGAGTAACGTATAGCCCTATTTATATCTGAGTAAAATTTTATTTTCTT
>JAZLHT010000113.1:0-2510 GCA_045616965.1 Candidatus Enterocola sp.
TCTGTTCCTTTGCCGTCTATCTTTTCTATGTAATCTACAAGTGTTTTCCACTCCGCTCTTGACGGTATGTGCCACCCGTTGGGGCAGATGCCCTGACGGTTGCCGCTGAACGGCTGAGTCCCGTAGTCATATCCGTCCGCAACACCAACAGCGGCAGCCCAGTTGTATAGGTAACCTAACTTATTAACCTGTGTTTCTGTGAGATTTTCTCCGTATTTTGTTTTGCTATCATCATTCCACTTGCTCTTGTCCGAGGCATCGGTGTAGTATGGGGTGTAAACATAACTTTCTGATGTAGGGACAGTGTTGTTTGTAAGCCAAGCAGCGTTGTATGCCTCTGACTCTGTGTCATATTTGCTGCAGCGGTAGTTCTCAGCCATCCAAGTCTGAGAGCCTATTGTCACCTGCGGGTAGTCTGATGCCTTGCACTTCTCACCTGCAGGGGTTGGCCCAGGCGTTGTTCCTGCCACTGTTACATACACGTATTTTGACACTCCGCCGTTTATTGTCACCGTCACTATCTCTGTATATGCCTTACTGTCCGCATTGGCGGAAGCGTTAACATATATGGTTCCACTGCCTGTGCCGCTGTATGTGGAGAGTGTAAGTGCGGTAGGGTCACTAACTGTTGCCGTCCACGCTTTGTTTGCCGTGACAGTTACAGCAAACCTGCCGCCTGTGGCTGCAAGGCTCTTGCTCTCAGGGTCTAATTTTAGGACTCCAGGCTCCACTAAACTGAGGCTGTCAAAGTTAGCCGCCTCCACCGCTATGTGATTACCGTCTGACAGGTACACATACACCTTTGGCCCTGCCAGTGCCATTGTGGCTAACATAGTGGCTATGACCACTAATGCTGAAATTATCGTCTTTTTCATGTTATATTGGTTTTATTGTTATTATTCTCCGAGATTTTTCGCTTCGCTCAAAATGACGAAACTACTATTTTCTGCTTGTAGTCTCCTACTGTTACGTTATACACTCCAGGTATGCTAACTTGGCACTCGCACTTGGTTGCCTTTACCGTCTCGCCAAGTTGCTGACCTGCTATGCTATGGAATGTTATGTTACTCTCTGCGGCACACTCCACAACTATTGTCTTACCTATGGTGTAGATTTTAGGGGTGTCTTGCGTTGTCTGCCCAGCATCGGTTGTCTCTCCTGTCCTGAACGTTCCGTAATCCTCCGCCAACACCTCTCCCCCTGCGTCTAACGCATCCATTGTATAGGCGTAACTTGCATCCTTATCAAGACCAGTGACCGTGAATGACAAAGATGTAAGAGATGTCCTTTGCTGCGGATACGGGTTAAAGTCTATGCCTATAAGGTGCCCCTCAGCATCAAATGTAAGTGTGCACATCCTTTCACCTGTAGAGGAGTCCTTGTATATTATCAGTTCATACTTCACCGCTTCAGGCACTACAGGCCAGTGGAATGTGGCTGTGCTGTCTGATGTTACCACCTCCACAGCCTTGCTCTCTGACCAGAGGTCAAATGCCACTGTACGTACCTTTGTTATAATCTGTCCATCGGTCAGATGGACATTGAACAGCGGATTTTGGCTGTACTTGTCATCAAGTACAACCTTGCCAAGCGTGTTTAGCAGATACTCTGTACGTACCCCGTTTGCTGTTATCACTATTAAATGCTCCTCTGCAAGTGCCAATAGCGGAACAATAGCAAAAACCGCAATGTAAAAAAGTTTCCTCATATTTATAATTATTTGATTTTTAATATTTTACCCCCCCCGTTAAACTTCTACGGAGAGGGTAATAGTGCAAAGTTACATATTATTTTTTATTATGCAATTTTTTTGAAAAGATTTTTTGCTAGAATATCTCCATTATATCACCTCTTTTGAATTCAACATTATACTTTTGCCTTATTTTTACCACGATAATTTTTTGTGCAAGCGTGACAATTAGGGCATAACAGTTGCAAATTTTCCAATCTTTGGTCATCTCGTACCCCATTTATATGATGTAATTCTAATGCAATAGGAGCCCCCATCCATTCTGAATTGCCACAACATTCACATTTGTATTCTTTTATACCCTCCTTAAGCAAACGTTCTTTTAAATGATTTGCATTTATAAAAGTGGACTGTTCAATCAATATCTCTGATAGAGGGCGTGCCTCTTTTAATGGAGTAAAATTCTCTCCACAATTCCAACCCTGACCAGTAAAATGATTTGTGTCTAAATGCAACTCCTTAATTTTACGCTTCACTGTCTCATAATTACTCCCTGCAACCTTCAACCCCAATTTCATTATAACTTGCGGGTTAATTATCAAAAAGTAGGATAAAATCCTTGTAAATCACTGAATAGCAGTAACTTTGGACACATTATTATTAATATGGTAAAAAAAATGCTTTTTTTGTGGGTCCAGCAATGTGGTCAGGAATGGCTTCAAAGGGCACAAACAATTGTATAAATGCAAGGATTGCGGACGTCAGTTTGTAGGTGGAAAAAGAAGGGATAAAACCCAAGTGATAACGGATTACGTGGAGG
>JAZLHT010000114.1:0-13021 GCA_045616965.1 Candidatus Enterocola sp.
ATGGCCAAAATTATATAATATGCGTATATGGACACTTGACATAGTGGCAGGTAATAGTGTTACAGGTGCCGGTGGTGGCACAGATGGTATAGAAACCGTGGATTTGTCTAACTTTACAGCAGATTCACGAAACTTTGCTGCAGTGGATTTGTGGCGTGGACCAGCTCCCGGCATCTTGCGTTGTAACCTTGTTCTTCATAACATTAACAATGTTAAGATGAGCGAAACTCTTAAAAGCCGTTGCATAGGTGAAGTAAAGTTCTTACGTGCACACTATTATTTTATACTTGTCCGTCTGTTTGGTAGTGTGCCTTTGAACCTTACACCGCAAACAGATGTTAATCAGAGTGGAGCACCACAAGCGAAATCTGACGAAATATATGCTCAAATCATAGCTGATTTGAACGACGCTATTCAAAGACTTCCTTTTAAGTCTTCTTATTCATCAACAGACTTGGGCAGAGCAACAAAAGAGGCTGCTATGGCTGAACTTATGAGAGTTTATATAACACGCCGTGAAAACTATGAGATGGTTGTGGATCTTGCGAATCAGATAGCGGCTCAAGGTTATGCACTTTACGATGATTACAGTGATAACTTTAACTGCGAGAAGAAAAACGGCAAGGAGTCAATATTTGAGGTTCAATATTATGGTAAGACATCCTATAACTTTAATGACGACACCAACCTGAATCAGGCATCTTGGTTAAGCACCTTCACAGGACCTCGTAACGCAAATATGGTTGCAGGCGGCTATGGTTGGAATCAGCCCACTGCAGAGTTCGTTAAGCAGTATGAGCCTGGTGATACCAGAAAAGACAAGACTATTCTATACGAAGGTTGTCCTGCTTTTGAAGGTATTGCCTACAAGTCGTCTTATTCAACTACGGGTTACAACCTTAGAAAATTCCTTGTACCTATGTCTATTGCAAGTGACTATGACAAGAGTCCGGCAAACTGGGTTATTACCCGTTATGCAGATGTATTGCTTATGAAGGCTGAAGCACTTAACGAGTTGGGTCGGACAGATGAGGCTGTTGAGCCTTTATACGCAGTTCGTGAACGTTCAGGTTTGACAGACAAGAGTATATTACAAAAAAAGACTAAACCTGAAATGCGTGAATTGATTTTAAAAGAGCGCAGGATTGAATTGGCGTTTGAAGGCCAACGTTGGTTTGATCTAATACGTGTACCAAAAGTGATTGATGGCATTGAATGCTCTCAGGCTGCAGAAAATTTCTTTCCGTCTATAGGAAAAACAAACTTCAAACCAAAGCATCTGTTGTTGCCTATTCCCGATGAAGAAATGAAAGCAAATCCAAAATTAGTACAAAATCCTGGTTATTGATAAAAATTTTAAACTGAATAAAATATGAAAAGTAAATATATTATAACAGCAGCATTGTTTGCATCTATACTTTTCTCTTCATGCCAGAAAGAGAAAGTAGTGGTGTCTGATGGAGAGCCGCTGGTTCTTACCGCAGATCTTACAGAGGTTGAATTGCAACAAACTGTATCAGAAAAAGATGCTATAAGTTTTTCTTGGACAAGTGGCACTAACTATAAGACTGGCAATGCCATTACTTATACTTTTGAGTTTGACAGAGCTGGAAATGATTTTAAGGGAGGTTATAAGACGGAAATCGGTAAAACAACAGACAGAAACTTAAAATACACACATGGCGGTATTAACACTATGATTTTGGAGAAATGGACTGACTTGGAATATGGTAAGTTTTATGCTTTTGAGGCGAGGATAACAGCTACGGTTGTCGGTACTGATTATGAACCTCAAGTTTCTGTAATGAATTTTAAATTAGCACCCTACCGTGAAGTATTTGATCACATGTATATAGCAGGACCTGCATGTAAGGCTGGCGTATGGGATTTGTCAGAGGCCGAAATGATGGAGCAACAACAAGAAGAGGGTCATTTTACATATAGTGGTGTACTTAATGCCGGTGAAATGAAGTATGTAGTTTCCCGTAATGGATTTGATCGTTGCTTTGTTCGTGCTGACATGGAGGATAAGCCTATAGAGTTGAACGTTCCACAAACATTTGATATTATGTACAGATACGTAATAGGCAAAAACGAAAAAGGAGAAGACGTGTTTAACTGCGATGATAACAAGTGGATTTTGCCATCTATGGGTAAATATGAAATGGATTTTGATTATTCTAAACTTAAAGTAACAATAACATTGACTGAGACCCAAGATCCATTATTCATTACAGGTTCAGCAAACGGAAGCAAATCTTCTCCTGTATCTATAACAAAGGATATAAATAAATTTAGATTTAATGGCTTGTTAATGCAAGGTACATTCCACTTTGAGTCTGGTAAGCCAGTGTCAAAAAAGTTCTATAAAGGTGCTGATGACAACACACTTGTAGAGGCATCTTCGGGTACTGAATGGAATGTTCCGTTAACTGCATTCTATACTCTTGATATTGACATGGGAACAAACCATATGGATATCATGATAAGTACTATTGACAATATATGGATGATAGGTGATGCCACTCCCGGCGGTTGGGATTGGGATTTAGTAACTTCTCTTACCCGAGTTGAGGATGGAGTGTTCAGTTACAATGGTCCACTTTCTAAAGGAGAGATTAAATTCCCATTGGAGAAAAAGTCAGACTGGACTGGATTGTTCATTGTTGCTCCTACAGCTGGTATGCCTGCACCTGCAAGCGGAATTTATGAAATTACATCTACGCTTAAAGCTGAAAACGACAAAAAATGGAAAATAACAGCTAATGGAAATTACATTGTGACTATTAATCTTAATGAGGGAAAAATCTATTTTGAACAACAATAATTTGGAGGATAAATAAAATGAGATATAAAAATTTATTAGTGTTAGGTTTGGCTACTGCCGCATTGGCATCTTGTGAGCCTATAAAGGTCAGCAATGACCCTATCACCTACGGTGACGGTTACATTAAGGTTAATGTAAACACAGATAAAGCATATTATAAACCAGGTGAAGTTGTAAACTTCACCCTGAAGAAGCCTATTGAGGGTCAGTCTAACTTTATGGTGAGAATCAAACATTTGAATGATTCTCTTGCAGATATCCCTGTATCGGGTCTAACGTGGACATGGCAAACTCCAACAGACGATTTCACAGGTTACTTAGCTGATTTGCATAAAGTGATTAACGGTAAGGACTCTGTATTTACAAGTATTGCCATAGATGTATCATCTGATCCTGCAGTTTTTGTACGTAACGGTTTCCTGTCTGAATATGGCAGTAAGTCTCAAAGTGAGATAGAGAAAAATATCGAGAATCTTAATCGTTATCATATAAATTATGTACAGTTCCAAGAGTGGCAGGACAAACATCACCACCCGTTAACATTGGACGCAAGCGGTAATCCATCTGAAACATGGCTTGATATTGCAAGCCGTACCAACTACCGCTCCACGGTTGTATCATATATAGAGGAGGCTCATAAGCGTGGTATGAAGACTTTGTCTTACAACCTTTGCTATGGTGCATTGTCTGATGCCGATAAAGACGGCGTTGACGAAAGATGGTATATGTTTGTAAAGAATGCAGACGGGCAATTGGTAAAAGATGTTCATTCACTTAAATCACCTTTTAAGAGTTCTATTTATATCACTAACCCAGGTAATCCCGATTGGCAGAAGTATTTGGCTGATAAGAATGATATTATGTATAAATTCTATGACTTTGACGGTTATCAGATAGATCAATTGGGGGATAGAGGTGATTGGTACACATACTGGGGAAAGAAAATGGGTATCAATGCAAAGGACGACCCAAAAAATGACTCCATTTACAAATATAACGCATTTCGTTCATTCATTAAGTATATGAAGCAGAGACAACCTGATAAGAGCCTTGTCATGAATGCGGTCAGTCAATATGCACAACAGCAATCTATATGTCAGGTTGCAGAAAATGTTGATTTTCTCTACTCTGAGGTATGGCCAATGGACAATGGTTCAACGTATGAGGATTTGGTTGAAAAAATAATAAAAGCGAACGATGATAATATTGTAAGCGTGATTCCGTCTAAGGTTTCAAAATTTAAAAACACTGTTTTGGCAGCATATCTGAATTATGACATATCCGGTGGGGCTGGTTTCTTCAACACTCCAGGTGTTCTTATGACCACTGCTGTAGCACAGGCTTTTGGAGGTCAAATTCTACAAATGGGAGAACATATGCTATGCAATGAATATTTCCCTAACGGAAACCTACAGATGGAGGCAGACCTGAAACAAGCTATTATCCATTACTATGACTTCCTTGTTGCGTACGAGAATGTTTTACGTGAAGCTAATAACCCACAAAACCGCATTGTGTTTAAGAATGTGACAGTGAACACTGACGCTGAAGGAGTCAAATTTAATACATGGCCACCAGTTCTAGGTGAAATCTCTGTTGTAGGCAAAGATATTGCTGATAAAGGTAAAAAAACAACTTATCTTCATCTCCTTAATTACAAGGGTGCATCTCACCTGGAATGGCGTGATGCTCAAGGCACACAAAATGCGCCTGATTTAATCACTAATTTAACTGTTACAATTCCTGTTGAGGGAGCTGTAACAAATGTTTGGATGGCTTCTCCCGATGTAGAAGCGGGCGTAGCACGTACATTAGCATTCGAGCAAAGTGATGCTTCCAACATTAAAGTTGTTATACCATCTCTGAAATATTGGGATATGATTGCAATTGAATATTAAAAAAAATTAAATAATTATGAAAAAAACACTTTTATTGATTTCTGCAGTTTGTGCATGGTGTCTATGTGCAAATGCATCTGACAAACCTGCTCCACTCTATTGGAGTGCATACGAGTATTGTTATAATGACGTAAACGGTTCCGCCACTGCCAATGGTTATATTCCAGAAGAAATATGGCAGAAAAACATAGATTGGATGGCGGAAAATTTGAAAAGTTACGGCTATAATATGATATGTATTGATGGCTGGGGTGATGCGGACGGAGGTTGCTTCACAGACCAAGGCTACAAGAAAAAACATGACAAGAGATGGAAATATGATTATGCATACTGGTCAAACTACTGTAGAAGCAAGGGAATGACCCTTGGTATTTATATAAATCCACTTTGGGTAGAGAAGTACTTTAGAGGAGATGCTATTGTAGAAGGCACACAGACAACAAAACTTAGAGATATCGTGTCAGATTACCAATGTGGTGGTGGCGGTAACATTAATTTTGACTGGGTGGATGTAAATAAAAAGGACGCAGAGAAATTTGTAAAAAACTACATCAATTACTATGGAAGCATCGGTGTCACATATCTAAGATGCGACTTCCTCTCTTGGTTTGAGGATGGTAAAGACAGAAATCCTGACTTCAGCACTCCTTGCAGACGTAGTGTTGAAGACTACCAAACAGCATTGAGCTGGATGAAAGAGGCTTGCGACGAGAACGGAATTACATTAAGTTTGGTTATGCCACACCTATACAACCACGCCATTACAGAGCGTACTTACGCTCCAGGCTCTCTAATCCGTATTGACGATGACGTAGTCTTTGGCAGTTGGAAGAGATTCAGCGAGGAGGGCAAAGGTGTGAAACACGAAGTATGGCCAACCTACCATAATGCATTCGACGGTTTTATCTATTGGTCCGACATTGCTGGAAAAAACAAGAACAATATGATTCTTGATGGTGACTTCACCCGTCTTAACACATTTGCCAATGATAATGAGAAAAAGACCGTAATATCTCTTCAGATTATGGCTGGCGGTCCTATCGCCGTATCAGACCAGTATAACACTATTGGTGACAACCTTAAATTCTATCAAAATGAAGAACTTCTGGCTCTTCACCACGAGAATTTTGTAGGTCATCCTCTAAGCAATAATGTTAATGATGACAAGAGTCTTATCTGGACTGGCAAGGCTGGCGAATGTGATTACATACTGGCTTTATTTAACCGAGATGATAATGGCGACAGAACATTCAATATTGATTTCAAGGAGACATTCGGCATTGAGAACCCTGTAGTGGTAAGAGACTTGTGGGAGCATCAGGATTTAGGAAAAATGTCATCAAAAAGTGTCTCTGTTCCCCCACATGGTTGCGTTGTATATAGACTTAAAGCCAACTAATTATTAACAAATAGAATTGATTTATAAGTAATGAAGAAGAGTATTTTATTATTGGCATCGCTTGCCGCTTCTCTTATTGCAAGTGCGGAGACCCTGACATCACCAAATGGTGCATTGAAAATGAATTTCTCCGTTCAGGACGGAGGCAAGCCTACATACAACCTTGAGTACAAAGGCAAGAAAGTTATTGCCGACAGCCATTTGGGTCTGCTTCTTAAGGATACTGGGGCGGAGGCAAGTTTCAGTGGTCCCGCAAAAGAGGCTAAAATGAATGACAAGACCTCTCTATATGATGGTTTTGAGATAAAGGACATAGCCACATCATCTTTTGATGAGACATGGAGTCCTGTCTGGGGTGAGGAGAAGGAGATTAGGAATAATTACAACCAAATGAAGGTTACACTGTTCCAACCAAAGAACAACAGAAAAATGATAATAACATTCCGTTTGTTCAACGATGGTCTTGGTTTCAGATATGAGTTTCCTTTACAAGACAATCTTAACTACTTTGTAATTAAGGAGGAGTTGAGTGAGTTTGGAATGACCGGAGACCACTACGCATATTGGATTCCGGGTGATTACGACACACAAGAGTATGAATATACCAAATCAAGATTATCTGAGATAAGAGGTTTGCTTCAGGGTCAGATTACAGGTAACCTTTCTCAAACGATATTCTCCCCTACAGGCGTGCAGACATCTATGATGATTAAGACCGATGACGGTATTTATATGAACTTACATGAGGCTGCCCTTGTAGAGTATGCTTGTATGCATCTTAACTACGATGAAAAGACTATGAAGTTTACATCGTGGCTTACACCTGACGCTATGGGCGACAAGGGTTATATTCAATCACCGTTCACAACACCTTGGAGAACTATTATTGTAAGTGATAAGGCTACTGACATTCTGGCTTCAAGAATTACTCTTAACCTTAATGAGCCTTGTAAGATTGAAGACACATCTTGGATTCACACATGCAAGTATGTAGGTGTTTGGTGGGAGATGATAAGCGGTAAGTCTGAGTGGTCATATACATACGATTTGCCAAGCGTTAAGATTGGAGAGACTGATTATAGCAACGTTAAGCCTCACGGCCGTCACGGTGCCACCACTGCAAGAACAAAACAGTATATTGATTTTGCCGCTGACAATGGTTTGGACGGAGTTTTGATAGAGGGCTGGAACGTAGGCTGGGAGGATTGGTTTGGTCACTCAAAGGATTATGTATTTGATTTTGTAACACCTTATCCTGATTTTGATCTACCCTACTTGCGTGACTACGCTAAATCACGTGGCGTGAAACTTATTATGCACCACGAGACATCTGCCTCTGTACGTAACTATGAGCGTCATCTTGACAAGGCTTATCAGTTTATGGCAGATAACGGATACGATGCTGTTAAATCAGGTTATGTAGGTAACATTATACCTCGCGGTGAGAAACACTACAGCCAATGGATGGTGAACCACTATTTGTATGCTGTACAAAAAGCGGCTGAATACAAAGTTATGGTTAATGCACATGAGGCTGTACGTCCTACAGGTTTGTGCCGCACCTACCCTAACCTTATTGGTAACGAGGCCGCCAAAGGAACAGAGTATCACGCTATGACAGGTATCAAACCTAATCATACATCTATTCTTCCGTTCACACGTCTTATAGGTGGTCCTATGGACTACACTCCAGGTATATTTGAGACAGACCTTGGCAAAATCAACCCTAACAAACAGGGTATGTGGGTTCACACCACTATCTGTAACCAATTGTCTCTTTATGTAACTATGGCAAGTCCGTTACAAATGGCGGCTGACCTACCGGAGAGTTATGCAAAACACATGGACGCATTCCAATTTATAAAGGATGTGGCTATGGACTGGGATAAGTCTGTATATATTGAGGCAGAGCCTCTTGAGTATATTACAACTGCCCGTAAGGCAAAAGGCAGTGAGGATTGGTTCATTGGCGGCACCAATGGCGGTGACCCAAGAACATCTGAGTTTACTCTTGATTTCCTTACTCCTGGTGTAAAATACGAGGCTACAATCTATCAAGATGGTAAGGGTGCTGACTGTAACACCAACTCACAGATTTACACAATATCAAAGAAGAAAGTAAATTCAAAGACAAAACTTAAGATTTACTCTGTAACAGGCGGCGGATTTGCCATAAGCATAAAACCTGTAAAGTAATCTTAGAATTTATCCATAGAACGCCTGATACGTGTTCTATGGAACTGATAACTTATTAAAATCAAAAACATTATGGAACAAATACAGAAAAAACAGAATTACACATTACCTATCATAGTAATGTTCCTACTCTATTTTATGATAGCCTTTGTAACCAATTTTGCAGGTTCAATGGGCGTCATTGTAAAAAATCAGTTTGAGGTTTCCAATGCACTCTCTCAGTTAGGGACATTGGCTAACTTTATTGCTTACGCATGTATGGGTATCCCTGCAGGCTTAATGCTGAAACGTAAAGGTTACAAATTCACATCTATTGCCGCTGTTCTTGTAGGTCTGATTGGTGTGGCTGTTCAATGGATTGCCGGTCCTGCCGGTTCTTTTGCCATTTATGTAATTGGTGCGTTTATTGCCGGATTCTCTATGTGTATGCTTAACATAGTTGTTAATCCTATGCTAAACACTCTTGGAGGTGGCGGTAACAAGGGTAATCAGCTGAATCTGTTGGGTAGTTCCTTTAATTCTGTAGGCGGCACACTTGCTCCTATCCTTTTAGGTTACTTGATAGGTGGTGAACTTGCTACAGCTCAGGTTGCGGATGCCGCTCCTGCTATGATAACGGCTATGATAATATTTGTTTTGGCCTTTATTGTAATATTCTTTACAAAGATACCGGAACCTCACATGGAGACAAAAGAGGAGAAAGCGGCACGTCTTTCAGGTAATAAGGCTACGGATCCTCATAGCCCAATGTCGTTCCGTCACTTTGTATTGGGTGCGTTGGCTATATTCTTCTATGTAGGAGCAGAGGTTGGCACTCCAAGTATCGCTAATCTTTATATGTCTAATAATCCTGCCGTAGGTCCTGTTATTGCAGGTACTCTGGTTGGTTTTTACTGGTTCCTTATGATGTGCGGACGTCTTATTGGTAGTGCAATAGGTGGTCAGGTATCATCAAAGGTTATGCTTTCTACTGTATCATGTTTGGCTATGTGCTTGATTGCATGCATAATGTTTGTTCCTGAAGACTGCTTGGTAAATCTTGATTGGTCTTCTATAGGCTTGGTTGGTGCAATTCCTGTAAGTATGATATGTATGACTCTTTGCGGTCTTTGCACATCTGTAATGTGGGGTTGCATATTCAACCTTTCTACAGAGGGTCTGGGCAAATATATCCCAATGGCTTCAGGTATATTTATGACCCTTGTTTGCGGTGGTGGAATTATGCCTTTCTTACAAGGACTTATTTCTGACGCAATAGGATACACAGGAAGTTACATATTGGTTTTTGCAAGTTTTGCATACATATTCTTTTATGCTGTTAAAGGTTCTAAAAACGTTAATACAGATATTGTTACAGAGTAAATTTATTTGTTTAATATAGTTTAAAAAGGGAGTTTTTTTTCACACTCCCTTTTGGTGTTTTATTTAAATTTTGTTTGTTATGAGTGCATTGATTAAATCTATTACACTTAAAGCCAGTGTTAATTTGGCATTATTGCTTGCTGCCTCACTGTTTAGTACCGTCAGCGTAAACGCAGCACTAAAAAACCACCCTATCAGTGAGTTGGGTGACAAGTCCGAAATGTTGTATGCAACCACGTTCTCCATTGCGGACAACGATGATCAGACAACTGATGAGACTTTCAAGTTATCAGACGTATATAACTATGGTGGAGGTTCCATTATATTTAATGAGAAATTCACCAACGGAGAGACAGATATTCAGAATTTTAAGAGTAATATGCCTCATGCAAACCAATATATTATTGTCAGTGATCCGCATGTGCTGGAGAAGTCTGCCTCATACCCATACGAGCAAAAAACCGATGAAGTAAACAGGCTTATTATTAATACTGTGGACAGCAGACCAATTATGCGTATGAGAATCTTTGAGATTCCACTGACAAATTGTGTACCGGGAACACCTGTAAGGGTTCAGTTTGATTTGGATTGGGTTAGAAGCAGCAAAAGTTGTAATGACAATGCCGATGCATGGTTTGCCTTGTTTGAGAATGACAACAATCATTCAATTGCAGACAAATACCTTAATTTAGGCATTACAGGTGGTGAAGCCAAGCAACATATCCATTATGATTACTCTTTTACCCCAACTGCAGCAACCACAACTCTACGCTTTATAAAGACAGACGGTTGCCCAATAGTAATAGCAATATCAAATATAGTGATAACAGGTGAGATTGCAGACATTAATATCTCTTGCAAATCAGAGTCTATGTTCTTAGGCACTCCTGTAACTCTTAATGCGTCTCTGAAATCGGCAAGTGAAGAAGATGTTACTTGGTACAGATCTGTTAATAACGCCACTGACTGGCAACAGATTGCTTCCGGCATCAAAACATACGTGGACAATCCTGATGAGGTAGGTGTTTATTATTACAAGGCTACGATTCCCGGTACAGATGAACCTATTTCTTCAAACATTGTAAGCATTAGCAGAATAATTCAATGTGACGCAAACGTTGAGGGATCACACATGATGTTTATGGACGATTTTGGTCAATTGGGAAGTGAGACGGCACGAGCCTGCTCCCCATACGTAATAGACGGATTTGTAGATCCAGTTAAAGGATTCAAGTGCCGTCCTGAATGTAAGGCAATCAAAGGTAAAGGTGCTAATGATTACGCTATAGTTGCAAACCCCCACTGGGCAGGATGCCACGACCAATGGCCGGAGGCGGAAGGTGACAATAGTTGTGACTGTACAGACGGCTTTTGGTTTGACCAAAGGTATGACCACACGCAAAACGGAATGGATAGAGAAGGTAAGTTTGGCGGTATGTTGTTCCTGAATCCTCAAGATAATGAAGGACAAGGCATTATGGTGTATAGCAGAGAGGCTGAATGTATATCAAAAAACACCAATGTAAATTTCTCCGCTTGGTTTGCAAATGCCGCCATATTCTCAGGTGAGGTCAAATGTTTGATAGATGCGGAGTTAAGGGTTAAAGGCGAAGACGGAAACTATATTCCTGAAGCCTTACTGCATATTAAGGACATTATGGCAGGAGCCGATTGGACAAACGCTGTAACCTCTTTTAACACCGGTGACAACACAAAACTTACCGTGGAGATATGGAACATGACATTTGGTAACGATAAGGGCAATGACTTACTCATAGATGATATAGCATTCTGGTCCTGTCCTCCATACGGAACACTTGAGGTTGAGGTTCCTCCTGTGGGCAAGTTTGCAGTTACGGACTCAACTGTTACAGGTAAATGCGGTTCAGAAGTAAAACTTAAAGTTACTGGTGAATCTATAGAAAAATTAGACAATCCATACTTTATGTGGCTATACAAGACAGGCGAGATGACAAAGTTTGAGAAACACCCTACCTTTGCCAGTCTGCCGGCACAGAATATAACATTAGGTACTGACACCATGTTTAAGGTGATAGTGGCTGGTAGCAAGGAAGATGCAGAGGCATATTTTGAGGGAACTCGTCCTAAAGAGTGTCTTCTTGCCTCTGAAACCAATTATATGACATCTTTCTGTACACCTGTACATATATCTTTCTCTCGTGATTGTAACAAAATGACATTCAGCTCTTCAAGTGCTGCGGATTGGTATAAGGCCGAAAGTCTTGAGGAACCTGTGGAATGGGTTAAAATTAATGAGGAAGGTCCGGTCTCAAGATTGAAATTGGATTTAGAAGAGCCTTACAAATACTATAAAGCAGCAGGTGAGTTTGGTGATGATAGTGAGATAGTTAAAATGGAGCCTTATATGGATATGCATATCCAATTGTACGCCAGTTCAGACCCGTCTAATATTAAGAAAGGCGGAGAAACTATTGCCATACAAAATGGTGAATCTGTTTTTGTAGGTCTTACAGAGCATAAGGTTGGTGAGTCATACAGGATATTTGCCAAATATGATAACAGTATGCTTATTGACGTAGTGGGTGATGTGGCTCCTGTAGATGAAACTCCATTCTGGAAAGAGCATACACCAATATATGATGTGGCATATTACATAGAGCGTCAAGGCTGTTCTTCTGATACTGTTTACGCAAAAATTGCAGGTGGTGTCTTGTTAGTTGAGGACACTCGTGATTGTAATGATATTACATTGTATGCTAAAACAGATTTGGAAGAAGTAAAGTGGTATTCCAAATCAGTTGGTTCTGAAGAATGGGTAGGACCATTGACAGATGAGTCTGGCGAAGAGATAACTGCAAAGGAGATGACAGTATCCCTTACTAACGATTCCATATTTAAGGTTACAATAGATTATTTAGGAAAAGAATTCAGCAGCAATAGTGATACCATCCTCTATTATCATGCTGAATTGTTAGGGGCTACCATTGATGATATGGTATGGGTTAATGACACTATTTTCACTCAAATAGGATCTGACATCAAGTTTAAGGTTAAAGATGACTCTTATGCTTCTGATAAAGCCACATATACCATTACAAATAAAGCAGGACAAGAGTTTTATATTGACCAGAAGAATATAGCCACTGATGCCATAACAATAGAGAATGTGACCGCTGATGACGAATATAGTCTGACTGCAAAAGGTTGTGTGTTTAACAGCGTTGTTCTTGTAGTTCAAGACACTACTAATATTCCTGTAGATCCTGATGACCCAAGATGGGCTACTACTATGGTACGTACTAACTGTAATGATATTACAATCACAGCAGAGGCTTCTACAGACGATGTTTATTGGTT
>JAZLHT010000115.1:0-6040 GCA_045616965.1 Candidatus Enterocola sp.
TTGTGATGAAATAGCAACATCGGGGTACTATTTTTTACTTAGCAATTCAGATTGTAAGGATAGTGTTTTTTTTGATAAGCTTTATGAGGATTATACCATAGAAAAAGTAAATGCAAAACGCAATATTAATGCTAATCCAGATGGCAGAGGTGTGATAACAGAAATAACTGTACGTAACTATGTAAATAAAGGACAATTAAACTATGTGGCTGAACCTGCAACAAAATATAATGCGAAATAACTAAATGTTTAATATGAAAAAAGATTTTAATGAATTCATGTCTCAACTTCAAGAGACTAATCAAACTCTTGATTTTTTTTGTGATTTTAGTAAGATTGCTGAAAATGTAAATGATATAAAGTTAAGTCTCTGTATGTTGAATAGCTTATTGGGTTGTAATGACTTAAGAAATGGAGTTGAAACAATATGGAACAGAGATAAAAGAGCATTTGAGGTGTTGGATATACTTATTGCAGTGAGAGCTAACAATGCAAAAAAGGTAATAAACGAAAAGGGAGAGGCTGTGTTGCTTAAAAATTATTTTAAAAGTATCGATGGTGTGATTGATTATCTTGAACAAACAGGTTTGGCTGAGGTATTTAAGAAGAGAATGATTAAGGATTTGTGTGATTATGTTTTTGGAATAGAAACAGGTCTTGATACTAATGCAAGGAAAAATAGAAGTGGAAAAGTTATGGAGCAATTGGTTGCAAAGATTTTTGAAAATAATGGCATACAATTTAGGCAAGAGGTATATTCTAAAGAATGGGAAACAATTACTAATGTGTTAGGCACAGATGAAAAAAGATTTGACTTTGTAATTAGAACACAAACGAAGACTTTTTTAGTTGAGGTTAATTTTTATAGTGGTGGAGGTTCAAAACTGAACGAAGTGGCACGATCTTATTCTGATTTGGCTCCAAAGGTTAATTCAGTTAATGGTTTCGAATTTGTATGGATTACAGATGGCAAGGGTTGGGAACAAGCAAAAAACAAATTAGAAGAGGCGTACAATATAATACCATCTGTGTATAATTTATCAAATTTGGAGAGTTTTATTAAAATAATGAAATCTGAGTGAACGTTTATTTCAAGTCGGATAATAGGAATTTCACGCTATTACAAGATGATTGTAGAGAAGCGTTGAAGCAGTTTGACTTTAAGTTTAACTGCATTTTTGCTGATCCTCCATATTTTTTAAGTAATGGTGGAATTAGTATCCAAAGCGGTAAGGTGGTCAGTGTTAATAAAGGTGAATGGGATAAAGGTTTGTCACCTGATGAGATGAATAATTTTAATAGGGAGTGGTTGGCTCTTTGTAGAGAAAAGCTTACTGATGATGGAACAATATGGGTATCCGGAACATATCATAATATATTTTCTGTGGCAAACAGTATGACAGAACTTGGGTATAAGATACTTAATGTTATTACTTGGGCAAAAACTAACCCGCCACCAAATGTATCGTGTAGGTATTTTACTTATTCTACAGAATTTATTTTATGGGCAAGAAAAGATTCTAAACATCATCATTATTTTAATTATGAATTGATGAAATGTTTGAATGGAGATAAGCAAATGACGGATGTTTGGAGATTGCCTGCTATTGCATCGTGGGAAAAATCATGTGGTAAGCACCCTACGCAAAAACCATTATGTTTGCTTGCTCGTATTATTTTGGCTAGTACAAAACCCAAAGATTGGGTGCTTGATCCATTTTGTGGTAGCAGTACAACTGGTATTGCTGCTAATCTATTAGGAAGAAGGTATCTTGGTATTGATAGAGAGATTAATTTTCTTGAAATGAGCAAAAACAGAAGATTGGAAATAGATGATATTTCCAAATATTACTCGTACAGATCTAAAATAAAAGATATTATACAAAGTACCTCGATGTTTGCATCTGAAGATGCAGTGGATTATGTAGAGAAAACTCCGTGGTGATTTTTTTCGATTTGCACTATCTTTTTTTCGCTTCGCAAAAAATACTATCGTAAATTTACTCGTGGCTGTGCCACTCGTGAATTTTTGGAGCAGTGAGAGCAGAAACCAAGTTTACTTGGGTTATGCCGAGTCGCGACAAAAAGGCAGGCGAAGCCTGAGCGATAGGCTACACCTAAACAAAACCAAAAACGTTCCGTTTTTGAAAAAGTCCTTATTTGTGAATATGTGAGTAAACTCCCAATTCACAAAACGTACTTTTTTTGCAAAAAATGCGTCGCATTTTTTGGTTTTGTGTTCGATTTGCACTATCTTTGTCGTCCGATTATCTATCCAAAAACTCAAGTGGCTGATAATCAGGCATAAACATCTTTTTAGCCTAAGATGATTCCGATTTATGCCCGTATCGGGACACAAGTTATTAACGGAAAAATTTTTAATAAAGTGGATACTTTAAGCTTTAAAACAATTTCTGCAAACGCCGCTACCGTAAATAAGGAGTGGGTTGTAGTGGATGCAACAGACCAAATAATGGGTCGTTTTTGCTCTAAAGTCGCCAAGCTTGCTAGGGGTAAGTACAAACCAAACTTCACTCCTCATGTAGATTGCGGTGACAATGTGATTATTATCAATGCCAGCAAGGTTAAGCTTACAGGCAACAAGTTGACAGACCATATCTCACACACGTTTACAGGTTATCCTGGCGGTCAGCGTGATTGGACTCCTGCCAAATACATGGCTAAGGGTTCAAAGTACTATTTTGAGAAAGTGCTTAAGGGTATGTTGCCTAAGACAAAACTTGGCGACAAGATTCTTGGTAACATCTATGTATATGATGGTGCGGAGCACCCACATCAGGCACAGAATCCTAAAACAATTGATATTAACGCTCTTAAATAAATATTATGGAAGTTATAAATGCATTAGGTAGAAGAAAAGCCGCTATTGCACGTATATATGTTGCAGATGGAAGCGGTAATATCACCATAAATAGTCGTCCGCTTGCAGTATATTTCCCATCGGGTATGCTACAGTATGTTGTAAAGCAACCGTTGGCTAAATTGGGCGTTGAAGAGAAATTTGATATTAAGGTTAATTTGCAGGGTGGCGGCAGTAAGGGTCAGGCGGAGGCTTTGAGACTTGCTATCGCTCGTGCTCTTGTGAAGATAGACCCTGAGAACAAGCCTGCACTTAAGGCAGAAGGCTTTATGACACGTGATCCACGTGAGGTTGAACGTAAGAAGCCAGGTAGGCCAAAGGCACGTAAACGCTTCCAGTTCTCTAAGAGATAATCACCCCACTAGGGTGCTGTTTGTATCTAAACTTGGAAGACTCTTTGGGATTACTTTCAAGTTGATATTAAGGAATATTAAAAAGATAACAACAAAATTTAAAAAATTATGGCAAGAACTAATTTTCAGGATTTACTTGACGCAGGGTGTCACTTTGGTCACCTTAAGCGTAAGTGGAATCCAGCGATGGCTCCTTATATTTTTATGGAGCACAACGGCATTCACATTATAGACCTTAACAAGACAGTAGCCAAGATAGATGAGGCTGCAGATGTGCTTGAGGCTATTGCAAAACAAGGCAAAAAAATTCTTTTTGTAGCTACTAAAAAGCAGGCAAAAGAAATTATAGCTGAGAAGGCTTCCTCTGTAAGTATGCCTTATATTACAGAGCGTTGGGCAGGTGGTATGCTTACTAACTTTTCAACTATCCGTAAGGCTGTTAAGAAGATGGCTTCTATAGATAAAATGTCGTCTGACGGCACTTTTGATAATCTGTCTAAGCGTGAGAAACTACAGATCTCACGTCAAAGAGAGAAGTTAGAGAAGAACCTTGGCTCCATTGCTGATCTTACCCGTCTGCCGGCTGCCATTTTTGTGGTAGATGTAGTTAAGGAGCATATAGCAGTTAAAGAGGCTCTTCGTTTAGGTATTCCAGTGTTTGGCATTTGTGATACAAATTCTAATCCTAACGAGATTGATTTCCCGATACCTGCAAACGATGATGCTTCTAAATCAATAGATGTAATTCTTTCTGCTATTACAGCCGCTATTGCAGAGGGTCTGCAACAGCGTAAAATGGAGAAAGAGGCTGAGGCTGCCGACAATGAGACCGCCGAGGCTACTAAGGAGAAAAAAGGCGGTGCAGGCAAAACTGCTCGTAACCGCATTAAACGTGGTAACGAGGGTGCTTTGAACAATGCACTTGCAGACAAGTATAAATCAGAATCAGAGAAAGAGGAGGACAAATAATTATGGCTGTTTCACTTGCTGATATTTCCAAACTCCGTACAATGACCGGAGCCGGAATGATGGATTGTAAAAACGCCTTGACAGAGGCTGCAGGCGATTTTGACAAGGCTATTGAAATTATAAGAAAAAAAGGTCAGGCTATAGCTGCCAAACGCTCAGACCGCGAGGCTGCCGAGGGTTGTGTAATTGCGGCAGACAAAGATGGTTTTGCAGCACTTGTGGGTATTAAGTGTGAGACTGATTTTGTAGCTAAAAATGCAGATTTTATTGCTCTTACACAAAAAATTCTTGATGCCGCTATGGAGCAGAAACCTGCAAGCATGGATGATCTTAAGAACATTAAGATAGACGGACGTACAGTAGCAGACCTTATTACCGAGCGTAGTGGTGTTACAGGAGAGAAGATGGAACTTGGCGCTTACGAGTTTATCAAGGGTAACGCTGTAGCATCTTACATTCATAATGGTAACAAACTTGCTTCTCTTGTATCATTTACAGAGAATGCAGACCATCAGGTTCTGCACGATGTAGCAATGCAGGTTGCCGCTATGAGTCCTATCTCTGTAGACCGCAACGATGTTCCTAAGGATGTAGTTGACAAGGAGCTTGAGATTGGTAGAGAGAAAGCTCGTGAAGAGGGTAAACCGGAGGCTATTCTTGACAGGATTGCTGAGGGCCGTCTTAACAAGTTCTTCCAAGAAAGCACTCTTATGGAGCAGGCTTTCATTAAGGATGCCAAGATGAGTGTTAAGCAATATCTGCAAGGTGCTTCCAAGACTCTTGCAGCAACAGGTTTCCGCAGATTTACATTAAATCAGGAATAAATTCCTGATTTAATGCAAATATCCTATTTTATAGCCCCTTACACCTAAGTGTTCGGGGCTTTTTCGTACTTCGTACGGCGGACTGTGTCCGCTTGTCGCTTCGCTCCGTAGGGACAGGGGACAAGGAACAAGGGACAAGGAAAAAGTCCCCTGACCCCTGACCCTTGTCCCTTGACCCTTTTTTTTTAAAAATAAATATTTGCACCCAAATATTTATTTTTTAAAAAAAATATATTAAATTTGCGTTGATAATATTGCAGTGATAGTTTTTATGAATCATTATCTGAATTTTATAGAGCATACAATTAAGAATTACTGGGATTCGCCAGCCTTGTCAGACTATGGCACAGACTATTCTTTAACGTATGGACAGATGGCTCAGAAGATTGCTGCTCTGCATATTATGTTTGAGGCGGCTGGAATTGAGAAGGGCGATAAAATTGCTTTGTGTGGCAGAAATTCCGCTAATTGGGCTGTGTGTTTTATGGCTGTTACCTCATACGAGGCGGTGGCGGTGTCCATATTGGCAGAGTTCTCTGCAGAGAGTGTCCAATCTCTTGTAAACCATTCTGATGCAAAATTGTTTCTTGTGGGTGATATGGTTTATAGGAATCTTGACACTAAGGCAATGCCTAACCTTACAGGTATTGTTTGTATGCAGAATTTTGAGGTGCTTTATTCAGATAATGAGGCTCTGAAAAAGGTGTGCAAGAATCTTGATGTTGTTTTTGCGGAGAGGTACTCAGACGGTTTTGGTCCTGTAGATGTTAACTATCCTCAGGATAACTGGGATAAGCCTGCCCTTATAAACTACACATCGGGTACTACAAGTGATCCTAAGGGTGTGGTGCTGTCTTATAAGGCTATTTCTTCAAATATTCAGTTTGGTGAGGACGGCATTGCAAATCAGCCGGGTTGGTCTATGGTGTCAATGCTTCCGCTTGCCCACATGTTTGGCTTGGCGTTTGAACTGCTTTATCAGCTTGCAGGTGGCTGCCATGTGTATTTCTTGG
>JAZLHT010000116.1:0-1583 GCA_045616965.1 Candidatus Enterocola sp.
GGAACCATATTCTTGTTTACGGTAATGTCTGCCGCTACAAGAGCCTTTTCAGCAACCTTACCTGTAAGTTCAGGATATTTAGTACGTAAATCCACAAGCATAGAGTGGTTATCTGTACCACCTGAGATAATCTTGAAACCACGTTTGATTAACTCCTCTGCAAGTTTTGCGGCATTTTTCTTAACCTGTTTCTGATACTCCTTGTATTCAGGTTGCAGACACTCTCCAAATGCAACAGCCTTAGCGGCAATAACATGCTCAAGAGGACCTCCTTGGATTCCAGGGAATACAGCAGAGTCAAGGCAAGCGGACATCATCTTAATCTCACCCTTAGGAGTCTTGACACCCTTAGGGTTAGGGAAGTCATTACGCATCATAATAACACCGCCACGTGGTCCACGTAGTGTTTTATGAGTTGTAGATGTTACAATATGAGCATAATCAAGAGGGTTGTTTAGCAGACCGGCGGCAATAAGACCGGCAGGGTGAGCCATATCCACCATAAGAATGGCACCAACCTTATCGGCAATCT
The DNA here is from genome assembly GCA_045616965.1 of Candidatus Enterocola sp. GTDB lineage: Bacteria > Bacteroidota > Bacteroidia > Bacteroidales > Paludibacteraceae > Enterocola. The sequence continues at coordinate 533 of JAZLHT010000116.1, forward strand.
CACGCATACGCTTGTAATCCCACTCACGAGAGTAAGCGGAACCGCCACCTATAATCATTTTAGGTTTCTCACGCAATGCTATTTCTTCCATCTGGTCATAATCTACACGTCCTGTAGCCTCATTAAGGTTATACTCACAAGGAGTGTATATCAAACCCGATGTGTTAACCAATGAGCCATGAGAAAGGTGACCGCCATGTGCAAGGTTAAGACCCATAAACTTATCACCCGGATTAAGAACAGCAAGAAATACTGCGGCGTTAGCCTGTGCACCGGAGTGTGGTTGAACATTAGCCCATGTAGCACCAAAAATCTCTTTCAGACGGTCAATGGCAAGTTGTTCACTCTCATCAACCACTTGGCAACCACCATAATAACGGTGTCCAGGGTAGCCCTCTGCATACTTGTTAGTAAGACAGGAACCCATAGCCTCCATAACTTGGTCACTTACAAAGTTCTCTGATGCAATAAGTTCAATGCCACCGAGTTGACGTTCTTTCTCGCGGGCAATGATGTCAAAAATAGCGTTATCGCGTTTCATAATTAAAAGTATTTATAAATTATTTATTAGATTTTCAAGTTCTGTCTCTGTACCCACATAAATGTCACGTTTCTTGCTTCCGTTAGAAGGACCTACAATGCCAGCCGCCTCCATTTGATCCATAAGTCTGCCGGCACGGTTAAACCCAATGCTGAACTTACGCTGAATCATACTTACAGACGCATCTTGGTTCAGCACAATCATTCTTGCCACTTCAGCAAAGAACGGGTCACGGTCTTTGGTCAAATCCACACCTTTTATATTAGTGTCTCCGCTGTCCTCCGCCATCTCAACCTCAGGCAGAGCAAAAACATCGGGATAGCCCTTTTGGTCTGCTATAAAGTTACATATATCTTCAACCTCAGGAGTATCTACAAATGCACATTGTACACGTGTAATATCACTACCTTGTAGGAACAGCATATCGCCTCTGCCTATAAGTTGGTTTGCACCCGATGCGTCCAAAATGGTACGAGAATCAACCATAGATGCCACCTTGAATGCCATACG
>JAZLHT010000117.1:0-3498 GCA_045616965.1 Candidatus Enterocola sp.
GCATGACGTGGGAGAGAGTACACTCACTGTCCACTCCTTAACTCCTTAACTCCTAAACTCCTGAACTCCATTACTCCTTAACTCCTAAACTCCTAAACTCCTGTACTTTTGTACGCTCCTCATACATCATACATCATTTTAACATCGCCTACGGCTCGTTAAAATTATTATCCTTTTTTACGGGGAGTACCCCGAACCCCCTCGCCAAGCGTTCGGGCTTACGCCCTCTGTCGCCTACGGCTCCTCATACATCATACATCATACATTACTTATTTCCGTTCCCGGATAGTAATGCTGCAGAATCTCTTTATAACTATATCCCCTGTGTGCCATAACTGCAGCACCAATCTGGCATAGCCCTACTCCATGCCCCCACCCCTTGCCTGTAAGGCGGAAACCACCGGCGGCAGTGCGGCTGACTGTAAATGCAGAACTATACAGATGACTGTGCGATAACCATTTGCGTATTTCAAGTTCCTTGCCTATTGTCAGCGTTTTTAGTGTGCCTGTTATTTTGAGCTCATATATCCTACCCGATTCCCCTACCTTTACAGGCGTTAAATCCAATATAGTGCCAAAATCTATGCCTGAACGCTCCTTTATGATGGAACTGAGCTCATCGGGTGAGTATGTTACCTCCCAATCGTGATACCCACGTGTCTCTAAATCGTAGTCATTAAGCACCTGACACAGAACATCGGGGGTAGCCTCTCCACAAAAGTCATCAATTACAGGGGTAAGGTACGGATAATCAGCATCATCCCAGCACACACTGTAACGCTCTGTCTTACCGCCGCAACACTTATGGTAGCGGCAGTCACAAATATCGCCGTTATAGGTAAGCACCATACCCTTAGTTGCCTCTACAGCCTCAGCCACAATGGGATTTGTAGCACGCTGACAGCCGTAATAGCGCTGGCAATGGTCATCGGCACACACATCAAAATTCTTGTGCGGTTCTGCCCCATACCATGCAATATGCCTGCCGTCAGTATCTATGGCAACATCTGTCTGAACCGCCTTTTGGGTGGCTGCCTTGCGTGCCTGTATCTTTCTTATCACCCAACTGCGCGATATTATGGCATGAGCCTTCAGCAACTCCAACATAGAGGTACCGCTCATCTCAGATGAGATTACGCTCTTTAGGTACTCCTCCACATCTATTACATTAACGGCAGTTTGAGTGCCATCGGGGTTTGAAAGAATCTTAATATCACCCATAAACTTCTGATTCTCAAAACGCTGCAAATGAAACTGAACACCTATCATAACATCATGTATTATGGCGTACCCGTCATAATAATCAACCTTAATCTCAGGCTTTGTACATATTCCTACTTCTACTTTCATAGCGGTTTAAACTCCGCAAATGTACATAATTTTCAGATTTATTCAAAATTTTTGGATTTCACTGTTTTACCTATAAATTCACTTTTTTAACTTGACGTTTTGAGAAACAAAATTTATTTCATAAATTTGTAGCCGATGTCCACGCTGATTGCTCTGTTTTATGAGCGGATGGGTGGGCTAAAGGGAGGCGAGCGTGCCTCTATGACATATTAAAAGGCGTTTATTGACGCTTTGTTTCGTTTTTTCAGAATCTGGTAAATTCATAAAAACTAATCGAAACATAGTTGCAATGAATGTCCTACGGGTATGATAATTAGCCTTGACTTTATGTTAAGGCGGTTACATACAGCGTGGGCTTCTACATTGCTTGTTTCATTAGTTTGGGCTTACCAGAGCCTTGAAAAAAGTTACAGGCAATAGAATGGAAGTTCACGTCCTTTTTATGTCTTAATGATTACGATATAAATACTTTAATAACTATTTAATATGAAGAAAAAACTACTACTGTTAATGTTGTCTGCACTATGCGTGGCATATTGTTACGCCGATGATAACTTTATCACCATCAGTGCAAACGGAGTGCGTAAGACGTACTCAATGGATGTGTTTCAGCACATAAGGGTAAAGAAAGGGAGTGCAGTTCCTGAGTTTAATGTGGCATTCTCTGATAAGACCGCCACTGCCACAGGCATTAAATCCGTATTGTTCAATGTAACGGAGGAAGAACCTGCACCAGAGGATATTGAGATAGAGACCACAGAGACAACCGCCACAATAACATGGCCTACCGTTCCGTCCGCAGCCACATACCAACTTGTAATCTACACCGATGAGAGTTGCACCACAAGGGTATGCACACTAACATTCAACGGCAACGGACAACTTATAAACATAGACTTCAACCCTAAGGGACCTGCAGAGGTGCGTTCCGCAATTGCTTCCATATCATTTACGGTAACAGGATTGGAGAAGAACACCACATATCCGTATAACCTTGCCGCAATGGATGCGGAGAAGTCTGTAATTACAGAGGAGAGCGGAACGTTCAAAACAGAGATTGCAACGCTTGACGGTGCACCAAATGAGCAGAAACCACAAATCTATACATCGGGGAAGACAATTCACGTACACTGCCCAAGTACAGACAACATAACATTCCTTAACTCCGCAGGTCAGCAACTTGGAGAGACTGTGCAGACAGACCGATGTGCCGCCACAGTCTCAATACCGGGAATGTACATAGTAAAGACCAACAATTCAGAACAAAAAGTTATAGTAAGATGAAAAAGACAGCATTAATAATCACATTATTTTTATCATTCATAGCCCTGACAGCAGGCAACAAACTGTGGGTTTATGAAACCAACGGCACGCGTACCGCATTTGAAGAAGCAAATGTTGACAGCGTTACATTTGTAGAACCTGGCACTCTGATTCTGTCTGAAACGGAAAAAGTTATGAACAACGCAGGAGGCAGATTTTCTGTAGAAATAACAGCAAGCCAACCTTGGACAGCCACAGTTGATGACCCTACAGCACTAACTTTATCTGCAAAATCAGGTACAGGCAATGCTACAATAAATATAGGTGTGGCAGCCAATTACAATGATGAACCTTACGTTGCAAAAGCAATTTTTAGGCTTCAGGACGGCACTGCAAAACACTTAACTGTAACTGTCAAGGCTCCATTAACAGTATCACCTGCTATAATATATGTACCACGTAATACATACGACTTTAATACAATTAGTATAGAGGCAAACTCCAATTGGTCTGCAAGTTGCAATGAACCATGGGTAACAATAACCCCTCAGCGGGGAATAGGAGGAAGTTCAATCATATCTTTGATTACCGACGAGGCATCAGGAATATCAGAAAATGATACTGCTCATATAATAATTTCTAATAACATTATAAGCAAAGAAGTTAAAGTTATAAGGCAAAAATCTACAGAATATGAATACACTGTTACCCTTAAAATATCGCCATGTGGTACCACTATTCCTGCAATAAGTGGCAACTTTAACGGGTGGCCATCGGGAGATGGTTCTTGGCCTATGACACAGATTTCAGATACAGAATGGATTATTAGGTTTAAGGCAGAAATTCATGACGAGTTCAAATTCCAAGATTCTGTGTTAGGATGGG
>JAZLHT010000118.1:0-5322 GCA_045616965.1 Candidatus Enterocola sp.
ACAAAACTCCCTTGACCTTTTGTTTTGGACTTTTTTGCAATTCTATAAACTTTATTGTACCTTTGTGCTCCGAAAAAAAGAACATTAATTTTTAAATTATCTAAAAATCAAAATGCAAATGAAAAAGTGTATTTATTTGGTTCTCGTGCTGTTGGTAATGGCAGGGGTTGTATCGTGTAAGAAGGATTCAGTTGTGAAGGAACCGGAAAAAGTGGCACAGCCTACAGGCGTAATGCGTTCAGTAACAATAACGGCGGGTCAGGGCGAAACCAGAATCAGCGTGTCAAGCGGAAAGCACATTTGGTCAAAAGGAGAGAAACTTAATATTGTGCCTGTATCAGGTGATTTTGGTGTTGCCTCACTTGATATTATTGATGGTATAGGTTCAGCCTCAGGTACATTTGACGGAAAAATGGATTCTGGCATAAAAGAGAACACTCCATTGTGCGGTTGGGTTGATGAAGTTAATTGGGGTTATGAAAACGGTGAGTTGCAATATTGGTTGTCGTCAAATCAGGTTTATGTTGAAAATTTGGAGGATGTCAAATATCCTGTTGTGGGTACAGGCTCAATAGAAGATGGAATATCTCTGAAAAACCCATTCGGTATTCTGTGTCTTGATGTAAACAGTGAACTCACGTATGCTCTGAATAACATAGAAGTGGTGTCTGAGTCTAACAATATTTCAGGTTGGTTTAAAATAAATCCAATAACACTGTCAACAGATGGAATAGAGGATAAATTAACAGGTAAATATGTGAGAATGGATTGTGGACAGGATGTGGGTTTGTATGAGGCAAGTGTCAAATTCTATATTCTAATTCCGGCAGGAACATACGATGCCAATGACCTTACGGTAAAGTTAAATATGAAGGACTATTCAGAACAAGAGTTTAAACTGAGAACAATTACTATTACCGCTGGCAGTGTGACAACTGTGATTGTGAGTGAAAAACTGGCGGCACGCCCTACTTGTCAGAGTGCGTTGGATGATGATAGCAACTGGGTGGAGATAGGTGGGCGGTACTGGTTGAAGGAAAACACAAGATGCATAGAGTATGACACGGAGTCAGAGGCTTGCAATGCCGCTTGGCTTATTAACAACACAATACCTACATCAGAGGGTGTGTCAAATACTCCGTACTACACACCCATTCCTGTTTCCAAAAAAACTTACTATATGAGTGAAGACCAGTTTGACAAGTTGGGTATGCTGTACAACTGGGCTGCGGCGGTAGGTGTTGCAGACGGTAGTACACAGACGACGGCGTTCACTGACAATCGCCAGGGCATCTGCCCCAACGGATCTCACATTCCGACTGTAGAGGAGTGGAATGATCTTGCAAATGCTTTGGGCGGTAAGGAGATTGCCGGTAAAAAGGTAAAGTCCACTTCCGGCTGGAACAGAAAAGACAATGTTAAATCGGTCAGTTTTTCTGCTTCGGAATGGGGGGTAAAGTCCACTTCCGGCTGGAACAGAAAAGGCAATAGTACAGACGAGTATGGTTTTGCTGCTTTGCCGGCAGGTGCTGCTCATGGAAGTGATGTGGACGGTGTTGGCGACGATGGCTATTTCTGGACTGCCACTCCAAATGAGGCTTATAACGACAGAATTTACATTTGCCACCTTGTTTCCGAATATGGACTCATGTACAACATTTACAACAGTTATGCCTACGGTCATTCAGTGCGTTGCATAAGGGATTATCCGGAAGAAGTGAACACACCAGTGTCACGTCCTGTATGTCAGAGTGCGTTGGATGATGACAAAAACTGGGTGAAGATAGGCAGTCAGTACTGGCTCAGGGAAAACACCAAGTGCATAGCGTATGATACAAATTCAGAGGCATACAACGCTGCTTGGCTTCGAGACAATACAATTCCAGAGTCATCAAGGGGTGTATATACCCCATACTACGCCCCCATTCCTTGGAGTAAAAAACCGTTTTATATGACTGAAGACCAGTTCTGCAAGTTGGGTATGCTGTACAACTGGGCTGCGGCGGTAGGCGTTGCAGACGGTAGGACACAGAAAACTGCATTCGCAGAAAAAAGGCAGGGCATTTGCCCCAACGGATCTCACATTCCGTCATTAAGGGAATGGAGTACTCTTGTAAAATTTTTGGGTGGTAAGTCTATTGCAGGTAAAAAGATGAAGACTTCCACTGGTTGGGAATCAGGTGGCAATAAAGGTGAAGGAGACAATGGTTTTGCGGCTTTGCCGGCAGGCTGTGTTTTTGGAGACGTGGGCGGTGCTGGCGGCAATACCGTTTTTTTGACGGCTAATCCAGATGAGACTGGTGACTGCTACGTTTACGGTCGCGATTTATATTACAACGATGACAGTTTGATCTACTCCAGCGATGTTATGAATTTAGGAGGTTCTGTGCGTTGCATAAAAGACTGATACTCCTGCGGAGTAATGTATAATGTATGATGTATGAGGGTCAAGGGAGAGACAAAACTCCCTTGACCTTTTGTTTTATAAAAATCTCAGATTTTTTTTGTTTTTTGCTCTCGCTTATGTAACTTTGTCCTCACGATGATGCGATAGTGTATCCTTATGTATGGTAAAATATTGAGAAAAGGATAAATGTCAAAAAGGTAATATGTATGGAAAGAAACAATCTCATAGGAAGAGAATATGAAAAAGGTTTGCTAAATAATTATTATAATAGTCCTAAACCGGAACTTGTTGCTATATATGGTCGCAGGCGGGTTGGGAAGACATTTTTAGTTAGAAAAACATTTGGGCAGCGACTATCGTTCTCTTTTACAGGTATGTACAATACCTCTCGTGCTATACAACTTAAGGAGTTCAAACTTAGTTTGGAAAGATATTCAGGGAAATCATGCCTTACACCCAAAAATTGGTTTGAAGCGTTCCGTATGCTTGCAGAATACTTGGATACGCTTACACAGGAGCACATTGCGTGAAAAATATTTGGTAGAAATGAGAATTTTTAGTATATTTGTAGCAGAAATTCTGCTATAGATAATCTGCTATAAAAATAATTAAATATTATGGCTACAAATATTAAAAATCCGTTTCCTACTATTGCATATTTAGGCAAAGAGTATTTTTGTGATAGGGACAAAGAATTGCATTTTTTGCTAAAAAGTATGAAAAATGCCTCAAATGTTACACTGATAAGTCCAAGAAAAATGGGCAAAACAGGTTTGATTAGGCATTTTTTTAATTCTATTGATGATTCAGATGCCAATTGTTTCTACATTGACATTTACGGAACATCAAATATTCAGGATTTTACAAAAAGATTTGCAGAGGAGGTTCTTACAAGAAAAGTAACTCCGTTCACACAGCGTGCGTGGAAGAGTATCTCCACAATATTCGGAGCATTGCGTCCGGTGTTTTCATACGACGGTATAACGGGTACGCCGCAATGTATGGTTGATATTAAGCCTACAACAGAGGAAATTACAATAAAGCAGATATTCGCCTATCTGGAGTCATCAAATAAACCTTGCTATGTTGCTTTTGATGAGTTTCAAGAGGTTGCTGAGTACAAAGACTGCAAGATGGAGGCTATACTACGTAGTTATATCCAACACTTGACCAATGTCCATTTTATATTTGCAGGCAGCAAAAAACATATAATGTCTCAAATATTCCTATCTGCAAACAGACCGTTTTATCAGAGCTCCACACCACTAAACCTAACAGAAATTGCAGAAGAGGAGTATTATAAATTTGCATCCAGGCATTTTGAAAAAAACAGGCAGACCATTACTGAGGATACGTTTCAATATATATATTCTCTTGTTGAAGGTGTCACTTGGTATGTGCAGAAAATATTGCACGAATTATACCAGGATAGAGTAAAGTTTATTGATAAAAAGATTGTTGCTGATACGGTAAAGAGAATCATACAAGAAAACGGGCAGACATATCAAACCTTATGCAGCCTTGTAACCCCTATGCAGGTCAGCGTGCTTAAGGCTATTGCCATAGAGAGAACAGTCTCAGAACCTAATAGTAAGGAGTTTTTATCTACATATAGTTTTGAGAATGGTAGTAGTGTCAGGTATGCTATAGAATCTCTATTGGATAAGGAGTTGCTCTATGAGAAAGATGGTGCATACTCCGTTTATGACAAGTTTATGGGTATGTGGCTGCGGAATGATTTGTAGGAAGTGTAACTTTACTCGTGGCTTCGCCACTCGTGAAGGTTCCAACTTCGTTGTTACTAACTTTACTCGCAAAACTCACTACGTTCGTTTTGCCGCTCTCGCTTGCCTAACTTTACTCGTAAAACTCACTATGTTCGTTTTACTCGTGAAGTTAACTGTCGCTCGGCAAAAAACAAAAAGCGTTCCGCTTTTTCTTAAAAAACCATCTTTCCCTATTGAAAATCAAGCTTTCCAATAGGGAAATCTGCTTTTTCAACAAAAAAATCTGAGATTTTTTTGTTTTTTGCTCTCGCTTACCTAACTTTGTACTCTAAAACATTTACAAACCACTAAAATGTACAGAACTGTAACTTGCGGAGAACTGCGTATCGCCGATGTAAAAAAGAGTGTAACCTTGGCTGGTTGGGTGCAAAGGGTAAGAAAAATGGGTGGAATGACCTTTGTGGATTTGCGTGACCGCTACGGAATCACACAACTTGTATTTTCACAGGACACCAATAAAGATGTTTATGAAGTAGCCAACACACTTGGTAGAGAGTATGTTATTCAGGCGGTAGGCACAGTATCGGAGCGTAGCAACCCTAATAAGAATATACCTACGGGTGATGTAGAGATATTGGTTGATAAATTAGTTATTCTTAACACATCGCTTGTTCCGCCTTTTACCATAGAGGATAACACCGATGGCGGCGATGACCTGCGTATGGTGTATCGTTACCTTGACTTACGCCGCACAGCAGTCCGCAAGAACTTGGAGTTGCGTCATAAAATGACTATGGAGGTACGCCGATACCTTGACAGCAAGGGCTTCTTAGAGGTTGAAACCCCGATGCTTATTGGCTCAACACCAGAGGGTGCAAGAGATTTTGTAGTTCCAAGCCGTATGAATCCGGGGCAGTTCTACGCACTGCCACAGTCACCACAAACCCTAAAACAGCTGCTTATGGTAAGCGGTTTTGACCGTTATTTCCAAATAGTCAAGTGTTTCCGCGATGAAGACCTGCGTGCAGACCGTCAGCCGGAATTCACACAGATAGACTGTGAAATGTCATTTGTGGAGCAAGAGGATATCATAACCCTGTTTGAAGGTATGGCAAAACACCTGTTTAAAGAGTTAAGAGGTGTTGAGTTCAAAGATGATTTCCAGCGTATGACTTGGCACGATGCCAT
>JAZLHT010000119.1:0-3582 GCA_045616965.1 Candidatus Enterocola sp.
TTGAGCATTGTAGTAAACGGAGCCCCCTGCATACCAGCATACTGGAACCTGCTTATTGAAAATATATTCACATTGGCACTATTACCAATACCAGCAGGGTTTATGGCTATACGCGAGAACAACTGCTCATTCAGTGAGAAGTCATTTTGGGCAAACGCAATAGTCAACCCAAAAATTAGAAAACCTAAAAAGCAACAAAGTTTTTTCATATCTAACACTTTATAAATTTAAAATACCGACAACTGAATAAAATTAGAACTTAACAACCTCAATAGTACCACGATGAGAATCTGCGTCCGGTGTACTTAAATTATAATAGTACACACCCGGTTCTGCAAGAACACCGTTCTTTGCCATATTTCCGTTAATAGTACCATCCCATCCGTCAGAACCCTCAAACACTTTTTCATTGAATCTATTGAATACGGTTATCCTGCAACCTCTTGCAAAATCATCATTCTTACCATTACCATCGTACGGTGATATAAGTGTAGGCCAAATAGCCTTTATGGTAACATCCTTGGTTATGGAGTTACATCTGCCAGTTGCAACAACTACAAATTTAGTATTAGTGTAAACACGAGTCGTCACCTCTGAATCTGTAACTTCAATCGGCTTTGAATTTCTCCACCATTGGTATGACAATGCCTGCGTTTCCCTAGTAGCAACAGCCTCAAGCGTAACCTCTCTACCTGCCGCCACTTCCTTATTCTCCTCATCATGCCATAAGTCCGCTACCACAAGCAAATCATAATCAATGGTATCACCTATCTGTATTATTATCTCTGCTTTACTACTTGAACACTTGCCTATCTCTGTATTGGTTACATAATATCTTAGATTTGCACCCACTACTGAGGCATCAAACACATCATCGTGTGGATTACCAAATTCATCAAAGAAAGCAAGATTTGTCTTATCCGATGCAATAAGATCACTTAATTTCATATCACCATAGGCAGGACACCCATCATATTCTTTAATTATCGGGATTTCTGTAAAGATCATTTCATTCACTTTAACTACACCAGACATTGTCGCAGAACATTGTGTTACTACATTCTCGGCTCTGACAGTGTATTCTCCTGACACTTTTTGTTTTCCAAAATCAAGAGCGGAACCGTTGCCTTCAATAGAAGCAATTTCCTCCTCTCCTCTGTACAGTGTGTACGTAAAGTCAGTCTCTGAACCATTCAGACCTATTGACATACCATCTTCGTTTGCACAATATGAACCGCCACCTGTCACCTCAAAGGTGCTCTTAGGTGATACCGACTTGTTTTCAACCTTTATTGCAACACTCTCTGATGACACACATCCGTTTGCGTCTTTCACCCTCGCCTGTACTTCTGCTGACTGAAGACCAGTATATGTTGACTGATCACTGTATGTGGCACCTCCATCTATTGAGTAGGTGTATGTACCGCTGCCGCCTGTTGCTGTTATTGTGTATGCTCCATTAAACGGACTCACACATTGAGTGTTATCTGTCACTATGAAATCCATTGTCATTGAATCATAGACAGATACTGAGACTGAACCTCTCATCATGGCAGAACACTTTGATGTAACGTTCTCTGCCATAACAGTATATTCCCCAATCTCCTTTTGATAGCCAAAAATAAAGTCTGAATCCGTGCCTGAATGTGATACAGATGTTGCAATACCGTCTTTGTACAAGGTATATGTAACGCCTTTCTCTGAATTGTCCAAACCTATTTTCACACCGTCATCACCAGGGCAATAAATTCCGCCACCTACAAGGTTAAACGTATCTGCTGGCATTGCAGGAGTGTCACTCACCGTTATTTGCACAGTATTAGACTCACACCCGTTAGAGTCTTTTACTTTTGCGATAACATCCGCCTCTTTAAGACCCTCATACTTGCACGTATCACTATAGGTTTCACCACCATTTATTGAGTAAATATAACCTTCTCCACTTCCGCCTTTGGCTGTTATGGTATATCTTCCATCATAAGGTCCTTCACCACACATTCTGTTGTTATAAAAAACAGAACCCGCTATAGGTGACGCATACACATGTACCGTGACCGATCCAGTCATTATGGCTGTGCATGATGCCGTTGTTGCATTTTCTGCCTTTACCGTATATTCTCCTGCCTCTTTCTGCTGTTCAAAGTCAAGAGAGGAACCTGTACCAGGCATTGAAATAGAGGTTTCAACACCATCCCTATATAGCGTATATGTAAAGCCAATCTCTGAACCATTAAGACCTACTGACACACCATCTCCGTCTTCACAATATGAACCTCCGCCTGTCACTTCAAATTTGTTGGGAGCAACAGATTTATCCTCAACATTTATTTCAACACTTTCTGATACGCAACCATTTGAGTCTTTCACTTTTGCCTGTACATCTGCTGACTGAAGACCAGTATATGTTGACTGATCACTGTATGTGACACCTCCATCATTAGAGTATTCATATACCCCGCTTCCACCGTTGGCAATTACTTTATATGCTCCGTTAAACGGTGCTATACACTGAGTATTATTGAATACAGAATCACTGTCAACCTTCGGCAACGGATTTACAGTCAGCGTTACAGGTGTTCTCTTCTCACTCTTACATTTACTTACTGATTGAACTTTCACCGCATAGTACGTGTACGTACCTGGTTCTTTCTTCGGTGCAAAGAATATTCCTTCTGCAACACTTGCACCTTCCGTAGCATCATCATACCATTGAATTACATAACCATCTCCAGGATCATCCACTCTTATAGCTGTCTCGTCTGAATCTGCACAGTATGAGTAGTTGTCTGTTTCACTTGTAGGTGCATCTATTTCCGGACAACCACAATTTGGCGCCGTTACAGATGATGTGGCTGTACAACCATCATCTGTTGTGACTGTTAATATGCAGTCTTCTCCTTTTGCTATGTCGGAGACCGTCCATACATTACCATTAGAAGTTATTTTGGCTTCTTTGTTGCATGTCACTTCTCCGCCACTGACTGCAACCTCTACAGAATAACTCTTAAGGTCCGGAGCACACTCCGCTTCCTTCGTTATCTCTATGGTGGGTTGTTCATTTACTGTCACTTTCACACTATTCTTAATGGTAGCAAAGCATGCTGTCTTTTCATTTTCTATCCTTACAGTATATTCTCCTTCCTCTTTCTGTTTGCCAAAATCCACACTGAGACCAGTGCCATCTTTAGAAATGCCTGTGTAAACACCATCTCTATATAGTTTACAGACATAACCTTCTTTAGATGTACTTAAACCAACATTAGCACCGTCTTCACCTTCACAATACGAACCGCCCCCTGTTACACTCACAAAAAGTCCTGGGTCAACTAATTCCGTATCGTCAGAAATTTTAATATTCTTACTCTCTGATTCACATCCGTTAGAGTCTTTTACCCTCGCTATCATCTCCTTCGCCTTGAATCCACTACCAGTAGCGTTATTCTCATCATATTCTCCACCGTCAATTGAATAGGTATAACCTTTCCCACTACCGCCTGTTGCTGATATTTTATATTCTCCGTTATACGGCTCGGCACATCTTGTATTATTAATTACGTTATCTATAACAACCTCTGGCAAATT
>JAZLHT010000120.1:0-6110 GCA_045616965.1 Candidatus Enterocola sp.
ACTGCAATGCTGATGTTGCTTATTCCAAGTATTGTAATATCACACATTGCTCCGGCAAAAGCGATAAAATTTGAATAGAGGGACAAGGAACAAGGAACAAGGAACAAGGAACAAGGGACAAGGATTTGTTCCCTGACCCTTGACCCCTGACCCTTGACCCATATATTTTATTATGAACTATCAAGAAACATTAGACTATCTGTTTGTGAAAACCCCGATGTTCTCTCAGGTGGGGGCATCGGCGTATAAGGAAGGATTGGAGACCACTATGGCTCTTGCAAAGGCATACAATGAGCCTTATAAAACATATAAAACAATCCACGTAGCAGGCACTAATGGGAAAGGTTCCACTACTCATAGCATTGCATCGGTGTTACAGGAATCGGGATATAAGACAGGGCTATATACATCGCCGCACTTAAAGGATTTTTCAGAGAGAATAAGGGTGAACGGCAAGCCCATTGACCATCAGTATGTAGTGGATTTTGTGGAGGGTGCAAAAGACCTGATTGCGTCGTTAAAACCGTCGTTTTTTGAGCTTACAACCATTATGGCGTTCAAGTATTTTAAGGATATGGGAGTTGATGTGGCGGTGATTGAGACGGGGCTTGGCGGACGGCTTGACAGCACTAACATTATAACTCCGCTTGTGAGCATTATAACCAATGTAAGTTTTGACCATATAAAGCAACTTGGCAACACACTTGAGGCTATTGCCGGTGAAAAGGCAGGAATCATTAAGCCTGATGTTCCAGCCGTTATTGGTGAGGCACCGTCAAATCTCAGACCTATTTATGAGAGTAAAGGCTCCCCTATTGTTTGGGCGGAAGATATGGAGTTCCCCGATGTGGAGTTTGAACTGAAAGGTCTGTGCCAAGAGAAGAATCTTAAAACCATTCTTGCCGCACTTGAGGTGCTTAAACTTGACCTTAACATTACTGACGATGCCATTACAAAGGGTTTGGCAAATGTGGTTAAGAATACAGGGCTTATGGGCAGATGGCAGACCATAGGTGAGAAGCCTCTAATAATTGCAGACACAGCACACAATGAGGGCGGAATACGCTACATTGCAGAGCATCTGCAGAAAATGATGAACGGCGAATCTCCTAAATTCACCAATCTAAGAATTGTGTTTGGCATGGTTAAGGACAAGGACATTTCTGCTGTGCTTGCCCTACTGCCTAAAAATGCTGTATATTATTTCTGCAACGCATCCACTGAACGCTCATTGCCGGCATCTGAGCTACAGGCTTTGGCATCGGGATATGGATTAAATGGAAACTGCTATCATTCTGTAATAGAGGCATATAAAACCGCCAAAGCAGACTCATCAGAAACTGACCTCATCTACATTGGCGGCTCTAATTTTGTAGTTGCGGAGGTGCTATGACCTACTTACCGAAATAACGTTTGTAAAGGCCTGCAAATCCGCGTCCATGGCGAGCCTCATCTTTAGCCATCTCATGAACAGTATCGTGGATAGCATCCAAGTTAAGTTCCTTGGCACGCTTTGCAATACGCATCTTGTCTTCACAAGCACCTGCCTCTGCATTCATACGCTTGTCAAGATTTGTTTTGGTATCCCAAACAACCTCGCCAAGCAACTCTGCAAATTTAGCACAATGCTCAGCCTCTTCAAATGCATAACGCTTGAAAGCCTCTGCAATCTCAGGGTAACCCTCACGGTCTGCCTGACGGCTCATGGCAAGATACATTCCCACCTCTGTGGCCTCTCCCATAAAATGGGCGTTCAGATCCTTTTTCATTTGGTCATCGGTGTCTTTGGCAACACCAATGACATGCTCTGTTACAAAGTTCAAACTTGAACCCTCTTCAAGTGCCTTGAATTTAGACGCTGGCTGTCCACATTGTGGACACTTCTCCGGTGCGGCGTTCCCCTCGTGAACGTAGCCGCAAATACTACATATAAATTTCATAACATTGCAAAGGTAACAAAATATTCCATAAAATTGAAATTATTTTTTTGAAATTGTGTAACTTTGCACCTCGTATGAGAAAAGTTTGTAAATTCATAACAGATTATATGTCGTTACTGGTGCTTGCGGCTGCAGTATCGGCGTTTTTCTTCCCTAAGTATTTAAGTTTTATAAGTACAACGTACATTACTCCGCTATTAGGGATTGTAATGTTTGGTATGGGACTGACCATCAATTTGTCCGACCTAAAAAACACATTCGGCAAATCCAATCATAAAATTCCTGGCAGAAGCATAATAATAGGTTGTGTGGCTCAATTCCTTATTATGCCAATGCTTGCTTGGGTTCTTGTCTTGTTGTTCAATTTGCCTCCGGAGTTGGCGGTCGGGGTAATTCTTGTGGGTTGTTGTCCTGGTGGAACTTCCTCTAATGTAATAACTTACCTTGCCGGTGGCGATATAACGCTATCTGTAGGAATGACTACCATAAACACTTTGCTTGCACCACTTCTTACGCCTCTTTTAGTGTGGCTTTTTGCAGGAACTCTGATTGATATAGACTTCTGGGGAATGTTTCTGTCTGTTGTACAGGTTATCCTTTTGCCTATAGGTTTAGGTATGGTTTTTCAAAAATTTTTCCCCGATGCCATCTTAAAAGTCAAAAATCACCTGCCTGCTGTATCAACCCTTGCGATAACCGCCATAGTGATAGCGGTAGTATCAGCAAATGCTTCGGCACTTGCCACATCGGGGTTGGTTATTATAATAGTAGTGATACTGCACAACCTGTTAGGATATGCCTTGGGAATGTTTACAGGTAAGATTTTTAAACTTGGTAAGCCTCAATGTATTGCCATGAGCGTGGAAATAGGTATGCAGAACAGCGGTCTTGCATGCTCACTTGCGGCAATCCACTTTGCCGCAATGCCCCTTGCCACAATTCCGGGCGCCATCTTCAGCGTATGGCACAACATCTCAGGGGCATTGTATGCAAGAATTCTGAATATCAATGAGTCTTTGCTGAAGGATTGATTTGGTAAGCAGCGGCATCTTCTGCAACATATAGTTTGCGTTCAACTATTTCTCCAATATCGTATAGAAATTCAGGGGCAAAGTCTGCTCCATTAACCCATTCAATAGTTATACGAGTTAATGCAAATTGAATAAAAAGCTTCTTGTCACGCAATGGTCCAAACACCTTTCCGGTAAGGTATTTGTCTAAATCAACCAATTTACATACACCGTCATTAAAGGCTAGTAGCAATTGATATTCTTTTATATATTCAACATCTGTTATTCGTAACATATCGCCAAAACAAACTCACGATAATTCCATAAAATCTGCTTATCTCTGGCATAATAAATTATTTTTCTGCAAAGTTATTGATTTTTTTTGAATTTGATAAAAAATAGTAACTTTGTTACCCAACATATTGAAAAGGCGTTTGCTTAGTGCTTGTTATAGGGAAGCGTACATATGAACGAAAAAATTTTATCGGTAGTATTCAGTGATAATGAATCCTGCATACGTGCATATTAGTCAAAAAGGAATCGCAGAAGTAAACAAATGGAAATCTTTTTTAAGCACAAAACAGATTTATTCTATAGGAAGATATGGCAGTTGGAACTATAGCTCAATAGAAGATAATATGAAAGAGTCTATACAATTGTCTGAATCGATATCTATTTTATAACTTTTGTGGATTATATTTCATAAAAGTAAAAATTTATTTGAATAGTTCATCCATTGTTATTATTTTACTAAAAACACTACTGTAAGCATTATTCTGCACCCCGAAAGACGACACAAGTACAGGCTGAACAGCATGCTTATATTTTGTTTCTTCAATAAAATCCGCTACTTTAGAACGAATATCCTGTTCATCGGCATCAGTCATATTCCAAGCATTTTCCTTGAATTTCATTTCACATACATTGATGATATGGTCAGAACGCTCTATCACAAGATCAATTTGACTGCCACCTTTATTTTTTTGACTACGCCAAGGTGCTATTATTGTCTTCACTGATGCAATGCCAAGTGCATTTTTAAGTTGCACTTGATGATTCCAACAAACCTCTTCAAATGTTAATCCCCTCCAAGCGTATATAGACGGAGAAAACTGATTCTCTTGCCAATAAGATATGCTTTTAGTCGCATTGTTTACGAATTTCAAATAAAACAACACAAAAAAATCTGTAAGTTTATATCTTACCTCGCGTTGATTACCCTTATAAAAAAGATACGGTCTTATAAAATCACTCGACTCCAATCCTCTTAAAATATCTGTTAGTCCACCTCCATACGGTATTTTTGTGTTTTCAGAAATCTCTTTACGCGTATAACCCTCCCTTTTATTGCTTAAAAGAGTAACAATGTTTTTAAAATTATCTGCATACGCTTTGCCAACAGTGGTATTACTTTTACGAAATAATGAATTAAATAATCTTTCAAACTCATATTTTAAAGCACCATTCGTTGCAAAAAACAAAGAATCAACATTTTGAGCAAGACTTTTATCACGTTCCAAATATCCAAGATAATAAGGGATTCCTCCAAATATCATATAGCTTTGTAATTGATCATATCTACTCATATTTATTTTTTTATACTTAAAAAAATCTTCGCATTCAGATAGATTAAAGGGAGATAATTTGATTTCACGGGTTACACGTCCATAAAGACCACCATTATTATTTATAAGATTATCTGAGATCCAAGATGTTGCAGAGCCGCATACTATAAGCAGCAATTTTTCCTGACCTGCACCCCAGCCATTCCAAAAACTTTCAAAAGCAGTTAAAAAACCGTTTTTTGATGAATCCATCCACGGCATCTCATCTATAAATACAGTAATACGTTTATTGTTTGTCTGTTTAATTCTTAATATTAAATGCTGTTTTAATAGTTCAAACACATCCAACCAATTTGATGGGACTGTTTCACAATTAAACCCGTAAGATTTTAAGGAATTTACAAATGCACTACGTTGTAATAAATCAAGTTTTTCTGTTTCATTCTCATATTCTAATGGAGACAGTCCCGTATGTTGAAAATCAAAATTATTATTAAAAAATTCTCTGACAAGGTATGTTTTGCCAACCCTACGTCTACCATATATAACTAAGAATTCTGCCTTTTCACTGTTGAAAACTTTTTCCATTACAGATATTTCCGTTTTTCTGCCTATTATGACTGCCATAATTGTAAAATTTAGTTTTAATGTTGCAAATATAATAAAAAATTTGCCACGAAGCAATTTTTTTATTGTTCGTGGCAAATTTTTATACTATTTTTTTGCCACGAAACATATTTTTTGGCATTCGTGGCAAAATTTCAATATGAATCTTGCTATTGCACAATCCAATGGAAATGACTAAATTTGCAGTCTATTTAAATTTAGGTTAATTAGGTTAAATTAGTTTAGTTATGGACTACAATTTTAGAGAGATTGAGCAAAAGTGGCAGAAGCACTGGAGAGAGAATGCAGTGTATAAAGTACTGAACAACAGCAATAAGCCAAAGTATTATGTTCTTGATATGTTCCCCTACCCGTCTGGTGCGGGACTGCATGTGGGACACCCGTTGGGCTACATTGCTTCTGATATCTACAGTCGATACAAGAGACTGCAAGGCTTTAATGTGCTTCACCCTATGGGCTACGATGCCTACGGACTGCCGGCAGAGCAATATGCCATACAAACAGGACAACACCCTGAAAAAACCACTTTTGACAATATAGCCAGATACCGCAGTCAGATGGATAAGATA
Source organism: Candidatus Enterocola sp. (assembly GCA_045616965.1). Classification (GTDB taxonomy): domain Bacteria; phylum Bacteroidota; class Bacteroidia; order Bacteroidales; family Paludibacteraceae; genus Enterocola. The sequence goes on from JAZLHT010000120.1 coordinate 5,712, forward strand.
GGTTTCTGCTACGATTGGAGCAGAGAGGTAAGAACCTGTACTCCAGACTACTACAAGTGGACACAATGGGCATTCCTGCAAATGTTCAAGCACTACTATGACAAAGATGCTGATAAAGCGTTGCCTATTGACAGCCTAATAAAGATTTTTGAAAAAGAAGGTAACGCCAATGTTAATGCCGCCACAAACTTTGACACCATATTCACCGCAGCAGAGTGGAACGCTATGACTGATAAGGAGAAGCGTGCCGTTCTTATGAACTACCGCATAGCGTACAAGGCAGATACAATGGTGAATTGGTGTCCGAAATTAGGCACCGTACTTGCTAACGATGAGGTTAGTGACGGACTCTCTGTAAGAGGCGGTTACCCTGTTGAGCAGAAGGTTATGAGCCAATGG
>JAZLHT010000121.1:0-2228 GCA_045616965.1 Candidatus Enterocola sp.
CCGGCAAATACACTGTAGCCACCATAACCTTTGGCTATGTTATTGATGAGCTCCATAATAAGTACTGTCTTACCTACGCCAGCACCACCAAACAAACCAATCTTACCACCTTTTAAATATGGTTCCAAAAGGTCAATCACCTTTATACCTGTGAATAGAATCTCTTTACTGGTAGCCAACTCCTCATATTTAGGCGGTTCACGATGGATAGGGTATCCGTTTGTCTTGTCTAAGTCACCGATACCGTCTATGGCATCGCCTGTAACGTTAAGAAGCCTTCCTACAATCTGTTTGCCTGTGGGCATTTTAATTGGTGAACCAAGAGCGGAAACAGCCATTCCTCTTACAAGTCCGTCTGTAGATTCCATGGCAATTGCTCTTATGGAATTTTCACCAATGTGTTGTTGGCACTCTAAAATAAGAGTCTGTCCGTCCTCTCTTGTAAGTTGGAGAGCATCGTGGATTTTAGGAAGATTGTCACCACCTTGTTCAAAATAGACATCCACTGCCGGACCTATAACTTGAGTAATTGTGCCTTTGTTCTGAGCCATAATATTTAGTTTAATGATTTGCAAAGATAGTAAATTTTATTTAAAAGTATTCAAAAACAACTACATTTTTTAAGGTGGGTTCTATTTTGCTGATGGTATGTTTTTTAAAACATCGTTTATGTAGAAATCTTTAACCTTGTTCCATTCATAATATGGTCCATTGTAGGCATCGATAGAAATACTGCATTCTCTCTCATTGAGCATTATCTTAACTAATACAGGATTGCTTGATTTCTTTGATTTATAGAAGATTAACTGTATGTTGCAGGCCATAGGGAATACCTTATAAGCCTGCCAGTTATCCGCTAAAGTCTCCATATCGCCTGTAACATAGTAGTAATTGTTAAGACGCATAAGCATTGCAAGCGGCAGAACTACGCTATCATGCCCGAAACGCATTGTGGCTGCTATAGAATCGTGCTCAATAGCCTCATCAGCAGCTGATATTATTTGTTTTAAAAGATTGCTGTGAACGTATGGTTTCATCTGTTTTGTCTGTAGGCTTGGACCTGACTCCAAGTACCAATGTGTATTTGAAATAGTCCAATTATCATAGCATTCATCTTTTGTAAAGAGATACATCATGTCAATACTTGTGTCAAGGTTTTGCAGGTTGGATGCTATTTCCCATAAGGAGTTATACATTTTCTCTTTGCTCCAAAGATGTGCGAGTGTATCAGGATATGATGTAAACAGCTCACCTATAAGTCTTTCCGGATGGCGGTGCTTTTGTATAAAATTATTCCTGCACTCTTTAACTTCGGGTGTTCTGCCATATTGCTCATTGATAGGGTTGAACCAATGATTCATATAGTACATATCGTGTAGTGAGGCATCTATGAACAAATTCAGTTTTGGATTATTTGCTACAATGGTTGAGGTCTCTGCAAACATAGAGAGAATGCTTCTAATAACATCGGTGGAACGTGCATCTATGGTCTTGTTGCCTTTGAATACCTGTGGGAAATTATTATACATACGTTGTGCTATGCCTTGATGCTGTTTGTAGCCCTTGTTTGTAAGTTCTCCGTAACGGTTATCAGCCAATGCACAAACAGAATCCACTTTACCCATAACCTTTACACCTTCTGCCGTAAGCAGACCTAATGAGTCTGCTAAATGAAGCAGCCGCTGAGGCTTTAGATAATCATTTTTAGCAATAAGATACCTTGAACCATGTCTATGGTAAGAACTTATATAAAAAGGTGTATAGCCTTTTGGAGCTTTTGTATATTTAACTCCTGTTGGTTCAGGATATACCAAATAATTACTAGATGAAAGCATTATGTTCTCATCAATCTCCTCACGTGCTGTTTTTGCTGATACAGCGATACATACAAACAGCGATGTAAAAATCAATAAAAATTTATTCATAATTAGTGATAAATTTCAATATTGAAAAATCCTTACCTGACTTCCACCGCTTTCCAACTTTCTATGGTGCGTGATTCTGTGGTGAAGTTTATACCCACCTTTAGCTTGCGGCGTGGGTCTGCAAGGTATGGGTCTGCGTAGTGCATATCGTCTATCTGTTTAAGTGCAACATCTGCTGACTTATCAATCTTGTACTCTATTATATAGATTGTGTTTGTGGTCTCAAGTATGGCGTCTGTCCTGCCTACGGCAAACGGAACCTCAACCCTCATATTCTGTCCAAGAAGCGTGAGTATAAGGTAC
>JAZLHT010000122.1:0-18343 GCA_045616965.1 Candidatus Enterocola sp.
CTATGTCAAATAGGTATTGGTCTGTCTTTATCATAGGGTAATAAAACTCTCCCAGAGTCTGCCAATAGAATCCTAAACCAACCTTTGCAACCCCTTTTTTGTACTCTGTCACCAAATCGTCTTCATAGTAGTCTGCCTTAACTACACCGTTAGAGACAGCTACATTCTGTGGTTCACTGCTTGTAGAATATGTTACGTTGGGTTTCTCCGGATTCAAATCCTCTTTAGATGGAATAGGACTTATCTTTACCGCTTCTACTGTTGATGGCGTGTAATCTCTCTCAACTGTTATATTGCGTGATAGTGCGTTCTCCTCTGCTTGAACCCCGGCAGTTGCTACAACCAATGCCGCTAATAATACCTTATATTTCATTTTAATCATGATTTTCTATTTGTACATCTTCTGTAATAATCTCTGGTTCTGACTCCTTTTCCGCAATTGTCGCAAGTCGCGAATCTATGGCATCCTTTATGTCATCGGGGGCAGGTTTATAGTTATCCCTAAGTGAAAGCAGATACTGTTTTGCATCAAAATATTTATCTTGTGCAATATAGCAGTCTGCTAAAACTATAAATGCCTTTGCCAAGAAATAAGAGTGCTGGGTTCCGCTATCTACAAACTTAAAGAATTCTTTTTCGCAATGGGCATAATCCTTTATATTGTAAAGGTGTTGTATTAGCAGATACTCTGCCTCCGCTCCGTAGGCATTACGGGTATCGGCTGCCAAATCCTTTATATCTGTCATGGCATCTTTGCCTAATGCCATATTGGCTTTCATACGCCTGTATTTTGCATCCGCTATAACCTCTGCATTTGATGTTACGGCAAGCAACGCTTCACTGTATTTTAGTGTAGAAGCCCAGTCTCCACTCTCATAGCATAGTAATGAGAGCCTCTCAAGTGTAAGCCTGTTATTGGGGTTATCTGAACTATCAACTATGTCCTTATACGCCTCAGCGGATTTCTCCTTATTCCCTAAACGAAAGTGGCAGTTTGCAAGATAGTATTTTGATAAAGCACTGTATTTACCGTTAGGATAACTTTTTAGGTATGCCTCAAATGCTGTGGCGGCATTTGTAAAATCGTCTCTAAAATATATTTTCTCTGCCGCCTTGTAGGTAAGTGAATCCTCTTTTATGGTAATACCTGTTCCTTTATTCAGTGATTTTGCAATATCTGCATATTCCTTAACTCTATTATTATCCACCATAATAGATTCTAATGTCTGCATACTTGTTTCCGCCTCTTCGGTACCAGGATATTGGGTAGCCACCTCTTTGTACATTGCTATGGCTCCGTTTGTGTCGCCCTGATTATAGCGTAACATCGCTATCTGCAATTTTGACTTAAGCACTATCGGGTTTGTCTTGGGGTATGTAAGTGTTATCTGTTTAAATTCTTCTGTGGCTTTTTCGTTGTCTGCCATAGCCACATAACTTTTGCCTATCTCAAACATGGCGTCGTCTGTCCACTCTGATTTAGGGTATTTTGCAATAAGACTCTCCAATATGGATACCTTATCAGTGTAGTTCTTCTCCAACCCAGCAATAAGACCAGTCTGATAGAGTGCGTAGTCTGCTCCCTTAACCTTATCCGCCACACTCATTGCCTTGCCATACGCCACCTTAGCATTTGCGAAGCCGCGTTCCATAAAATAGTTGTCGCCTATACGGTTATACGCATCGGCTGTCATCTGCTTATCTTCTGTGTTTAATGCTGCATATCGGGCAAACCACTTGCTTGATTCCGCCTTATCACCCTTTTTAAGGTATGCGTAACCCATATTGTATAGGGCATAACCATACTCCTCTTCTGCCGTAGATTTATTGGTGTTAAGGTATGTATTAAACTCTGATATGGCATCATCGTACTTACCTGTGCGGTACAGACACTCTCCATACCAGAAATGGGAGCGGGAGATTATAGTATCGTTGTAACTCTTGCCCCCTAATATCGTCTGAAAACTTTTAGATGCGTCTGAATAGCGTCTGTTGGCTATCTGTGTGGTACCTAATCCAAAAATAACTCTCTGTTCCGCCGCCTTTATCTCTTCTGTCTTTTCTTCTATATTCTGTATTGACTCGTATGCCGCCTGATAGTTCTTGGTGGTAAGATATACATTTATAAGATACTCATAGACTTTGGAACGGTATTTTGATTTGGGATACTCATTTAAGAATCTCTCAAACGCCGATACGCTCTCATTAAACGGAGAGTAAGATAACTCGTATGTTACAAGAGCATAGTTATACAAGGCATCTTCACCCTCAGATCGCTCAAACGCAAGACGTGCGTTCTTTTTATCGCCAAGCTTAAGATAACTCTGCCCAATATAAAAATAGGCGTTTGTGGTAAGCGAGTCTTTCTTATTGGTTACCTTTGTAAGGCACTCAACCGCTTTGGCGGCATTGTCTGTATTGTAATATGACACACCTAATATATACCAGTCCTCACGTTTGAATTTACGCTTGGCTTTCTGATACTCAAACATATCTGACAGTGCAGCGGCATAATCTCCACTATTAAACCTACACGATGCCGAGAGATGTTTAAGATCTGCATTGTACACTCCTTTGGTGTTGCTCTTTACAATGCTGTCGCTGATTGCCATAGCCTTATCACAATTACCAAGTTGATAATGGCATTGACAAATAAGGTATGGGGTGGTATTCTTAAACTCTTTCACATCCTTTACTTTTTGCAAGTGTTCAAGTGCTGTTTTATACTCCTTGTCATTGAACTTGCAATATCCGTAATAGTAATGGGCAGGCGTTTGATATTTGTTAGCACCACGCCTTAACACCTGGTCAAACATAGACTCCGCCTTATCGGTTTTTTTAGTGGTAATATAGCAGTATCCCTTATAGAATGTAAGTTGAGTGATCTCGTCTTCTGTGAGATTATCTGTATTTATGGTCTCTAAACGTTTTAGAGCAGGCTTGTATTTTCCATTCTCAAAATCAAGTGTAGCTAAGTAGAGTTCTATTTGGCTTGCATTCTGAGTGTACGGAAAATCTGTTTTGTATGACGACAACAACTGATATGCATCTGAACGCCTAAGTTGGTATGAAGCCAGGGCTATATTCTGACGTGCTATGCGAATGCGTTCATCGTCTGGCTCCAGATCAGAGGGAGTGTATTCTAGAAAATCTGAATAATATCTTATGGAAGCGTCATAATTTGTACTGTTGTAAAAATCTGTAGCCTCATTAAATAATACTGCTTGAGCATTATCAAAAGGGCTTCTAACTGCGTTTATAGCCGAATTAACTCCTAAAAACAGCACAATAAAAAGTAATCTGAAATTTTTGTTCATAATAAATAGTTGCAAATATCGGGTACAAAATTACGATTATGTAGGAAAAAAACAAAATAAAATCGTACCTTTGTCAGCGATGAAAAATTTTTATGACTTATATTTTATGAACAGATGCCTTAAGCTAGCGGCTAAAGGCATAGGAAAAGTCGCCCCCAACCCTATGGTAGGGTGTGTGATAGTGTACAACAATAACGTAATAGGCGAGGGTTATCACCGTTGTTACGGTGGTCCGCATGCTGAGATTAACGCCTTAAATAGCGTTAAAGACAAGTCTTTGCTTAAGGATTCTATTCTGTACGTGAATTTAGAGCCTTGCAGCCATTATGGAAAAACTCCTCCATGTGCGGAACGTATAATTAAAGATGGTATCCGCAAAGTTGTGGTTTGTAATACAGACCCCAACCCAGATGTTAACGGCAAGGGATTACAAATGCTCCGTGACGCTGGTATAGAGGTGGTTACCGGCGTGATGGAGAAAGAGGGTCTTGAACTTAACAGATGTTTCTTTACATTCCACACCAAACATCGCCCATATATTATTTTAAAATGGGCTCAGACTAAAGACGGATTTATTGACGCCTTTGACGATGAACCGCTAAAAATATCCTCAAATCTTACCAAGGCGTTGGTGCACAAGATGAGGTCTGAGAATATGGGTATTATGGTTGGCACTAAAACTGCCTTAAAGGATAATCCGCACCTTAACACAAGGCACTGGTATGGCAAAAACTGCACTAGGGTTGTGATAGACAAAAGAGGTGATGTGCCTTCTGACAATAAGATATTTGATGATTCCGCACCCACAGTTGTGATAGACAGGGAGATGACGCCTAAAGAGATTGGTTCACTGCTCTATTCCAAAGGAATGCAAAGTCTTATAGTTGAGGGCGGCAACAACACATTAGGACGTTTTATTGCATCGGGTCTATACGATGAGGTTCATATAGAGATTAGCGAGATTGAGTGCGGCGATGGTGTTAAAGCCCCTAATGTAGAGTTACCTGATGACTCTATTGAGGCGGTGCAATACGGTTCAAATGTTCTACTATCTTGGAGAAATAAGAATGCGTAACATTTACATAGTAGGTTATATGGCAAGTGGCAAAACCACTTTTGGCAAAAGGCTTGCAGAAGATATGTGCCTTGACTTTATAGATACTGATAACTATATTGAGGGCAGGGAGGGGAAGTCTGTTACAGAAATCTTTAAAAAAAACGGTGAGGATTATTTCAGGGAGCAGGAACGCAATGTATTGTCTATTCTCTCCACTGTTAAAGACACCGTAATTGCAACAGGAGGCGGAATGCCATGCCATTCAGACAATATGAATTTTCTTAACTCTGTAGGCATCACCGTCTTTCTTAACACTCCTATAAACGAGATTCTAAACCGTCTTAGAGAGGGATCTGAAACCAGACCGCTCATAAAAGAGCTTGATAATAAAATAATTCCCTATTTTATAAAGGAACATTACAATAAGCGGCTTCCCGTATATATGAAGGCAAACTATATTATATCTTCAGAAAATGACTATGGAAAACTCAAAGAGCACCTTTTACAACTTAAATAAAGGGTTGTACTCTACTGACGAGTGTGGCGTTTTATGGCGTAGGTCTGTTTCTGAAATTTGCGGCATTCCACTTGAAAAAACATATTTTACAGAAGACTCTGACTTAAACCCCGATAATAAAAGAAGTCTTGAAATTGTGGCTCAAAGGCTCGCTAAAGGCGAGCCTTTGGAATATATTCTAGGTTTTGCAGAGTTCTGCTCACTAAGAATCAATGTAAACAAAAGCGTGCTTATTCCAAGACTTGAAACTCAAGAAATGGTAGATTTCATCGGGAGAAACATGGATAGAAAAAAGCCTTGGCGCATTTTAGATGTAGGAACTGGAAGCGGCTGCATTGCCATTGCTCTTGCCAAGCTGTTCCCTAACGCCGGAATTACAGCCATAGACATTAGTCATGAGGCTTTGGAGACTGCCAAATCAAACACCATGTTTAACAACGTATGCAATGTGGATTTAATGCTTTGTGATTTTCTAAATGACAGTGCATTGATTCCTGGCGTTTTTGACATTATAGTAAGCAATCCGCCGTACGTAAGGTCTATGGAAACAGTCACCATGCCCAACAGGGTGCTCGATTTTGAACCTCACTCCGCACTGTTTGCACCTGATGATAACCCGCTATTGTTTTACCGCCATATTGCAACCTTTGCAAAAGACCGTCTGACTTCTAACGGAATGGGAATGGTTGAGATAAACCAGTACCTTGGGGAAGAGACTTTAGAGGTTTTTCAGACCTTGAATTTTAACTGCAAACTAGAAAAAGACACTTTTTCTGAAAATAGATTTGTATATTTTTGTTTTTAAAAATTCTATTTCGTAAATTTGTAACGATTGCAAAAATAATTTTTATGGATTACCTTAATTTTGACAAATCCACCCTTGTAAATTTAGAGAAATCTCTTACAAAAGAGATGTTGAGAACCAATAGGTCAGGAGCTTATAATAGCACCACTATTGTTGATTGTAATACCCGCAAGTACCACGGACAGTTAGTTGTACCACTGCCTGAACTTGGCGGTGATAACTATGTGCTGCTCTCATCGCTTGATGAGACCATAATTCAGCATGGCGCTGAGTTCAATTTGGGAGTGCATCAATATAAGGGCAACCATATAAGCCCTAACGGTCATAAGTATATTAGGGAGTTCACTTGCAATGTTATTTCCAAGACCGTATATAGAGTGGGTGGCGTAATTATATCTAAGGAGAGGCTTATGATTAAGAACACTCCGCGCATAATTACCAAATACACTCTTTTAGACGCACACTCCGCCACCACCATAAGGTTTAAGCCGTTTTTGGCTTTCCGTAGTGTACACTCACTCTCAAAAGTAAATTCAGATGTTAACACCAATTATGACGAGGTGAGCAACGGCATACGTTGCAGACTATATGATCCTTTCCCATTCCTATATATGCAATTCTCTAAAAAAGTGGAGTATGTGCATAACCCGTTTTGGTACGAGGGTCTTGAGTACGAGAAGGAGCAGGAAAGAGGCTATGACTACTTAGAGGATTTGTTGGTTCCGGGGTGTTTTGAGATGTCTATCAAGAAAGGTGAAAGCATATATTTTACCGCCGGCTTGGATGAAATAACACCTCGCTCTCTGAAATCCCTATGGGATAAGGAACTTGCCCAGCGTAATCCCAGAACCGATATGTTTAACTGTCTGAAGAATGCAGCCCGTCAATTTGCAAAAAAACAAGACGAGGGTACTTTTCTGCTTGCAGGTTATCCTTGGTTCAAGACAAGGGCGAGAGATGAGTTTATATCACTGCCGGGTGCCACACTCAGTATAGGCGATACAGCAATGTTTAAGGATATTGCATACAGTGCAGTTAAGGAGATAAACGGTTTTATAGATACCGGCGATGTAAGCCGTCTTATAGAGGATATTGATGCCCCTGACGCTCTGTTATGGTTTATTTGGGCGGTTCAGCAATACGCTGCGGAGAATAAGGTGGATGCTGTTTTGTGCTACAAAGATATTGTTGTAAGGATATTGGATTTTATTATACAACAAAACCATCCGTTTGCACGGTTTATGGATAACGGACTGCTTTATGTAAACGGCACTCTTAAACCTATGACGTGGATGAACGCTATGGAGGACGGCAGGCCGATAACGCCTAGAACAGGCTATATAGTAGAGGTTAATGCCTTGTGGTACAACGCTGTGTGCTTTGCCTACTCTATATCAAAAAGCAAGAGATTTGAGAGGCTTGCAGAACAAATAAAGAACTCATTTATAAATGTATTCTGGAACGGCATCTATCTGTATGATTTTGTAGATGGTAACTACAACGATGTGGAGGTAAGGCCTAATATGGTATATGCAGTATCATTGCCGTACTCCCCTCTTGACAAGTTCCAGCAGAAATCTGTAATAGATATATGTACTAAGGAGTTGCTTACCGCCAAGGGTCTTAGAAGCCTCAGCCCTAAGAGTGGCGGCTACAGACCTAACTATGTGGGCGGTATGAAGGAGCGTAACCGTAATTACCATAACGGACCGGTTTGGCCGTTCCTTACCGGGGCATACTGTGAGGGGTATCTTAAAGTATATAAAAACAGTGGTGTATCTTTTGTAGAGAGGCAGATGATAGGTATGGAGGCTGAGATGAAGAAACTCTGCATAGGCACGCTGTCTGAACTTTATGACGGCAACCCACCTTACAAGGGTCATGGTGCCATGTCGTACGCCCCCACCGTAGCGGAGATTCTTAGAACACTGGTGCTCCTGCGGAGCAACTAATGATGTATGATGTATAATGTATGGTGTATGAGGAGCCGTAGGCGACAAGCGTACAAAGTACGCCGTGCGAAGCACGCAAAGGTTTGGGAATGTGTCCCAGTAAAAAAGGAATAGAGGGCTTTAGCCCTAACGCGTAGCGTAGGGGTCTGGGGATATGCCCCAGTAAAGAAGGAAAACAAACATTAAGGTTTCATTTTCCTTTTTAAAAATTGAAGATATATAAAACATTAGATAGGAAAATGAAAGCATTAATGTTTGGGTGGGAGTTTCCACCACATATTTTAGGCGGACTTGGTACGGCAAGCTACGGACTTACACGTGGCATGGCGGCACAGGAGGATTTGGAGATAACATTTGTGATTCCAAAACCATACGGTGACGAGGACCAGAGTTTTGCCAAAATAATAGGGGCATGTGCCGTTCCTGTAGTATGGAAAGAGACATCAAGGGAGAGAGTGCAGGAGTGTGTAGGTCACATTATGAACCCCGATGAATTCTTCTACTACAGAGACCATATACGCTATGATTTCAGACGTATTTGGACTAATGACTTGGGTTGCATTGAGTTCTCTGGCAGATACCCCGATAATTTGGTTCAGGAAATAGGCAACTATGAGGCAGTGGCAAGCGTACTTGCCCATAGCCTTGACTTTGACGTAATTCATTCTCACGATTGGCTTACCTACCCTGCCGGCATTTTTGCAAAACAGATATCGGGTAAACCGCTTGTAATACATGTGCATGCTACAGATTTTGACCGTAGCAGAGGCAATGTGAACCCTACCGTATATTCCATTGAGCGTAGGGGTATGGACATTGCAGACCATATTATATGTGTAAGTAACCTTACACGCAAGACTGTAATAGAAAAATATGGTCAGGACCCGTCTAAGGTTTCCACTGTACATAATGCTGTAGATCCTATTCCTAATGCAGAGAGTTACAAAAAGACACCGCGTAAGGAGAAATTGGTTACATTCTTAGGACGTATAACTATGCAGAAGGGTCCAGAGTATTTTGTGGAGGCGGCAAGCAAGGTTCTTGCACGCACTAAGAACGTAAGATTTGTTATGGCAGGCAACGGCGATATGATGAACGCCATGATAGATTTGGCGGCAAGTCGCGGTATTGCAGACCGTTTCCATTTCCCTGGATTCCTTAAAGGGGCACAGGTTCACCAAATGTTAGCGGACAGCGATGTGTATATTATGCCGTCTGTCTCTGAGCCTTTTGGCATATCGCCACTTGAGGCTATGCAGGTGGGCACTCCTTCTATAATATCCAAGCAGTCAGGATGTGCGGAGATTCTGAATAACGCCATAAAGACTGATTATTGGGATATAGACGCTATGGCTGATGCCATCTACTCTATAGTGGAGTACCCTGCCATATACCAAACCCTAAGTGAGGAGGGACGTAAAGAGGTTAATGCCATAACGTGGGATAAGGCAGGGTTGAAAGTTAGAGAGATATATGATAGGGTAAAGAGATGATGTATAATGTATAATGTATGATGTATGAGGAGCCATAGGCGACAAGCGTACAAAGTACGCCGTGCGAAGCACGCAAAGGTTTGGGAATGTGTCCCAATAAAAAAGGAATTATATTTTAACGAGCCGTAGGCGAGGTTAAAATGATGTATGAAAAGGTAAATATAATATAGAAAAATATGAAAAAAATTTGTTTTTATTTTCAGGTACACAGTCCGTATGTGCTACGCAGATACAGGTTTTTTGAGATTGGCAATGACCATTACTATTATGATGATTTTGCGTCAGAGAGTAAGATAAGGGAACTGGCAGACAAATCCTATCTACCTGCCAATGCCATTATTGCAGATTTGATAAAGAGTTCTAATGGCAAATTCAAGTGTGCATTCTCTATATCGGGTGCCACACTTGAGCAACTGGAGCAATATGCGCCTGAGATTATAGACAGTTTCAGATCTCTTGCCGATACAGGCAATGTGGAGTTCTTGGCAGAGCCTTACGCACACTCTCTTAGTGTCATATTTAATGACAAGGAGTTTGAACTGCAAGTTAAGAAACATAGTGCCAAAATAGAGGAACTATTTGGCAAAAAGCCTACCGCATTCCGTAACTCGGAGCTCATTTATAGCGATGAAATGGCGGAAAAATTGACTAAGTTAGGTTTTAACACTATACTGATAGAAGGTGCTAAGCATATTCTTGGATGGAAGAGTCCTAATTACGTTTATGGGCATCCTTATCTGCCTAAAGTAAAACTGCTTACCCGTAATTTCACTATGAGTAACCATATTCCATTCCAATTCTCTGATACATCTTGGAGTGAATATCCTTTAACCGCCGATAAGTTTACGCAATGGATTGCTGACGCACCTGCGGAAGAGGAACTTTTTAATATATGGCTTGGCTACGAGGCGTTTGGTATAATACAAAAGGATTATACAGGCATCTTTGAGTTCTTGAAGGCAATGCCGGATCAGGCATTTAAACGTGGTATCGGGTTTACCACCCCATCGGAGGCTGCTAAAGCAAAACCTATAGACACAATTACTGCACCGTATCCGCTATCGTGGAGTGGCGAAGAAAAAGACTTGTCTCCATGGATGGGTAACCAACTGCAGGAAGAGGCTCTCAACAAATTGTACAGTGTGGCGGAAAGGGTTAATCTTTGCAAGGAGAAAGCACTTAAACGTGACTGGCTGAATATTCAGTGTACCGACTACTTTAACCACATGAGTTTCAAGAGTGCATGGGCAAGTCCTTTCGGGTCTCCGTACGATGCTTTCACAAACTATATGAACATTCTTGCCGATTTTCTGCTTCGTGTAGATTCTGAGTACCCTACCTCTATTGAAAATGAGGAACTTAACGAATTATTGAAGACTATAAATGACCAAGAGAAGACTATCTGTGAGCAAGAGGAGATTATTAAGAAACTACGTAAAAGAAAAACCGATAAATAATTATGTTTGAACAATTATCACCTAAAGACTTGGATCAGATAGCAGCAAGGGGCATATCTGAAACTAAAATCCGTACTCAACTTGATAATTTTGAAAAGGGATTTCCGTTTGCTGATATTGACAAAGCCGCCACTGTGGGCAATGGAATAGCAAAACTTATAGATTTTGAAATAGGCAACTGCATTAAGGAGTACGAGACTTTTAAGGATGACTATACCATGCTTAAATTTGTGCCTGCATCGGGTGCCGCTTCCAGAATGTTCAAAGACCTTGTAAAATTCTCATTAGGTGATGGATCAGACTTGAACAAATACCCTGATATTAAGGAGTGTATGCTTAACATACGTAAGTTTGCTTTCTTTAATAAGCTTAAAAGCAAGATGAGGGAAGAGGGTTTAAGCATAGACGAGTGCATTAAAAGCGCTGATTATAAGACTATTGCAGAATTTATTTTAGGTGAGAAAGGGCTTAATTACCAAAAGAAGCCTAAGGCTATGCTGCTTTTCCATAACTACGATGACGCTCCACGCACCCCGTTTGAGGAACATTTAGTGGAGGGTGCAGTATATGCCGCAGATATAAATAAGGTGATCCACCTGCATTTTACTATATCTGCTGACCATAGGGCAATGTTTGAAAAGAAAATTATGGAGGTTGTTCCTAAATACGAAGAGAAGTTTGGGGTAAAATATGATATCACTCTATCTGAGCAGAAACCTAAGACAGATATGGTTGCCATTAACAATGCTGACGGCAAATTGGTTAGGAACGCTGATGGTTCTCTGCTTTTCCGTCCGGGTGGTCACGGATCCCTTATAGAGAATCTTAATGACTGTACAGAGGACATCATCTTTATTAAAAACATAGATAACGTAACCACAGACTCTCTGCGTGAGACCACTTACACTTATAAGAAAATACTTGTAGGTATGCTTCTTTTGCTTAAACGCAGTGTTAATGACGCCTTATGCAAATTGGATAACCTCTCTGTCTCTAACGCCGATATAGCCCAAATAGAGGCTTTTGCCTCAACCGTTCTTCAACTGAAGGTAAGTATGGCTTATTTTGGTTGGTCTCTTCGTGAGAAAATCGCTTTCTGGCAAAAGAAGCTTAACCGTCCTATAAGGGTGTGCGGTATGGTTAGAAACGATGGGGAGCCTGGCGGCGGTCCTTTTTGGGTAAGAAACTCCAATGGTGAGAGCAGCCTACAGATTATTGAATCTTCACAAATAGACTTTACCAACAGGTATCAGGTGGAATTAGTTAAGAGATCCTCTCATTTTAACCCTGTGGATTTGGTCTGCTCCGTGTATAATTACAAGGGCAATAAGTTTAATCTTAATAACTATATTGACCCATCTACAGGCTTTATATCTTCCAAAAGCCAAAATGGCATAGATATGAAGATTCAGGAGCGTCCAGGTCTATGGAACGGCGCTATGGCAGACTGGATTACGGTTTTTGTGGAGGTGCCGCCTGAGACGTTCACCCCCGTAAAAACCTTGGTTGACCTTTTAAGACCTGAACATAGATGAGATCCTTCGCTAACGCTCAGGATGACGGAATGGGGCAAGGGACTGTTTCTAGGAACGAGGGTCAAGCTTAGAACTCTGCGTTGTTTGGGGTACGTGGGAATGGAATAACGTCACGTATGTTCTGCATTCCTGTTACAAACAGCATCAGACGCTCAAATCCCAATCCAAAGCCTGCGTGCGGACATGATCCGTACTTACGGGTGTCAAGATACCATGTCATGTCCTTCATCGGGATATTAAGTTCTGTAATACGGGCAAGCAGCTTGTCATAGCTCTCCTCACGCACACTACCGCCTATAATCTCCCCTATCTGTGGGAACAGCACGTCTGTACCTTGAACTGTCTTTCCATCGGCGTTCTGTTTCATATAGAATGCCTTTATCTCTTTAGGGTAGTCTGTCATAATTACAGGGGTCTTGAAATGCTCCTCTACAAGGTAGCGTTCATGCTCGCTGGCAAGGTCGCAACCCCAATATACAGGGTACTCAAACTTTTTGCCGTTCTTTATAGCCTCTTCAAGTATTTTTATGCCCTCTGTGTATGGCAAACGCTTGAATGTGGTGCCTGCAACTGCCTTCAAACGCTCTATCAACCCTTTATCTATCATATTGTTAAGGAACTCAAGGTCATCATAGCAGTTATCCAAGGCCCATTTTACACAGTACTTGACAAACTCCTCCTCCAAGTCCATAAGTTCTGTCTTATCCATAAAGGCTATCTCTGGCTCTATCATCCAAAACTCAGCCAAGTGGCGTGGTGTGTTTGAGTTCTCTGCACGGAACGTAGGACCAAATGTATAGATGGCTCCAAGTGATGTTGCAGCCAACTCTCCCTCAAGCTGCCCCGATACGGTAAGGCTTGTAGGCTTGCCGAAAAAGTCCTTGCTGTAATCCACTTTACCCTCTTTGGTCTTAGGGATATTCTCAAGGTTAAGGGTGGTTACCTGAAACATCTGCCCTGCTCCCTCACAATCTGAGGCTGTAATGAGCGGTGTATGGAAATAGTAATACCCCTTGTTATGGAAGAATGTGTGAATGGCATACGCCATATTGTGGCGTAGCCTCAGCACTGCTCCAAATGTGTTTGTACGTGGACGCAGATGGGCTATATCACGCAGATACTCCATAGTGTGTCCTTTTTTCTGCAGTGGATATTCATTTACATCCGCCTTGCCGTAAACCTCTATGCTATCTGCCTGTAGCTCTACGGTCTGCCCTGCACCTTGTGATTGTGCCAATGTTCCTACGGCACAGATACATGCACCGGTGGTAACATCCTTGATGTTATCCTCACTTATCTTGGCAAAATCAACCACTATTTGCAGGTTTTTTATGGTGGAACCATCATTGAGGGCTATAAAACCTACATTTTTGTTACCTCTACGTGTACGAACCCAACCTTTTACGATTATTTGCTTACCGTACTCACTGCTGTTTAAAGCATCAGCTACTTTTGTTCTTGACATATAAATTAGTTTTAAATAAATTCCTTTATTTTGCAAGCCAAAACTCAGGGTTCTGAATCTCTCTGTCTTTCCATACTTGGAAATAGATTACTGTCTTGTTGCCCTCCTCAGGGTCTGAGAATATGGTGCCTATAATCTGCTTTGCCGTAACTTTATCGCCCTGCTTTACATTTGCCTTACTCAATCCTGAATATACTGTTCTGTATAATCCATGCTTTACTATTACGGTGGTGTTACTGCCTGGTATAGAGAAACACTGGGTAACCTCCCCGTCAAACACCGCTCTTGCCTTGGTTCCTGCCGGACATTGTATGTAAATTCCTTTATTGTTAGTGGTTACATGCTCCAGTACAGGATGCGGCTGAATGCCAAACGCTCCTACCACCAAACCTTTTTCCACAGGCCACGGCAATCTGCCCTTGTTCTTTTCAAAATTACCCGATACAAGTTTCTCCTCTTTGGTCAAGACATACTCTCCACCTTTTCCTTTACCCTTGCCGCTCTTGCGTGCCTCTTCCGCTATCTTCTTCTCTATCTGTGAGTTAAGTTTATTTGCTATATCTTGTTGTCTCTTTAACTGTTTCTGTAGTTCCTTACTCTTACGTTTCAGACTCTTTACAAGTTTATCCTGCTTGTTTTTCTCTGACTGCAACTTGGAGTTCTCCTTTTGGCGTGCATCAAGAACCGCAACACGTTCTTCCCTAACTTTCTCCACCTCTGCCATCTTGGAATCAAGGCTTGCCTTAACTTTCTCTATCTCTGCCGCCTTTTGCGTACAGTACTCAGCATATTGTTTAATGTATCTGTATCTGCGTAGGCTCTGGGCTACATTATCGGCAGATAATATAAACATCAGGTTATCCCATTTGCCTTTCTTGTAATACTGATGGTACATCAACGCCGCATACTCCTTTTTTAGGGCGGCAAGTTGTTTTTGCTGAGCGGCAATATCGCCTCTAAGCGATGACAATTGCCTGTTTATCTCATTAACCTCTGCATTAAGGGCGTTAATCACTACTTTACGCTCCTTTATCTGTGCCTGCAGAAGGTTTATCTTGGTCATAGTCTTTGCGGTATTCTCCTTATTCTCTGTAATAAGGTTAGAGGTCTGCTCCAAGTTCTTTAATGCCCTTGCCTTTTTTTTCTGAAGGTCTGCCACACTTTGGGCACTTACGGTAAATGCCAACAAAAGTATGCCTGCTATTGATACTACTCTTTTCATTTTATATTAAATAAACTCTGAGTCAATGTTTCTAAAGATAACTTGTTATACCCCGATGGGAAAGTCTCTGAAATGGTTACATCGGCGTTAAACTCCACACTCTCAAACGTTATGTTGAATGACAACGGGAATTTTTCTGAGCGCACGTTGCATACCGCCGCCATAGGGAAATTATAACCGTCTTTTGTACTGAATGAGTTATAGTCTGCCATTACATACTGATTGCCGTCATTGGAGGCAAATGTTGTTCTGTATATTTGGCTGTTCTGTGTCAGAAACTCCACATAGTAGTTAGATGCCTGCTTTCGGTATATTGTGGTCTCGGCATCACTGCTTGCGGTAAAATCCTTATAGTCATCTTGCAGAGGATCACAGAATCTGTTACAAAGCAGAGCCTCCACCATATCGTAGTTTAGGTTGTAGTTCTTGTCTGTAAAGTTCTTATACGGTTCTGCCATATATGAATGGGTAAGCTTGTCAATAAACATTATATGATCACTTGTGCATACTATACGGTACATCTCCATTCCAAGTAGAGGCTGTAGTGATATCATAATTGACTTGCCCACCTCTACAGAGACTGTTGCCTTAACGTTCAGAGTGTTAATCATTGGCAATGACAATACTGCCTTGGCTTTTAGGGTTCTGTAATCCTGATTATTCGGTGATTCGGTGATTTGGTGATTCGGTGATTCGGTGACCTGAAGAGCAGGTAACTCGGTTTTATTCTTACAACCGCTTGCCGCCAATAGTACTGCAATGGTTGTGATTGTTATTATAAAATGTTTCTTACTCCACATATTCTTTGGTCTTTATTTTTATTTCTAGTTTTGGTTTGTCTGAATCATCCGCTTTCTCCAATGCTTTTTTCCACTGAGCAACGGCCTCCTCCTTGTCACCTAATTTAAATAATATATCTCCGTAATGGCTTAATATAACAGATATCTCTGATTCTGACATCGAGTTATACATATATTCTATAGCCTGTTCTATGTAAAATTTAGCGTATGTGAGCTTTCCTCGTTTCATAAGAATATATGCGTACGTATCAAGATACATACTGTTCAGAGGCTCTTTATCTATGGTGTTCTTACTCATTTTCTCTGCCTTTTCCAAATCAATATTATCTTCAGCCATTATATATGCGTAGTTGTTAAGCCCTCCTATATCTTTAGGAAACTCTTTTGCCACTTTATCTAAATAATGATAGGTTTTCTCTTTATCACCCATTTTTCTGTAATAGCTCATAAGGAAACTCCACATATCCTTTTTATTGGCTTGTGAAAGTTCTCCGTTCTGCACATTGCTAACGATACTGTCTGCCTTAAGCATATACAAAAGTGCATCTTTTTCATTATTTTTAGCATAACTCCAGATACCGCTGTAATAATAAAAATCAGCACTTTCAGGTATGGCGTCACGTGCATCACTGAGCACTTTTTCCACTTTTACAGAATCCTCACTCTCTGAAACGTAATACAATAGATACTCCCAACATTGCTGACATCGTGAGTTTACGTATATGGCTGATTGCAACTCATCTATGGCATCATCTCTGCGTTGCATTTGCAAAAGGTAATCAGCATAGAGCAACCGGGCTTGTGAGTTATCCGGATCTGAACTTATGATAGTCTTATACACTGTATCAAGTTTGGAATACGGAATGTTCTGCACCTGATAATATTGAACAAGTGATTTAAGATATTCCTTTTTGTTGTCAAACTGAACATTCCCTGTTGCAAATATCCTATACATAATTTTTTCGGCCTCTCCCATCTCACCTATGCGGACATAATAGGCATAGAGATATTCTAATGCATATCCGTTTTCTGATTCTATTTCAAGTGATTTTTCAAAGCATTTGTATGCCTCGTCCATCTCCTTGTTATCCATAAGTATGCCTCCTTTATACACCCACAGTGCAGCGTCCAATGGCATGGCCTTTATTATGACGTCTATCTCTTTTAAAGCCTGCTTAACATTATTCTGGGCAAGATACACATTTATTTTAGACATTGACACATAACGATCAGCACCTATCAGCTTTTCTAATCTTTCAAAGGTCTTTATGGCATTTTTATAATCTCCCGTAGTGGAATAAAGTTCTGCCAAGTCAAATATATCCCCTTCGTGGTCAGGATATTTCTTCACTATAGACTCGTATGCCTTTATGGCTGCCTGTCTATCTCCTTTTTTCAGGTGTGCCTGTATGAGTGTCTTTTGAAAATAGTAATTACCCGAGGATAATTCCGCCGCTCTCTGCAAGTATTGATAAGCTCTGTCAAAATCTGTTTTCATAAGGGCTCTGCCAAGTTCATAACAGATGGCTGAGTTATCGGGATCTATGGAGTCTGCCTTCTCCAGCATGATAATGGTGCTGTCTGAATTTTCCAAATACTTATAACGTAACCCCTCTGTAAAAAGGGAGTCCCGCAACACTTTTACAGAGTCAGGCATGACATGCGACACAGCACTTGCGTATGCCGTAAGTGCCGATAAAATGGACAATATTAGAACTGCAAGTTTCTTCATTTTTTACCTGTATGCCCAAATCCTCCTGCTCCACGCTCTGTAGATGAGAGTTCATCAACTTCTATAAATTCCGCATTCTCATGCTTGGCTATAACCATCTGGCAGATACGCTCTCCGCTCTCTATTACAAAAGGCTCATTGCTTAGGTTAATAAGAATCACACCTATCTCTCCCCTATAGTCTGCATCTATAGTGCCTGGGGTGTTCAATACTGTTATGCCCTTCTTTAGGGCAAGTCCGCTACGTGGGCGTATCTGTGCCTCATACCCTTGTGGTAACTCTATAAAAAGACCTGTGGGTATAAGCCTACGCTCCATAGGGCTAAGTGTTACTGACTGCTCCAAATTGGCTCGTAAATCCATGCCCGCACTCAGTGGTGTGGCGTATGCCGGCAGAGGGTTCTTTGAGTTGTTGATTATTTTTACCTTCATAATATATATTTTACTCGTTTCACTCGTAAAAGGGTCAAGGGACAAGGGTCAAGGGTCAGGGATCAGGGGACAAGGGCAAATGTCAACTGTTTCTTCTCTAAGTTGGTGGATTCCACCATAACGTTGACCTCGTCTCCTAAACGATATTTCCTGTTTGTACGCTTGCCTGTTACGCAATAGTTCTTTTCATCGTATATATAGTAATCATCATCTAATGTGCGGATAGGAACCATTCCCTCACACTTATTGGACGTTATCTCCACGTATATTCCCCACTCTGTAACGCCGGATATTATGCCACTGAACACTTGCCCTACCTTATCGCTCATAAACTCCACCTGCTTGGCTTTTATGGAATCCCGCTCCGCTCCTGTCGCTAACTGTTCCATATCAGAGCAGTGGGCACAGTACTCCTCAAACTGATTCTTGTTTGCTGAATCCCCTCCGTTAAGGTAGTGGAAAAGCAGACGGTGTACCATCATATCGGGGTAACGCCTTATTGGTGATGTAAAGTGTGTATAGTAGTCAAACGCCAATCCGTAATGACCTATGTTGTCTGT